>JAZUJU010000154.1:0-3196 GCA_045642985.1 Bacteroidaceae bacterium | reverse complement strand
CAGCACCCTGCCGACGGCCTGGGACGAGACGCACTATGTTGCAGGTTATCCCGGTATTGGCGCTGTTCTGGCAAGACGAAGCGGGGACACCTGGTACATTGCCGGCATCAACGGACTGGACGAAATACAGACTTTCGATATCTCAGCTCTCTCCAAGCTGAAAATCAAGTGCCGTAACAGCATCATATTCTCAGACACAGGCAATGCGGAAAATCCATGGCTGATACGCCAGGCCAAGGGCATTGTCTCTATTCCGCAGGAGATGGTCTGTCTTCCGCGCGGAGGTTTTCTAATAGTTCTACGACTGTAATTGGAACTGACAGAACATTTCACATTCGGCAACGGGCCGAAGTACATGCTGATTCTGCCGGGTCTGAGCATCAGGCCGTCTTGCTGAAAGGCTCAACTGCGGAAGCACAATCTTCCCAGGCACAGGTCACTCCATATTCGACGAGATACCGGATTTTCCGGAATTGCTTCTCGATCACTTCCGCAAAATGTGATCGGCCAGCATCATTTGCGTTCTATTCAACGTTTGGGCGACAGCAACTGATAGCTGTACTGCAGTATTGTCCTGATTCTGTCAAATCGTTCTTCATCGCCGTCGGCAGGCTTGGATATCACCCTGTTGGCTACCAGATCGACCATGCTGGCCCCTGTACTGTCCCTGAACATCGCTCCGGCCAGATAATTGCTGTATGCGAACGGATAGATGTAGTTCGCGCTCAGCACATTGCGGCTCCACGGGAAATCGGTGTGAGGTATCTGCAACTGCGACAGAACGGTTGCTGCGATGTCACTCTGATTCATCACCGTGTGAATGACGCGACTTTCTTTGACGGCACCTCCGGTCAGCAGCAGCGGAATGTGGAAATACTCCGGATCCTCCATTGACTGTTTGTAGAGAAAGCTGTGGTCGGCGTAAATGACTATCAGCATATTGTCCCACTGTGGCGTCAGGCTCAGGCGGTCCAGCAGTTTGCCCAAATAGTGGTCCGTGTAGGCGAACGAGTTCAGCACCTTGTCTTTCAACGGGCCGTACGATATGGTCCACGGTTCGTGGCTCGAAATAGTCTGGTATGTTATGAACCACGGTTCCGGCATTCCAGCCGATATTCTGTCATACAGATAGTCCATACTGATGCTGTCGTTCACGCCCCAGATATCCCGGTCCTCGTCGGCTATCGGGATGTCCCCGGACGATGTCTGTTTCTGATATCCGGTAGTCTCAAGATACTTGTCTATCGCCATGTCGTTAAGCGAAGCGCCGTATATCCATTCAGTAGAATAGCCGGCCGAAGCCATGGAACGCGCTACCGACGGCAGACCTGCCACCATCTCCGGCTTCAGGCTCACTCCGACAGTCGGATATGCCAGCCATCCGCTGGCGGCGCAGACCGTCGCGCGGTCCGTCCTGAAACTGTTTGCATACACATTGTCAAAGCAGATGCCATTCTTCATCCAGCGGTTCAGCTCGGGAGTGACGCCCGGAATGCCGCCCAACGCTTCGATGAACCGCGCTCCCATACTCTCTACCTGTATGAACAGCACATTCGGACGGTCCGCCCGAAGCAGCGTATCGGTTATGTCCTCGGTATCCGACGGGTAAAGTCCCTCAAAGCGTCTGCCAGCCTCGTCTGCATCGAAATATCCGTACTGCCTGTCGTACGGGTGCATCAGCGCAGTTCCTGTGAGCGAGAAATTCAGCAGCGGATTGACTGCCGCATGATTCATGAACAGATTGTCGCTGCGGTATGCACGGCCTATGTCAAAATCGCGCCTCAGACTTACCGACATCAGCAGAATGATGATGACACCGGCAACCAGGGAATCGGTCTCCTCGCTGCTCCAGCGACTTTTGTGATACGGCGTACAGGCAAAACTGATCGGAGTGTAGCGCCAGGTCAGCCAGCTCATAAGGACCATGACCACCACGGGCGTACCGAAATTGCGTATGCTCTCCCACAGCGACAGGCTGTCCCCGAGAGCGTCCGGCGACACCAGATAGGTCAGCACATAGGCATGAAGTTTGAAGAACCAGTGCTCATATAGAAAAGTGTCGCCGAATGTCGCCAGGCAGACCAGAATATTGGCCAGAAGCAGCCAGGGATAGACATAGCGGCGGTATAGCATTGCAGGTTTGAGCAGCGTAACCGTCGCCAGTGCCCACGGCAGCAGCAGAATCCACGCCACTGTGATGATATCGGACGGCAGCCCGTTCACATACGATTCCAGCACGCTGCCGAAAGTTACACCGAAATTCGCCCCGTTATAGACTATAAAGAACAGACGGAGCAGCCAGAATGCCAGCAGATATACTGATGCCAGAATCAGCAGATACTTGCGGCGCGTCATAACGAACATAGCCTATTTGCAATAGAAGTCAAGAATACGCTGGCGTATCAGGTACTCGTACTTGGCGCGTACGGCGTTCTGCTGGGCCTGAAGGCTCTTCTGCTGGGCCGACTGCAGGTCAAAGATGTTACTGCGTCCGGCGCTGTAACTTTCCTCCTCGTACCCGACTGTGATGAGCGACGATGTCACTGCCTTGTCGGCAGCTTCAAGCTTATTGCGTGAAACCTCGGCATTGTAGTAGGCTGTCTGAATCTCCTTTCGCAGAGTCTGACGCGCGTCATCGAGCATCAGTTCCATATTCCGCACGCTCAGGTTTGCACGGCGCACCTTGTTGCGGGCCTCGTGATGATGGTAGATGGGGATGTTTATCTGAATGCTGATGACCTCGTTCATCAGGTCACGGAAATAGTTCAGCGATGACTTGGTTACATTCAGTTCCCGCTGGAACAGCTTGACGTAAAAGGTACTGATATAACCCTGCAGGGCTATCTGAGGATAATAGGACGCATGCGCCACCTTTAGCTGGTATTTACCCGCATCTATGCGCGACTTGGCGGCGCGTACAGACGGATAGTCTTCAGCAACATTATTATAAATCAAGTTAGGGTCAAGCAGCGAAAGGTCATAAAACGGCTCGTCCAGTCCTGCCAGCACGAAGTCGTCCACTTCGGGAAGATTGAGCAGATGTCCCAGTGTGACACGCGCCAGGACTGCCTGTCCCTTGGCATCGGCAAGCATATACTCGTCGTTGGCAAGCTGCGATTCAGCCTCGGCCTGTTCGCTGCGCGGACGTCTGCCCTGCGACACCAGAAGAGTGGCACGCTCAAGCAGTTTCTTGGAT
>JAZUJU010000153.1:0-6703 GCA_045642985.1 Bacteroidaceae bacterium | reverse complement strand
AAAGCTTTGCGAGATGTGTTCCGACAGCTCCCGCTCCTGCAATAATTATTCTCATAGGCTGGTGCTTTTAGGTGAGACAAGCATTTCTGTGATGGTCTGAAGTATGGCGTCGGAGTCCATTCCGCAGATGCTGAGCAGCTCCGGAACCGTTCCGTGCTGCACGTATCTGTCGGGTATGCCTATACGCCTGATTTCGGGATGCATCCCGTTCCCGGCCATGTACTCCATGACGGCGGTGCCTAATCCTCCGGTGACGGTTCCGTTCTCGACGGTGATTATCCGGTCAAACGAGGCTCCAGCCCTGTCAAGCAGACTGGTGTCTATCGGCTTAAGGAAGCGCATGTCATACAGCGCGATGGAATACTCCGGATGGCTCTGCTCGAACCTTGCAATCGCATCGGCTGCCAGATTGCCGATGGGGCCGAGCGACAGGATGACCAGGTTGCGCCCCTCTTTTATGATGCGGCCCTTTCCGGTCTCGACTGCCTCGAGCGGACAGCGCCAGTCGGGATGTACGCCTCTGCCACGCGGGTATCTGATTACGAACGGTCCGTGCTCCGTGCAGTATGCCGTGTACATCAGACGCCGCAGCTCCTCCTCGTCGAAGGGTGATGATATGATTATTCCCGGAACGGGGCGCAGATAGGCCAAATCGAATGAACCGTGGTGCGTGGGTCCGTCTTCTCCGACAAGCCCGGAGCGGTCCAGACACAGCGTCACTCCAAGTTTCTGTATCGCTGCGTCGTGTATTATGTTGTCGTAAGCTCTCTGCAGGAATGAGGAATAGATGTTGCAGAAAGGTTTCAGCCCCTCGCGTGCCAGACCTGCCGAGAATGTGACAGCGTGCCCTTCGGCTATTCCCACATCGAAGCAACGGTCCGGAAATTCCTTCATCGGAATGTTCATTGAACAGCCCAGGGGCATTGCCGGGGTTATGCCTACGACCCTGCGGTCCATCTTCATCAGTTCCAGAAGCGTTTCACCAAACACATCCTGAAACAGGGGAGGCAGGCCTTGGGTGTCCTTGATGAGACGCTCGCCGGTCTCCTTGTCGAAAAGACCCGGCGCATGCCAGATGGCAGCCGCCTTTTCGGCAGGTTCGTAGCCTTTGCCTTTGACGGTGTGTATGTGCAGCAGTTTGGGACCGTGCATATCCTTGATGTTCCGGAGCACGCGGACCAGATTCTGGATGTTGTGTCCGTCAATCGGTCCGAAATATCGTATGTCCATACCCTCGAAGATGTTCTGCTGATGCATCAGTTTCATCTTGATGCGGTTGTTGTTGCGTATGATGTAGCGACGGCGGCGGTCATCAAGGAGTCCGAGCCTGCTCATTATGCGGGCAGCATAGTATCTGAAAGTGTTGTACGAACGTGATGTCTGCAGGTGGGTCAGGTAGTTTTTCATTCCACCGACGCTGCTTGAAATGCTCATGTTGTTGTCGTTCAGTATGATGAGCAGGTCATTGTCGGTCGATGCCGCATTGTTCAGCCCTTCGAAGGCCAGTCCTCCTCCCATGGCTCCGTCTCCGATGACGGCTATCGTGCGTCGTGATGCGTGACCGTTCCTACTGTTGGCTACTGCCATTCCGAGTGCGGCCGAGATGGAGTTCGATGCGTGACCGGCGGTAAATGAGTCATACTCGCTTTCTTCGGGTGATGGAAAAGGCCTGATGCCGTTCAGCTTGCGGTTCGTGTTGAAATTGTCCCTCCTGCCGGTCAGAATCTTGTGCCCGTAGGCCTGATGCCCTACATCCCAGACTATCCTGTCATCGGGTGTGTTGAATACATAGTGCAGGGCAACGGTCAGTTCCACCGTACCGAGACTGGATGCAAAATGACCGGGGTTCCTTGAAACCTCATCGATGATTTTCCTCCTCAGCTCGTCGCAGACCTGCGGCAGTTCTGCAATCTCCATCCCGCGCAGATCGGCAGGACTGTCAATGCGCTGCAGCAGCGGATACTTGTTTTCCTTCTCCATAATCACGATAAGAAACGGACAAAACTACAACAATTCCGTGTACGAATCAATTATTTTCAAAGATACTTATTAATTTAGCGGATGGTTTCAGAACCTTGGACATGACATATTCCATTGAAAAGATAAGCGAAATCATAGGTGCTGACAGACACGGTTTCTGTCCGGCATCGGTTTCGTGGCTGCTGACTGACAGCCGCTCACTGTGTTTCCCACATCAGACCGTATTCTTCGCCCTGCCCGGCAAGAACAAGGACGGACATAATTTCATACGCGGACTTTACGACAAGGGCGTGCGTAATTTCGTGGTAAGCCGTCTTCCGGACAAGATGGAGAACTACGAGGAATCGAATTTCCTGCTGGTCAGCAATACGCTGCGCGCACTGCAGACACTTACTTCGGTTCACAGACAGAACTTTGACATTCCCGTCATCGGAATTACCGGCAGCAACGGCAAGACTGTGGTTAAGGAATGGCTGTATCAGCTGCTTGAGGAGAACTACCGCATTACCCGTTCTCCGCGGAGCTACAATTCGCAGACAGGTGTGCCACTGTCGGTCTGGATGATGGACGAGGCAACGGAACTGGGTATCTTCGAGGCTGGTATCTCCGAACCTGGCGAGATGCGTCCGCTCTGGAAAATCATTCGTCCCACCATCGGCATCCTGACAAACATCGGCGGAGCACATCAGGAGAATTTCACTTCGCTTCAGGAAAAGTGCCTGGAAAAACTGAGGCTTTTCCAGAACTGCGATGTGGTGATATACGATGGTGACAATGAGTTCATACAGGATTGCGTAAACCGCTCCGTACTGTCCGTCCGCGAAATCGCCTGGTCCTGTAAAAACAGTGACAAACCGCTGTATATTTGCGGAATAGACAAACAGACAGACAAGACTGTCATCAGGTATAAGTTCATCGGACTTGACAATGAGTACACGATACCGTTCATCGATGACGCATCGGTTCAGAACTCACTGCACTGCCTGGCTGTATGCCTGTATCTGGGCCTCAGCCCCGATGTCATCAGGAAGAGGATGCTGAATCTGGAGCCGGTGGGGATGAGACTGGATGTCAAGGAGGGACAGCGCGGGTGCGTCATCATCAATGACAGCTACAATTCCGACCTCTCATCGCTTGACATTGCGCTGGATTTCATGTCGAGAAGACAGGAGCAGAAGAGCCGTAAACGTACGCTGATTCTGTCCGACATACTGCAGACGGGAATGTCGCCCAAGGCACTGTACCGTAAGGTGGACCAGCTGCTGCAGGGCAGGGAGATAGACCGCCTGATAGGTATCGGCAAGGACCTGCCGTCGGTCGGCAACCTGTTCAGCATACGCGACAAGCAGTTCTTTGAGAGTACTGAAGCATTTCTCGAGACCGATCTGCCGGAGCAGATGCACAGTGAGTACGTGCTGATCAAGGGCGCCCGCAAATTCCGCTTTGACAGGATTACCGAGAGACTGGAACTGAAGGTTCACGAGACTATTCTGGAAGTTGACCTGAAGGCCATTGCCGCCAATCTGAACTTTTACCGCAATTTCCTGAAACCGGATACGCGCATAGTGTGTATGGTAAAGGCATCGGCCTATGGTTCCGGCGCGGTAGAAGTTGCCAAGACTCTTCAGGACCAGCGCGTCAACTATCTGGCCGTAGCTGTGGCCGACGAGGGAGCTGAACTGCGCCGTGCCGGTATCACCACCGGCATTATGGTGATGAATCCGGAACGCTCGGCTTTCAAGACTCTGTTCGAGAATCATCTGGAACCCGAGATTTACAGTTTCCACCTGCTGGATGAATTCGTCAGAGCTGCGGAGCACAACGGCATCACCGATTTTCCTGTGCATATCAAGATAGATACGGGTATGCACCGTCTGGGTTTCGCTCCCGAAGACATGCCGGAACTCATTCACCGTCTGAAACGCCACACGGCGGTTGTGCCACGCTCGGTGTTCTCTCACTTTGTGGGCAGCGACAGTCCTCAGTTTGATGACTTCTCAAGACTGCAGATCGAGCGTTTCAATGCGGCGGTCAGTGAACTGCAGGCTGCATTCAGCCATCACATTATCAGACATATATGCAACTCGTCCGCCATAGAGCGCTTCCCGGAGGTCCACTACGATATGGTGCGTCTGGGACTGGGACTCTACGGCATCAATCCGATAACCAACAAGATGCTGACTCCGGTCTGCACGCTCAAGACGACGATACTCCAGATCCGTGAACTTCAGCCGGGAGAGACTGTAGGCTACAGCCGCAAGGGTGCTATTAGCAGACCTTCCCGCATTGCCGCCATTCCTATCGGTTACGCTGACGGTCTGGACCGCCATCTTGGAAACGGGCACGCATATTGTCTTGTCAATGGACAGAAGGCGTACTATGTGGGCAATATCTGTATGGATGTCTGTATGATTGATGTTACTGACATAGACTGCAAGGAGGGTGATTCTGTTGAAATCTTCGGCACCAACCTTCCGGTGACAGAACTGTCGGATGTGCTCGGGACTATTCCGTACGAGATTATTTCGACTGTCTCGAACCGTGTGAAGCGGGTGTATTTCTCTGAATGAAAATTTAAAATATTGACATAATGAGTGCTGACAACCAAAAACAAACGAATGTGATGAGTAACTGGCGCTGGGTGATGTGCGCTATGCTCTTCTTCGCGACTACGGTAAACTATCTGGACAGACAGGTGCTGTCTCTGACATACAATGATTTCATCGCACCGGAATTCCACTGGTCTGATGCCACTTATGGTAATATAACCGGCTGGTTCTCGCTGCTTTATGCCTGCGCTATGCTGTTCGTCGGAAGGGTCGTGGACAGGCTT
Organism: Bacteroidaceae bacterium; assembly: GCA_045642985.1. Lineage (GTDB taxonomy): Bacteria > Bacteroidota > Bacteroidia > Bacteroidales > Bacteroidaceae > Colenecus. Next base: position 1,890 of record JAZUJU010000153.1, on the reverse strand, counting down.
GGCACCAAGAAAGGGTATCTGTGCGCAATAGGTGTCTGGTCGTTCGGCGCCTGCATACATGCTTTGTGCGGGGCGGGAACCCAGCTGTATCTTGGCATTGATGGGAAGCAGGGACTGATTGAGGCGACGGGCAATATCGCTCTTGCTGTATCGACGGTCAGTATGTGGCTGTTCATTACTGCACGATTTATTCTTGCAGTGGGCGAGTCCGGCAATTTCCCTGCCGCCAACAAGGTCACTGCCGAGTATTTCCCCAAGAAGGACCGTGCGTTTGCCACCAGTATCTACAATGCCGGAGCGCAGGTTGGAGCGTTGATAGCACCGCTCAGCATTCCTCTGATTGCGCAGGCTTTCGGCTGGGAGATGGCATTCATCGTCATCGGTGCTCTCGGCTTTGTCTGGATGATTGTGTGGTACTACCTGTATGACAAACCGGAGAGCAGCAAATATGTGAACAAGGCGGAACTTGATTACATACACAGCGATTCTGAAGATGCACCGGTTGCCGTTGGGGTCAAGTCTTCGGACGAGAAGCAGATCAGTTTCTGGAAATGTCTGACTTTCCGCCAGACCTGGGCATTTGCGGCTGGCAAATTCTTCTCGGACGGAGTCTGGTGGTTCTTCCTGTTTTGGATGCCTGTTTACATCAGCTCGGTTTACGGATACACGACCGATACCCCGCAGAGCCGCTGGGGTCTGTTTACGGTCTATCTGATTTGTATGATTTCCATCTTAGGCGGGTATCTTCCAACGATTTTTGTCGAGAAGAAGGGTATGGAACCATACGCCGGCCGTATGCGCGCTATGCTGATTTTCGCATTCTTCCCTCTGCTTGCTCTGCTTGCACAGCCTCTGGGCAGCTATTCGTTCTGGTGGCCGGTAATAATCGTCGGTATAGCGGGAGCTGCACATCAGTCGTGGAGCGCCAATCTGTTCTCTACTGTCAGCGATATGTTCCCGCGCAGTGCTGTGGCAACGGTAACTGGCATTGGCGGAATGGCGGGCGGCATCAGCTGCTTCATTTTCAACAAGTGCTCCGGCCTGCTGTTTGACTATGCGGGAACTCACGATATCAGTTTCCTCGGATTCACCGGCAAACCGGCCGGCTATTTCATCGTGTTCTGCGTCTGTGGCGTCTGCTATCTGATAGGCTGGTTCGTGATGAAGTTGCTCGTCCCGAAATACTCTCCGATCACGGTCGACTGATTGCGATTCTGCACCGCGTCCGCAGGCATTGACCGGGTGCGGGCTAGGCACGCTCCGCGCCGGCTCGTACGGCCTGCCGACCTATGCCATGAGAACTCGCTTCGCTCAGACACTCATGGCATTTGACGGTCTGTAGACCTGCTCGCTTTCCGGCTCTCCGCTCATACGCCCGCACCCGGTCAATGCCTGCGGATGCTCCGTGTACAGACTGCTGGACAAATACAAGAAAAAGGTCGGCTGAAACAACGACCTTTTCCCTGTCTTCTGCGCCAGAGCCCTATCTGTCAATTGCATAGCAATCCCAGGAATCCTGTTATGCACGCAGCTGCGATTCCAGCATCCGCCTACAGCGCCTGAACCTCTTCGACAGAAAGTCCTGTGCACTGGCTGATGATGGCAATGTCAACACCCGCCTGCTTGAGTTTAATGGCAGTTTCTATCTTTTCTTCCGCACGTCCCTCTGCAAGGGCTTCGGCGCGACCCTCAGCGCGACCCTCTGCGCGTCCCTCTGCGAGGGCCTCGGCTCTTGCTTCTGTTCGTGCTTCGCGCACGGCGTACTCGCGTTCCGCTGCTATCTGTATCTCGTCTCTTACCATCTTGTCGTATATTGACAGTTTACCTTTTTCTACGTTATCTCTATCGGAAGCCTCGAACAGCAAGTCGAAATACCGGCTCAGTCCGGAG
>JAZUJU010000152.1:0-11369 GCA_045642985.1 Bacteroidaceae bacterium | reverse complement strand
ACTGTGACAGACTTGAGAAATGCTGAGGCTGCTCTTACAGCAATCAGAGAGGTGCAGGAAAAACGCGGTTCAAACCTGCCGGTAATGGTTTCGGCCACTCTAATGAATGTGGGCGGATGCCTTATGACCGGAGCCACTGTCCAGGATTTTGTCAGTCTGGCCTCCTCGTTCAGCCCTGTCAGTATAGGCTTGAACTGCTCGTTCGGAGCAAAGGAGATGCTTCAGTATATCAGACTGGTCGCAGATAATGCCAAGTGCGCTGTCAGTGTCTATCCGAATGCCGGACTCCCCACCGCCCATGGTTATGACGAGGGGCCCTGCGATACAGCCTGCGCTGTCGGGACAATGGCGGCCGAGGGACTCATCAACATTGCCGGCGGTTGCTGCGGCACCACTCCCGACCACATACGCGAAATAGCACATCATCTGAAAGCTGTCGCACCAAGACGATTCTGACAACAACAGTCCCAATAATGTGAATACAAGAACAGCCCCGACCGAATGGCCGGGGCTGTTCTATCATTGTCGGACCGGATTACTTCTGGTTCTCGATTGCGCCCTGAGCTGCAGCCAGACGTGCGATTGGCACGCGGAAAGGTGAGCAGCTTACGTAGTTCAGACCTACCTTGTCGCAGAACTTGACAGACGAAGGCTCGCCTCCATGCTCGCCGCAGATACCGCACTTGAGGTTCTCACGAACGCTACGTCCCTTCTGTACTGCCATTTCAACAAGCTGGCCTACACCATTCTGATCCAGAACAGCGAACGGGTCGAACTTCAGGATCTTATGCTCAATGTACTCCGGCACGAAGCTTGCGATATCATCGCGGCTGTAACCGAATGTCATCTGAGTGAGGTCGTTCGTACCGAATGAGAAGAACTCTGCTTCGGTTGCGATGCGGTTTGCAGTAAGAGCTGCACGCGGAACCTCAATCATTGTACCGACCTTGTATTCAATGCTGTCGCCCATCTCCTTGAAGAGCTTCTGGGCAGTAGCGTCGATAATGGCGCGCTGAGCCTTCAGCTCGTACAGGATACCTACCAGAGGAACCATGATTTCCGGATGAACCTCAACACCTTCCTTCTTCAGCTCGAGGGCTGCACCGAGGATGGCGCGGGTCTGCATCTCAGTAATCTCAGGATATGTGTTGCCGAGACGGCAGCCGCGGTGACCGAGCATCGGGTTCTGCTCCTTGAGAGTCTCGACGCGCTTGCGGATGTAGTCTACAGATACGCCCATAGCCTCAGCCATCTCGCGCTGGCCTGCATCATCGTGAGGAACGAACTCGTGGAGTGGCGGGTCAAGCAGACGGACTGTGACAGGACAGCCGGCCATAGCCTTGAAGATGCCGATGAAGTCGTTCTTCTGGTACGGCAGGATCTTGTCAAGAGCGCGGCGGCGTCCCTCAACGGTTTCGGAAAGAATCATTTCGCGCATAGCGACAATCTTCTCAGGATCAAAGAACATATGCTCAGTACGGCACAGACCGATACCTACGGCACCGAAATTGCGGGCAACCTGTGCATCGCGAGGAGTGTCGGCGTTGGTGCGGACCTGAAGCCTTGTGTATTTGTCGCAAAGTTTCATCAGCTCGGCGAAGTCTTCGTTGAGCTCTGCGTCCTTGGTCTTGATTTCACCCTTGAATACCTGACCGGTCGAACCGTTCAGCGAGATGTAGTCACCTTCCTTGATTACATCTTTGCCTATGGTGATGGTGCGTGACTTGTAGTCAACCTGCATTGCGCTTACACCTGATACACAGCACTTGCCCATACCGCGTGCAACGACTGCAGCGTGTGATGTCATACCGCCGCGTGCGGTGAGGATACCTTCTGATGACTGCATACCTACGAGGTCTTCGGGAGAAGTCTCGAGACGGACCAGAATAACCTTGTTGCCGTTCTTCTTCCACTCTGCAGCGTCCTCTGCAAAGAACACCACGCGACCGCAGGCTGCACCCGGAGATGCCGGCAGACCCTTGGCAATTGCCTTGGCCTCGCTCAGAGCCTTCTTGTCAAATACCGGGTGAAGCAGCTCGTCCAGCTTGCCTGCCTCGCAGCGCTCGATGGCGGTCTTCTCGTCGATGATTCCCTGATGCAGGAGATCCATTGCGATCTTGACCATTGCGGCACCGGTACGCTTGCCGTTACGTGTCTGGAGGAACCAGAGCTTGCCTTCCTGAACGGTGAACTCCATATCCTGCATATCCTTGTAGTGAAGCTCAAGGTTGGTCTGGATCTGATCAAGCTGCTTGTAGATTTCAGGCATGGCTTCCTCCATCGAAGGATATTTGGCTGCACGCTCTTCCTCGCTGATGCCCATACGCTCTGCCCAACGCTGTGAACCGAGCTTGGTAATCTGCTGCGGAGTGCGGATACCTGCAACGACATCCTCACCCTGTGCATTTACAAGGTACTCGCCGTTGAATACGTCTTCGCCTGTAGCGGCATCGCGGCTGAAGCATACGCCGGTAGCGGATGTGTCGCCCATATTGCCGAATACCATTGCCATGACAGAAACTGCAGTTCCCCACTCATCTGGAATACCTTCCATCTTGCGGTAGAGGATGGCGCGCTCGTTGTTCCAGGAACCGAATACGGCGCAGATAGCTCCCCAGAGCTGATCCATTGCGTTTGTCGGGAAGTCGCAGCCTGTCTGCTTCTTGACGGCCTGCTTGAACAGTACGACCAGCTTCTTAAGGTCTTCAACGCTCAGGTCCTTGTCGAGAACGACACCGCTCTCTTTCTTGACCTGCATGATTATAGCCTCGAACGGGTCGATGTCATCCTTGTTGACCGGCTTCATACCGAGAACGACGTCACCGTACATCTGGACAAAACGACGGTAGCTGTCCCATGCGAAGTGGGCGTTGCCTGTCTTGCGTACGAGTCCCTCCACGACCTCATCGTTGAGTCCGAGGTTAAGAATGGTATCCATCATACCCGGCATGGATGCGCGGGCACCTGAACGTACGGAAACGAGAAGAGGATTCTCTACATTACCGAACTTTGAATTCATCAGGATCTCGATATGGTGGATTGCCTCCTCAACATCATCCTTCAGAATCTCCACGACCTTGTCGCGTCCGATTTTGTAATACTCTGTGCAAACCTCGGTAGTGATGGTGAAGCCCGGAGGAACCGGAACACCAAGAAGGTTCATCTCGGCAACGTTAGCACCCTTGCCACCAAGCAGGTTGCGCATCTGGGCATTTCCCTCAGCCTGTCCGTTTCCGAACTTGTAAACTCTTTTTTCGCTCATAATTTATAGTTAATGTGTGATTTATCCTATTTGTAACGGGTACTTGCAAAAGCGTTTCCCGAAACAGACCTGCAAAATTACTCATTATTTATTAAAAAAAGATTACGAGCGGTACTGTTTTTTGACAGCGGTTGATAAAATTGGATATTGCTGCCCGGAACTCGAACGGGATTTTTTTGTTTCTTTGCATCCGCAGAAAAAGTTGCAGTGATGTCGAAAAAACGCAAGGAATTTCCCGTAGTGGAAAATGTGACGATAACCGGGTTCGCAGCCGAAGGCAAGTCGGTGGCCCGCATCGATGATGTGGTGGTGTTTGTCCCGTTCGTGGTGCCGGGCGATGTGGTCAATCTGAAGATTCTCAAAAAGAAACATAATTACGCCGAGGCGGTTGCAGTGAGTTTCAGAGAGTATTCAAAGGTCCGTGCCGTCCCGTTCTGCTCCCACTTCGGCGTGTGCGGCGGATGCAAATGGCAGAACCTGCCGTATCAGGAACAGCTCAGATACAAGCAGCAGCAGGTGTACGACAATCTGACTCGCATAGGACACCTTGAACTTCCTGAGATTAATCCTATTCTCGGCTCCGAAAAGATTACCTGCTACCGCAACAAGCTGGAGTATTCCTTCAGCAATATGCGATGGCTGACATCTGAGGAAATGGAGGCTCTTGACCGTCCCGACGTCACTGAGGAGGAACGCAAGCAGCCCGGACTCGGATTCCATATTCCCGGCGCTTTCGACAAGGTACTTCACATAGAGAAATGCTGGCTGCAGGAGGACATTTCCAACCGTATCCGCAATTCCGTGTTTGACTATGCTGTCGCTCACGGTATCAGATTCATCAACCTGCGTTCGCTTGAAGGCATCCTGCGCGACATGATGGTACGCGTCGTCTCGACCGGCCAGATAATGGTGCTGATTCAGGCCAAGACAGACAGCCAGGCTGATATGGACAAGTTTATGGGACTGATGCAGTACGTGTCCGACACATTTCCTGAAATCACATCATTGCTCTATGTCATAAACAACAAGGGCAATGACACGTTCGGTGATCTGGATGTCCATGTGTTCCGCGGGGAGGACTGTATCTATGAGGTCATGGAAGATCTGCGCTTCAAGATAGGACCGAAATCCTTCTTCCAGACCAACAGCGTGCAGGCCTGCAGGCTGTACTCCGTGGTCCGCGATTTTGCAGCACTTACCCCCGACGACATCGTCTATGACTTGTATACAGGTACTGGCACCATAGCCCAGTTCGTGGCCCGCAGGGCACGTAAGGTCATCGGCATAGAGTATGTTCCCGAAGCAATAGAGGACGCATGGGTGAATGCCCGACTGAACAATATCGGTAATGTCGAATTCTTTGCCGGCGACATGAAGGATGTCCTGAATGCGGATTTCATTGCGGCACACGGAAATCCGGACGTGATGATAACCGATCCTCCGAGAGTTGGAATGCACAAGGATGTGGTGGACGTGATCCTCAAGGCTGCGCCTGAAAGAATTGTTTATGTCAGCTGCAATCCGGCAACTCAGGCGCGCGATCTGGCGCTGCTCTGCGAATCGTACTCCATTACTGCAGTCCAGCCGGTTGACATGTTCCCGCACACGCAGCATGTCGAGAATGTTGTGCTTCTGATGAAACGGTGACATTGTTTCTGTTCCTGTCTGGACAGCCTCAATTGCTAAAAAAACTTAACATAAGCAGACGCGGATAAACTTTTCAGTGCCGTTGCAGTCTCAATACCCGGAAGGGGCGCGGAACGCTCCTGCTTTATTGTATCATAAAATGAAGACGCTTAGATTTTTCCTTTGCCTTGTGCTGCTGATGACTCCAGTAATAAATTCTTTTGCCGGTTCATACCAGATGATGCAGAATGACAGTCTGCAGACCGAAGAAGAGGATGTCATTACCCAGCCTGAGTTTGATGGAGGCATGGAGAAACTGTACGAATATATAATGACCAATTTCGAGTACCCCGAAGAATGCAAGAAACGTAACGCCAGGGGAACTGTCGAAATCAGGTTCACGGTTGGAAAGAGCGGAGATGTGATGCAGGTTTATATCGTTGAGGGTATCGACCCCGATATTGACGAGGAACTGCTTCGTGTGTTCAGGGCGATGCCATTGTGGGTTCCTGCCACAAAGAACGGAGAACCTGTCAGATACACGGTAACCATGTCGATTTCCCTGAAATTGTCCCGCAACAACAAGAACGAATTCAAATAAGCACTGTTCTGGGCTTATCAATCAGGATTATTCCTTAACTTCGCGGTCTGATCAGCAGACCGGTCTGTCGCCATCCTTCGGGGTGGAGGAAAGTCCGGGCAACAGATGGGCGTTCCACTACCTAACGGATAGCTGCCGGTGACGGCAGGTTAGCGCAGAAGAGAATGACCGCCTGCCGGTAAGACCCCTCAGGGTTACTGCCGGACGGCAAGGGTGAGAAGGTGGGGCAAGAGCCTACCAGGCCTGTGGCGACACAGGTGCTGTGCGCACTGGAAGTTGCAAGATCGTGTATACCGGCGTCAGAGGGCTGCCCGCCCGAGCCGGAGGGTAGATTGCGCGGTCCCACAAGGGGCCGGAGCCGTATGGTGACATGCGGTCAAGATAAATGACGGACGGTGTCCTTCGGGACATTACAGAACCCGGCTTACAGGTCTGCTGTTTTTTTTGTTAATAAGGCTGCAAATGAAGAGAGTCCGTTGTCCCAAATGTGACAATTACATCATTTTCGATGAGTCCAAGTATCAGCCGGGACAGTCGCTGATGTTCGAATGTGACAAATGCCACAAGCAATTCTCCATACGCATAGGAACGAGCCGCCTGTCTGCAATCCAGAAGGATGAAAACCGCGCGCATGCTACTGAAGATGACGGTTTCGGCACGCTCGAGGTAGTAGAGAATGTTTTTGCGTTCCGACAGAGTTTTGCTCTTCACGAAGGTGATAATGTCATTGGACGCTACAACAGAGGCGATGATGTAGATGTGGCTATCAGAACATCAGACCGCAGTATGGACAGACGTCATTGCGTGATCAGCGTCAGACGCGAGAGCGATGGTTCGCTGACTCACACAGTACGCGATTTCCCAAGTCTTACCGGTACGTTCGTATTCAACCGGATACTCGGAGACCGTGAACGGGCGCTGCTCGAAGACGGGGCGGTCATAACGCTGGGAGCAACGACTCTGATTTTCAGCTGCAGTAAACGATAGTGCTGTGTGATATGTACAATTTTGACGAACAGATAGACCGGCATGGTACAGGCTGCATTAAATTGAGCGGACTGAAGGATTGGTACGGACGTGAGGACCTGCTCCCGATGTGGATAGCCGATATGGATTTCCGTACTCCGGATTTCATAACCGATGCGCTGAAGCGGAGACTGGAACATCCGGTATTCGGTTATACACAGATACCTGCTGACTATTTCCAGACAATATCCGATTGGGTGAGACGGCTGCATGGCTGGGAGACTGATCCCGAACACATACGCTACATCCCAGGCATTGTCAAGGGCATTGCCATGGCGATTGATGCTTTCCTGAAGCCGGGTGACAAGGTGATGATCCAGCCCCCCGTTTATCATCCGTTCAGAATCGTTCCTGAAAAGAAGGGCCACGAGGTGGTCTATTGTCCTCTTCTGCCGGTATACGAAGACGGAACCGGCCGCAGCGAGGATATTCTGGATAAGGACAGAGAGCGTCGCCTCGTGTCGTACACTATGGATTTCGACAGGATGGAATCACTCTTCCGTAATGATCCTGCAATCCGCCTGCTTATATTTGCAAATCCTCATAATCCGGTTGGAAAATGCTGGAGCCGTGAAGAACTGGCAGAACTGGCAGAACTGGCTGCCCGCTATGGCGTGCTTGTGATTTCGGACGAAATTCACGCCGAGATGGCGCTTGAGGGGCACAGACATATACCATTCGCATCCGTCAGTCCCACAGCTGCGTCGAATTCCATCACTTTTATGGCTCCGTCCAAGACATTCAACATAGCCGGAATAGTGTCGTCCTATACGATTGTGCCCGATGACAGACTTCGTGAGCATTTCTTCGGATATCTGGATGCAGGGGAACTTGACAGCCCGGATATATTCGCACCGATAGCGACTGCGGCCGCATATCGCGAAGGATGGGAGTGGAGAAGGGAGATGCTGGATTATGTCGGTGGAAACATCGCATTCACAGATGAATGGCTAAAGTCCAATCTGCCGCAGATCCGTTGTGTCAGACCTGATGCATCTTTCCTTGTCTGGCTGGACTGCCGTCTGCTGGATACGGATCATAACAGAATCCTTGATCTGTTCGTCAATCGGGCGCATCTTGCTTTCGATGACGGGGCCAAGTTCGGTTCTGTGCTTCCGGACGGTACACGCCGGGGCAATGAGGGCTGCTGCTTCATGCGTATGAATGTGGGCTGCCCGCGCAGTATGGTGGCGAAAGCGTTAGAGTCGCTGGAAAATGTCGTGAAACAATAATTTTCATTTATCAATAGTATGAATAAATTCTGGAAATTGGCTGCAGCAGGAGTTGTGCTGCTCGGCATCGTTTCGTGCTCAAGCAAGTACGAGACTGTAAAGGGTGATCCGTTGAATGCCAAGATATACACTCTTGACAACGGACTTAAAGTCTATATGACCGTCAATAAGGACGAACCGCGTATACAGACTTATATCGCCGTTCGTTCCGGAGGTAAGAATGACCCGGCCGACAACACCGGTCTGGCTCATTATTTCGAGCATATCATGTTCAAGGGCTCGGAGAATTTCGGTACCTCTGACTATGCAGCTGAGAAGGCTCTTTTGGATCAGATTGAAGAACTGTTCAATGTGTATCGTACCAAGACCGATCCCGAAGAGCGCAAGGCTGTCTACCATCAGATAGACTCTCTGAGCTATGAGGCATCGCTCATTTCAATTCCCAACGAGTATGACAAGCTTATGGCGGTCATCGGTTCTCAGGGAACGAATGCATACACTTCGAACGATGTGACCTGCTATCAGGAGAACGTTCCGTCGAATCAGATTGAGAACTGGGCCAGAATTCAGGCAGACCGTTTCAGAAATCTGGTCATCCGTGGTTTCCACACAGAACTTGAGACCATCTATGAGGAGTACAATATGTATCTGAACGATGATCAGGAAAATGCGATGATAGCCATTGATTCAGTCCTGTTCCAGAAACATCCGTACGGACTCCAGCAGGTTATCGGTACACAGGACCACCTGAAGAATCCGTCAATTACAGCTATCAAGAAGCAGAAGGCCAACTACTATGTTCCTAACAATATAGCCATCTGCGTGTCGGGCGACTTTGACCCGGATGAGTTCGTCAGCATAGTCGAGAAGTATTTCGGAGACTGGCAGCCGAATCCCGATATGCCTAAGTTTGAATTCGAGGAGGAGGCTCCTATCACATCTCCGGTCGAGAAGACCGTCTATGGCAACGAGTCTGATTTCCTGATGATTTCATGGAGAACTCCCGGAGAGTCTTCTTCCGAAAGCGAGATTTCAGAAATCGTATCCAGCATCCTCTACAATGGTCAGGCCGGTCTGTTTGACGAAGACCTTAACCGCAAGCAGATAATCCTTAACGGCGGAGTGTTCAATTACGGCCGTACTGATTACGGCGAAATGATTGTGATGGCATACCCGAAGGAAGGCCAGACTCTAGAAGAAGTCCGTGACCTGGTTCTCGCCGAGTTTGAGAAGCTGCGTTCGGGAGACTTCGACGAGCGCCTTGTCCAGGCAGCCTACGCTAACTATAAACTGAGCATGATGCGTTCTCTGACTTCGAATTCGAGCCGTGCCAGCCGTTTCGTCGATTCGTTCATCAACGGCCGCGAGTGGAAGGATGATGCCGGACTGCTTGACCGTATGTCAAAGATTACCAAGCAGGATGTGATTGACTGGGCCAACAAGTATCTCGGTGCAGACAGCTATGCCCTTGTATATAAGCGTATGGGTGTCAATCCGAAGAACACCAAGATTCTTGCTCCCGAGATTACTCCTATCGCCACAAACCGCGATATGCAGAGCCAATTCCTGGTTGAGATCTCCGAAACTGAGGTCGAGCCGATTGAACCTGTTTTCGTCGACTATTCAAAAGATATGTCAAAGTTCGACACAGAATCGGGAATCGAGGTTCTTTACAAGCTTAACGAACAGACTGATATCGCTACAGTTTCGTTCCGCTTTGAACAGGGCAAGTTCGATGATCCTGCCCTCGGACTCGCTTTCGAATATCTGGACTATCTTGGAACTCCCACACGCACTGCGTCGGAAATCGCTCTCGAAGAGTATATGCTTGCCTGCGAGCACAATTTCCAGGTTGGAGCCAATACGATGTCGTATTCGGTTACCGGCCTCAGTGAGAATGTAGGCAAGACTCTCAGCATTGTCGAAGACCTTATTATGAACGCCGAGCCTGACGAGGAGATACTCAACAACCTTAAGGCTGATGAACTTCAGAGCCGTGTAATCGCAAAGGCTACCCAGCGCAGTTGCAACAGTGCGCTGCAGTCGTATGTCCTGTACGGTCCGGAGTACATCAAGGCATCTACACTGACCAACAGTCAGGTCATGGAGCAGACATCCGAAGAACTTCTTGCCAAGGTTCGCTCGATTATGGGCAAGGCTCACAGAATACTCTACTATGGTCCGGAGAACGTGGATGGCGCCAAGTCTCTCATCGCGGAGAATCATAAGCCTGCTGATGAACTTCTTCCACTTGAGAAGCATCGTACCAATTATGTACAGACCCCTGCTTCGAAGGTAATCATCGCTCCTTACGACCAGCGCCAGTTCAATTACATCCAGTTCTCGAATCGCGGTGAAACCTTCCAACTGGAAGATGCTGCCGTCATAGATTTCTACAATGAGTATTTCGGCGGCGGAATGAACGCTATCGTGTTCCAGGAGATGCGCGAGGCGCGCGCTTTGGCATATAGTGCCGGTGCAAGACTTGCAGTCCCAAGCTATAAGGACGGCAATTACGCATTCTACGCCATTATCGGCTCGCAGAATGACAAGCTGCAGACTGCAGTAGAGGCATTTGATCAGATTATCAATGACATGCCTCAGTCTGAAAAGGCTATGAACATTGCCAAAACCGCAATCGAAACAGCTATACGCACAGAACGTACTATAGGCGCCGGTGTCCTGAACAGCTATATCCGCGATGAGGAACTCGGCCTTTCAGAACCTATGGACAAATTCGTCTATGAGAATCTCGACCAGATGACGATGGAGAACCTGCTCAAGTGCCAGCAGAAGTGGGTCAAGGGACGCAACTATGTGTATGGTATCCTCGGCGATCCTAACGATCTCGACATCGAGTATCTGAAGACTCTCGGACCTGTCGAACAGGTTACTCTTGACGAGGTGTTCGGTTACTGATGTGGGATTGATGATACTTGACTGAACATTTGTCTGACAGATTGTCTTGATAAATTTGTGTTAAATTTTAACCTGATGAGTTAAATTCCGATAAATTGCTGTAAATAACGAAGCAATCATTGAAATTGTTCTCTATATTTGGAGCGTGAATATGTTAAATGCATGACGGAAATTAACAATTTAATAAAATCAAGTTATGAAAAAGACAATTAAGGATTTATCAAAATCGATTGCATTAGTTGCATGCTGCGCCTGCGCTGCAGGACTGGCTGCATACGCAGTTACCAATAAGTTCTCCGCAGGCAAGGAAGTGGTTGCAGTACCAGTGGAAGGCCGTTCCCTTTTTGGGACCGCAGCAGGCCTCGGGGGCTCGGCTGCACAGCCTGTGGATCTGACCTATGCTGCAGAGAAGACTATTCATGCTGTGGTTCACATAAAAGCAACGGTACGCGGACGTACGCAGACTGTTCAGGAAATGCCAGATATTTTCGAATATTTCTTCGGAAATCCACAGCCAAGAAGACGCCAGTATCAGAGCCAGCCGCAGGTTGGATACGGCTCAGGAGTCATCATCTCAAAGGATGGCTACATCGTAACCAACAATCACGTGATTGACGGGGCCGACGAGATTGAGGTTAATCTTAACGACAACCGCACATTTACGGCAAAGGTCGTAGGAGCAGACGAGAATACCGACCTTGCT
>JAZUJU010000151.1:0-8853 GCA_045642985.1 Bacteroidaceae bacterium | reverse complement strand
GACGAGGAAACCATCATAGACGAGACTTTCAACAAGTTGCTTGACAGTTATCTGAAATCCAAACACAGGAAAAAGGTCGACATAATAACCAAGGCTTTCAATTTTGCGCGTCAGGCTCATAACGGCATCAGAAGGCATTCGGGAGAACCGTATATACTGCACCCGCTGGCAGTAGCCACAATCGTCTCATCTGAGATAGGACTCGGCTCCACATCAATCTGCGCTGCCTTGCTGCACGATGTTGCAGAAGACACTGACTACACCACCGATGACATAAGTGCACTCTTCGGGCCGAAAATTGCACAGATTGTGGACGGACTGACCAAAATATCAGGAGGCAAGTTCGGCGACAGGGCATCAGAACAGGCAGAAAATCTCAAAAAACTCCTGCTGACAATGTCGGACGACATCAGGGTGATAATCATTAAAATAGCCGACAGGCTCCACAACATGCGCACCCTGAATCAGATACCAGAATACAAGCAGCATAAAATCTCAGGAGAGACGCTGTACATATATGCCCCCCTAGCCCACCGTCTCGGGCTCAACATGATCAAGACAGAACTAGAAGACCTCAGTTTCCATTTTGAGCATCCTGAGGAGTACAAGGACATAAAGGAACAGCTTGAGTTCAAGAAGGGCGAGAAATCCGAAGAATATGACAAGTTCGTGGCTCCTGTCGTTGCACGTCTTGACGAAATGGGGCTGGAATACGCCATAAAGCGCCGCGTCAAAGCGCCCTATTCAATCTGGCGCAAGATGCAGAACAAGGGTGTCACATTTGACGAAGTCTATGACATCTTCGCCGTCAGAATCATTTTCGAGCCGTCTTCACCACAGGCCGAACTGAGTGAATGTTTCAACATATATCTGGCTCTTACTCAAATCTACAAGTCACATCCAGACCGTCTGCGCGACTGGGTGACGCATCCGAGAAGCAACGGATACCAGGCTCTTCACGTAACGCTGATGGGCAACTCAGGACAATGGGTCGAGGTACAGATCCGAAGCAGAAGAATGGACGATATCGCTGAACGCGGAATAGCAGCCCACTGGAAATATAAGGAAGGAAACACCTCCGGCAACAATGACGGAAGCGATATGGAACTCAACCACTGGATTGGCACCATACGTGAGATTCTGAAGAATCCTCTGCCCGATTCGATGGATTTTCTCGACACCATAAAGATGAATCTCTACTCGACCGAGATATTCGTCTTTACGCCAAAGGGAGAATTGCGGACTCTGCCCCAGGGCAGCACAGTCCTCGACTTCGCCTTCAGCATACACACCGATTTGGGCATGCACTGCATCGGGGCTAAAGTCAATCACAAACTGCAGATGATTGACTACGTGCTCAACAGCGGCGATCAGGTGGAAATACTTACCTCAAAGAGCCAGAAGGTTGAACCCATATGGCTTGATTATGCCAAGACAGGAAATGCCAGGACCAAAGTAAAGACCCTGCTGAAACGGGACGAGAAGGAAAGTGGAAGAACCGACGCGGAAGAAATCAGGGAAAAGGAGGTTGCACAGCCTGTCACTATTTTCCTGAACGGACTTGACGACATAGGACTTCTGGGCAAACTCAGCGATGTCATATCGAACCGCCTGCATGCCAACATTCTGAAAATATCCCTGGAGTCGAAAGATGGTATATTTGAAGGAATCGTGCAGGTTCTGCTGAACAGCAGCTCCGAACTTGGCAGAATCAGAAAGGAACTGAAAAAGATACCTAATATCAGAACGGTAATCCGCAGGGAGGAGTAGCCTTCAGTTCATCGAGTATTGCAATCAGTTCCTGACGCACATACTCCAGCCGGGACACGATATCGTGTGTATCTGCAGTCTGCTGCGGTTTCTCCTTCATGCGCTGGCGTGCTCCTTTGATGGTCAGATGATTGTCATGTACCAGAAACTTTACAAACTTAATCTGGCTGATATCCTCTTCGGTATACTGACGTACTCCGGATGAGGTCTTTTTCGGAGAAATCTCCTTGAATTCCTTTTCCCAGTACCGTAATGTGGACTCAGGGGTTTCCAGCAGTTCAGAAACCTCCTTTATCGAATAGTAGCGCTTAAGTACCTTGTCACTCTTCAGGGGCATAACAGCGTAATTTTAATCGTAAACACGTCCTTGATTCTCGGATACCTGAATCATTTCATCATATTCCTCGGCATCAAGATCCATAAAATAATAGTTCACCGGATTCTGATTCTTTCCGTTGACCAGCACCTCGTAATGAAGATGCGGGCCTGTACTCTTTCCCGTCGAGCCGACCTTGCCGATGACTTCTCCCCGCGTCACAGTCTGATTAAGCTTGACATCGATCTTGCTCAAGTGCGCATAGCGCGTCACATATCCGTATCCGTGACTTATCTCTATACAATTGCCGAAGCCGGTCTTCCATTTGGCGTATGTGACTTTTCCGTTTCCGGTTGCATATACCTGAGTACCTGTAGGGCAGGTGAAATCCATTCCTGCATGAAACTTACGGACATGATATATCGGATCCATGCGGTAGCCGTAACCCGACGCCGTTCTTTTAAGATCCTTGTTCATAACCGGTTGGATTGAAGGCACGCAGGCTATCCGCTTTTCATTGTCCTTGTACATCTGCGCCACATCATCAAACGATTTGGACTGGACATAGAGTTTCTTTTCCATCAGGTCAATCTTCTGCGCCAGACTGACTGCGAGACCTGAATTCGGCAAATCCATAAGTTCAGCATACCTGTTCGCACTGTTCAGACCCGGTTCCCTGACCTGCTCGGCAACAGGATCGGAATCAAGAAGCACGCGATACAGATTGTCATCACGCTGTTCAATGGAATGAAGCACTTCGAGAGCATTGTCAACCCTGTTCGAAAGCACGTGATAATTGGACAGCAGGCGGTTGTTCTCCTCAAAGACATTGTCACCCGACGGCTTTCGGGAAATGAAGAAAAATATGGCAAAGGCTATACCTGCAAGCGCCAGATCAGCAAGCACACGCCTCAGAACAATTCTGAAGCGCTGTCCTGCAGTGGGGTATATGCGCTTGAATACACGATGCGGTAAATCGTATTCGTAATAGACCTTTTTCACTCTTTCAACATCTTTAATAAGGTGCAGCGACAAAAGTAACAATTTCTCAGTATCTTTGCAAACCTAAAAAAGTACAAAACAACTTAAGAAACATTATCCGGACACAATATGATGACAGCAAAAGAAATCAGGGAGTCTTTCAAGAAGTTCTTCGAAGGCAAGGAGCACCAGATAGTTCCATCCGCTCCTATGGTAGTAAAGGACGATCCTACACTGATGTTCACCAACGCAGGAATGAACCAGTTCAAGGAAATCATCCTCGGAAATCATCCTGCAAAATTCAAACGTGTCGCCGACTCACAGAAATGTCTGCGCGTAAGCGGCAAGCACAACGACCTTGAGGAGGTGGGACATGACACATATCATCATACAATGTTCGAGATGCTCGGAAACTGGTCGTTTGGCGATTACTTCAAGGAAATGGCCATTACCTGGGCATGGGAATATCTTGTAGATGTACTCAAGATTGACAAGAAGAATCTCTATGCAACGGTATTCGAGGGAGCGCCGGACGAGGGCATCGGACGCGATGACGAGGCTGCTGCCATCTGGGAGCGTTTTCTACCGAAAGACCACATCCTGAACGGAAACAAGCACGACAACTTCTGGGAGATGGGCGATACCGGTCCCTGCGGTCCGTGCTCCGAGATTCATATCGATTCCCGCAGCGAGGCCGAAAAGGCTGAAGTTCCGGGACGCGAACTCGTCAACAAAGACCATCCGCAGGTCATTGAAATCTGGAATCTCGTCTTCATGCAGTACAACCGCAAGGCAGACCACTCGCTTGAGCCTCTGCCTGCAAAGGTAATCGACACCGGTATGGGATTCGAGCGTCTGGTACGCACCATCCAGGGCAAGACCTCAAACTACGACACTGACGTGTTCCAGCCTATCATCAGCACAATCGGCACTCTCACCGGGCACAAGTACGGTGAGGACGAGCAGACAGACATCGCTATGCGTGTCGTTGCCGACCACATCCGTACCATCGCATTCTCAATCACAGACGGACAGCTTCCGTCAAATGCCAAGGCAGGATATGTGATACGTCGAATCCTGCGCCGTGCTGTAAGATACTCTTACACATTCCTCGGCCAGAAAGAGGCATTCCTTTACAAGCTTCTGCCGGTACTCATCGAAAATATGGGTGAAGCCTATCCCGAACTGAACGCCCAGAAGACGCTCATCGAAAAGGTAATCATCGAAGAAGAAGAATCGTTCCTGCGTACTCTCGACACAGGTATCAAGCTGCTGGACAAGGTTATGGCCGAGGCCAAGGCTGCGAATGCCACAGTTATCAGCGGTGTGAACGCGTTCACCCTCTACGACACTTACGGATTCCCGCTTGACCTGACTGAACTGATTCTCCGCGAGAACGGTATGACTGTCAACAACGATGAGTTCAATGCCGAAATGGCAAAGCAGAAAGCGCGTGCCCGCAACGCTGCAGCCGTTGAGAACGGCGACTGGGTCGTGCTGAAAGAGGGCGAGACCGAATTCGTCGGCTACGATTTCACCGAATACGAGACATCAATCCTGCGTTACCGCACCGTAACCCAGAAAAAGGAGACACTTTACCAGATTGTACTGGACAAGACTCCCTTCTACGCTGAAATGGGCGGTCAGACCGGTGACACCGGAGTAATTGTAAGCGAATTCGAGACAGTCGACATCATTGACACCAAAAAGGAAAACGGCCTCGCAGTACACATAGCGAAGAAATTGCCGGAACACCCCGAAGCTCCGATGATGGCCTGTGTCGATACAGACAGACGTCACGCATCAGAAGCCAATCACACAGCAACGCATCTTCTGGACGAGGCCCTGCGCGAGGTTCTCGGTCCGCATGTAGAGCAGAAAGGCTCGCTAGTGACACCCGACGGACTGCGTTTCGACTTCTCTCATTTCCAGAAAGTAACCGACGAGGAAATACGCCAGGTAGAGCGTATGGTAAACGAAAAGATTCGTCAGGACATACCGCTTACCGAACACAGGAATACCCCTATCGAGGAAGCGAAAAAACTCGGTGCCATAGCACTTTTCGGAGAGAAATACGGTGATGAGGTCCGCGTCGTCCAGTTCGGACAGTCCATTGAATTCTGCGGCGGTGTGCATGCTTCGTCAACAGGCCGCATCGGAATGTTCAAGATACTGGCAGAAAGTTCGATTGCTGCAGGTGTCCGCCGTATCGAAGCCATAACCGGACAGGCCGTCGAAGAAATGCTCTATGGGATGCAGGATTCCACAAATGCCCTCAAAGCGCTGCTTCCAGGCCAGAACCTTCAGGCATCAGTCCAGAAGATGATCGATGAGAACAACTCACTCAAAAAGCAGATTGAATGCTTCGAGAAGGAAAAGACGCTGATAATCAAAGATGAACTGAAATCGCGCAGGGAAACGATAAACGGAGTGGAATTCATCAGTAGCAGACTTGAAGTGAATGCTGGCATTGCCCGTGACATAGTCTTCCAGCTTCGCAGCGAGATTCCTGCGAATCTCATCATAGCCATTGGAAGCGTATCTGACGGTAAGCCCGCGCTTACAGTAAGCGTCAGCGATGACCTTACCGCAAAATACAATGCAGGTCAGATAGTACGTGACGCCGCAAAGTACATACAGGGCGGTGGCGGTGGCCAGGCTCATTTTGCAACTGCTGGCGGCAAGAATGCAGACGGACTCATTCAGGCTCTCGACCTGATTCATACCAGGATCTGAGGCAGGCCCTATTGATAATTTGGAAAAGCGGCGGGAAATCCAATCCTGCCGCTTTTCATATATAAATACGACCGGATCATATGGGCCATACAAAGAATCTGTCCGAAAAGAGGGAAAAAGATTAAAGATGGCGGGGTAATAGTAAAACATTTTACTACATTTGCACTATAATTAGTAAATTCTTTTACTATAAAACTTTTTACTATAAATGGTTTTACTAACTTAAATGATTATGAATCAATTCTTTATATCTGGAATTCAGCAAATAGGCGTCGGAACTGTCGATTTTCTCAAGACACAAAAATGGATAGCGGATATGTTCGGTGCCGATGTAAAGATTCTCGAAGACGACACTGTTGCCGAACGGATGCTGCGTTATACTGGCGGTGTGCCTCAAAAACGACATGCCGGAATCAATGTCAATCTGCAGGGAGGCGGCGGTTTTGAAATCTGGCAGTATTCCGAACGCAAGCCATGCAGTTGCAATTTCGAGGTCAAGTATGGAGACCTGGGCATATTTGCAGCCAAGGTAAGGTGTCTGGATGCCGAAGCATTTCATAAAGAACTCAAGAACAAACTCCCTGAAGATCAGATAAGTGAGCGTTCGGTTCTGCCCGACGGGACAGAGTGTTTCTATGTCAGGGATCTGTACGGGAACCTGTATCAGATTGTAGAAAACAATTATCTGTTCATCAATGACAGGAAAAAATGCGGAGGAATCTATGGGGCGATGATCGGGGTTTCCGATATGGACAAGTCTCTGAAATTCTATAATGAAGTGCTGGGATACGACAAAATAGTGTATGACAGGAGCGGCAGTTTCAAGGATCTGGCATTAATCGGAGGCAATGACGGACTGTATAGGAGAGTGCTGGTCAGGAGAAGCCGTAAAGTCAGAGGTGCATTCTCCGGCCTGTACGGAGACAACACTCTTGAGCTGATGCAGTGTCTTGACCGGGAACCTCAAAAAATATACGAAGGACGTTATTGGGGCGATCCGGGTTTCATACAGATATGCTACGATGTCAAAGGTATGAGAGAACTTGGTGAGCACTGCGCATCCAAAGGTTCGCCGTTTACCATTGACAGTTGTCCTGACGAAGGAATATTCGATATGGGAGATGCCTCAGGACACTTCACTTACATTGAAGATCCCGACGGTACACTGATAGAATTTGTGGAAATTCACAAAATCCCAATAATTGCGAAATTCGGATGGTTTATTGATATGAAGAAAAGGGACAGAGAGAAACCTCTTTCCAAATGGCTGTACAAAATAATGGGTATAATGTCGAGGATTCCTAAAAAGCAGATGGCAGTATGAATGTGTGGATAACTGGAGCATCGTCCGGAATCGGCGAGGCAACGGCGCTAATGTACGCTTCGATGGGGGCCTGCCTGATTCTGACCTCATCCAGATACGAAACGCTATCCATAGTTGCCGAAAATTGCCGCAAGGCCGGAGCCCCTGCTGTGATATGTCTGGAGTGTGATCTGGGTAATCCCAGGATGACAGCCGGAATCGCAGAAAAGGCTTGGTCGGCGTTGCAGGGTGGTATCGACATCCTATTCTGCAATGCAGGTGTCAGTCAGAGAACGCTTATCGAGGACACATCCATTGAAACCGTTCGCAAGATAATGGAAATCAATTACTTCTCGAATGTGGCAATAACATCCGCCATTCTGCCCAGAATGCTGGCAAACGGAGGAGGGCACATAGCCGTAACCACATCGATTGCCGGAAAGTTCGGCTTTCCGTTGCGCTCTGCCTACTGTTCCTCAAAATCTGCGCTCTACGGGTGGTTTGAAACAATGCGCGCCGAATACTCAGACAAAGGAATAAGCGTGACAATTGTCTGTCCGGGACGTGTCAGCACGAATATCGCGTTCAATGCGCTGGACAGGAATGGCGAAAGACATGGGCACAACGACCCAGGACAAGCCGGCGGAATCAGTGCGGAGAAGGCAGCAGATAAGATTGTAAAAGCAATCGGACGAGGCAGGAGCGAAGTCCTGATAGGCGGGAAGGAGCTGATAATGGTTTACATCAAACGGTTCTTCCCCAGACTGTGCGCCCGTATTGCAGCAGGAATCAGACCGGTCTGACACCCGGTTCAGACTCGTGACATATTATCATTCAGTTTATTTAGAGTGGCGAGGAACTGGTTCAGTTCATCCTCGCTGATGCCGTCCAGAATCATATCCAGAATCGAGATGCCGGTCTCCTTGGCATCAAGTTTCATCTCCTCGGCCTTGCGCGTCAGATGAAGGACATTCGAGCGATGATCCTTCTCGTCCTTCTGACGGGTAATAAGCTCTTTGCGTTCCAGAGCGTCCACCAGCTTGGTGATGGAATTCTTGTCCTTGTGCATTGTATCCGCCATCTTCTGCTGCGACATAGGACCCTGATTCCACAGCAGATCAATCAGGAGGAACTGTTCCGGAGTCAGTCCGACATTATTCTGGCGGAGCAAGGCGGCGGTAAACTGCTTGAGCTTGCAGGCAGACAGATTCAGAGATACGGCAATAGCCTTGGAAAGCATCATAGGTCAATGTAACTTGCTATCACACTGCAAAGGAAAACAAATAATCGAGAACACAAAAACATTTACAGCAACAAAATAAGAAGCTTGTGGTCAATCAGGCCAATTGACGAGATACACATTCTTTGTCGAGCGCGTCAGAGCCGTATAGAGCCAGCGGAAATAATCAGGGCCAGACTCTTCGGACGGGACATAACCCTGGTCTATGAAAACATTGGTCCATTGTCCACCTTGAGCCTTATGGCAGGTTACGGCATACGCATATTTTACCTGAAAGGCGTTGAAATAAGGATTCTGGCGAATCAGCCTAGCCCGCTCGCGCCGGTCCGGAACATCGGAATAGTCCTCAAGTACCTTTTGAAAGAAGGATTCCTGCTGTTCCCGAGTCAAAGCAGGTGCCTCCGAGGATAGGGTATCCAGCATAAGTGTCACATCCATCTCATAGTCATCATAATCAGGGAATGTCAGCGTGACATCGGCAAAACTGAATCCATACATCTCGCGTTC
>JAZUJU010000150.1:0-12387 GCA_045642985.1 Bacteroidaceae bacterium | reverse complement strand
AGCCGATGCCAGCAGCAGTCCCGATATGAATGGGATTACCAGCCTGATGGCCGGATAGCGATTGATGTCGTGCAATTCATTTCAGGTATTAGTTTGTGTCAGAATCAAGAAAAAGTAATGAAAATCGTTTACAGACGCTTCAGCTGTCGGATTGTCTCTTCGGGATCGGGCGAACGGAAAACTGTGTTCCCTGAAACAAGCACGTCAACGCCGGCGTCCACCAGACGTCTGCCGGTCTCCATATTGACACCTCCATCCACCTCTATCAGAGTCTTTGTACCGCGGCGCTCTATCATATTGCGCAGCGTTGCCACCTTCTCAACCGAATGCTCTATGAACTTCTGGCCGCCGAAACCAGGATTGACCGTCATCAGCAGCACCATATCCAAATCATCCAGAATATCTTCCAGAACTGAGACAGGAGTGGCAGGATTAAGGGTCACAGCAGGTTTCATACCCTTCTTTCTGATTTCATAGATAGTACGATGGAGATGGGTGCAGGCCTCGTAGTGCACGTTAAGCGACATAACGCCCATTTCAGCGAAACGGTCTATGAACTTGTCAGGCTGAACGATCATAAGATGCACGTCCAAAGGCTTTGTACATAACTCAGCCACCCATTTCAAGACCGGAAAGCCGAACGAGATATTCGGTACGAAAACACCGTCCATAATGTCCAGGTGGAGCCAGTCAGCCTCACTGCGGTTAATCATCGTCAGATCGCGGTCCAGATTTCCGAAATTTGCGGACAGCAATGACGGAGCAACTAAAACGCCCATAATGTCACTTGTTTATTATCGTTCCGACAAAGTTAACGATTTTTAAACGGAATGATGAGAGCTAAGCGAATAATTTCTGATGAAGCCTATTAGAGAGTCAGACGGGGTTCCCCAGTCTCCGGCTTTCAGAGCGTCGCGCAAAAGAATTTTTAATGACTGATTTGAAGGAGTAGAATTTTCATCCATAGGCTGCATTTGTCTGTTTACTTTAGAACGGAGACAAATGCCTTTTATTATTCGCCCATATCAAAATTCAGAATAATTTTCAAATAAGGTTCAGATTGATGTCGTTATCGGCAGCCATTTTCCTGATGTTTATCAGAGCATAGCGCATTCTGCCGAGAGCCGTATTGATTGATACGCCGGTGATGTCTGATATCTCCTTGAAACTGAGGTCCTGATAATAACGCATAAAGACGACCTCGCGCTGATTGTCCGGGAGCATTGACACAAGATGACGTACATCACTCAGAATCTGATGGTTAACCATTCTATCCTCGACGTTCGGTTCGCACAGGTCGGGATTGTTGAGCAGATCGGTGCCGTTCTCGTCATCGCATATCGGAGCGGTCACATTGTCCTTACGGAAATAGTCCATAATCAGGTTGTGCGCGATACGAGTCAGCCACGCGCCGAACTTACCGGCACTGGTGTATCCACCGCGCTGTATGGTCTGGATTGCCTTGACGAATGTATCCTGAAAGATATCATCCGCAATATCCTTGATGCGCACAATAAATGATATGTACGCATAAAGTTTGTCCTTATATCTGCTTAGAAGCACATCGAATGCCTCACCATTACCTTCTGAATAGAGACCGACCAGTTCATCGTCAGTCTTCGAAATCATGCTATTCATTGTCCGTCATGTAAAAATTCGGGTAATGATTTCTTCTATAGGCAATTCGTTTTTAAATGTGAATAAATGTTATTGAGCGGGCAAATTACGGCAATATTTTTCTATTGTGCAAATTTTCAGTCAAATATTCACTCGAAACAGCAATCATCGGATATCTGAGTGCCACAGAGAAAGGCTGTGACAGGCATTCGTTTCTTGCCTGCCAACTGAATTTCGAGCAGACTGACCGCCCTGCCGTCGCCCGTCGCCACCTTTATATATGTACGGCCGTCGCTGGACACGGAACCCGGCGCGTATCCGGGAATGCCGTCACACGGCTCTGCCTTGAATATCTTGCAGTCGGCAGTACGATCCAGACCTAATCTGAGAGTACTCCAGGCTGCGGGATATGGGGAAAGTCCCCTGATGAAATTCCATACCGAAACGGCCGTAGAGTTCCAGTCGATACGGCAAGTGTCCTTGAATATCTTGGGTGCAGGACGCATTTCGCCATTGGGCAGCTGGGGCTGAGGGCGTGAAGTCACCG
Source organism: Bacteroidaceae bacterium (assembly GCA_045642985.1). GTDB lineage: Bacteria > Bacteroidota > Bacteroidia > Bacteroidales > Bacteroidaceae > Colenecus. The sequence goes on along the minus strand of JAZUJU010000150.1, from coordinate 10,223 downwards.
TACCCGAAATGATGGAATCGGCAGTACGTATCAGCAGTTCCGCGCCTGACAGCATAAGTCTGTCGTGAACCGAGCCCGCATCATCATTGTCCAGAATGGGAATACGGATCTGATCTATGATGTCGCCGGTATCTATCTCGTGCTGCAGGAAGAACGTAGTAGCGCCAGTCTCAGCGTCTCCGTTGATTACAGCCCAGTTGATCGGAGCGGCACCACGGTACTGCGGGAGCAGCGAAGCGTGCAGATTGAAGGTGCCAAGGCGCGGCATGGCCCACACGACTTCGGGAAGCATCCTGAAAGCGACCACAATCTGCAGGTCAGCGTTCAGCGAGCGCAGTTCTGACAGGAATGTCTCATCCTTAAGCTTTTCGGGCTGAAGTACAGGAATGCCATGTGATACGGCGAACTGTTTGACCGGACTGGGCTGAAGCACACTTCCGTGACGGCCTATCGGCTTGTCGGCCACGGTAACCACTCCCACCACATTGAATCCTCCTTCAACCAGTTTCGCAAGAGAGTGCTCCGCGAATTCGGGAGTACCCATAAAAACTATTCTCGCAGACTTTCTATCCATTTCACTCTTCTGTAATTTGAAGCAGCACATTACGGTATGTGCTGAATATCTTGGACTTGGAGACGAAGCCGAGATATTTCCCGCCCTCATCCTCGACCGGCAGGTTCCACGCACCTGTATCGTCGAACTTTCGCATGACCAGATCCATAGGCTCGTTTATCGAAAGACGGGCGCTCGGCGATTCCATAAAACGCTCCACGTGGAATCTGTGGTACAGTTCCTGACGGAACATTATATTCCTGATTGACACCAGGTTGACTACGCCTATCAGATGTCCGCCGGCATCAAGGACAGGGAACAGATTGCGGGTTGACTTGGAGATGACGCTGACAAGCTGACCCAGATCCATATCTGCCGTAAGAGGTATGAAATCCGTTTCGACCACGCTGTCTGTGCGCATCAGCATCAGTACCGACTGATCCTTGTGGTGTGTCATCAGCTCGCCCTTCTTGGCCAGACGCATAGAGTAGATGCTGTGCGGCTGGAACAGTCTGACTGTAAGATACGAACAGATGGAGACCATCATCAGAGGCAGGAACATCGCGTAGCCGCCCGTAAGTTCTGCTATCAGGAAAATGCCGGTCAGAGGGGCGTGCATAACCCCGGACATAAGACCCGCCATTCCGAAGAGCGCGAAATTCTGAGTCGATACGGACACAGCCGGGAACAGTGATTTCAGCACCTCGGCAAAGACGAAGCCGGATATGCAGCCGAGGAAAAGACTCGGTGCAAAAATACCGCCGCAACCGCCGCCGGCATTTGTTGCCGTTGAAGCAAGCACCTTGACAAGCATCACCAGAGCAAGGAATGCGATGAGCAGCGAAGGCTGACCACAGAAGGGTGAGTTGTCCATCAATGAAACCAAGCTTTCACGCGTCATTCCCCCGTTCAGAAGCTGTTCAATAGTATCGTATCCCTCTCCGTACAGCGGCGGGAACAGAAAAATCAGAAGACTGAGCAGGACAGCTCCGACGGCAAATTTCCAGTAAGGATTCTGCACACGGCCGAAAAGTGTTTCCACCCTATTCATTATCTGTGAGAAATACAGCGACATCAGGCCGCAGAATACGCCGAGCAACAGCACATATGGAATTCTGCCGAGAGTGAACATGTCGACCGCCTCGAAATGGAACATGGCATCGGTGCCGGTCACTATATATGAAATTGTGGCTGCCGTCACCGACGACACCAGAAGAGGCAGCAGTGAACCCATGCTGAGGTCAATCATCAGCACCTCGAGCACGAACACGAGTCCGGCAATAGGGGCCTTGAAGATGCCGGCAATTGCTCCTGCCGAGCCGCATCCTATCATCAGCATCAGGGTCTTGTGCTCCATCTTGAACAGACGGCCTATGTTGGACCCGATGGCAGAGCCTGTCAGGACAATCGGCGACTCAGCTCCTACCGAGCCGCCCATACCGATTGTAATGGCGCTGGCAACGACCGAGGACCATATATTGTGAGGCTTGATACGGCCGTTTCTGCGGGCCAGAGCATATAGTATCTTGGTTACTCCGTGTCCGATGTCATCGCGGACAACGTATCTGATGAAAAGCAGCGAAAGGAAAATACCGGCGACAGGAGTCACAAGGAGCAGCCAGTTGCCCGTCAGATCGAGTCCGTACAGAACCAGGCTGTGAATCTGTTCAATAAGCAGTTTGAGTAGCAGAGCCACGACAGCGGTCAGAGCACCGACTATCAGACTGAGAAGCAGTATGAACTGTCTCTCGCTTATATGCTTTTCGCGCCAGCCTATGAATCTGACCAGTCCGGATGACCTTTCCACTTCTGTTTTCATCTCCCCGCTTTCACTCTCTTATCACCTTGACGAGCCCTCCCCTGCCAAGTTTGATTATGCCTGACGGCTTTGCCTTGGACTGGTCGTCACGGCGGTATTCAACCACATAATCGACCGCGTCAATGATCTCTTTGGATATTTCAGCGAAGTTTGCAGGCGAAGGCTGGCCGCTGATATTGGCTGATGTCGAAACGACTGCCCCGCGCATCCTTGCGCACAGATCGCGCGAGAACGCCTCCTTCGTAACGCGGATTCCCACACTGCCATCCTCGGCAATCAGCTGAGGGGCAAGCCGCCGGGCACCGTCGTAAATGATGGTGAGCGGCTTTTCCGACAAATCCATCAGGTCGTATGCCACATCGGGTATTTCCTCGACATAATAGTTCAGTTTGGCATCCGAATCTATCAGGACAAGCATGGACTTGCTGTCACTGCGCTGCTTGATGCTGAAAATACGCTTCACCGCATCCTGATTCGAGGCATCGCAGCCGAGTCCCCATATCGTGTCTGTCGGATAAAGGATAACCCCGCCGTCGCGCATCACCCGGACAGCCTTCTCCAAATCCTCCTTACTGTACCCGCACATATCTATGAAAAATGTCAGAATTCACTTGTAAAATGGAAGTGGATATGCTTGAAGTCAATCTGAGCCATCTGCAGTACATAGTTGCTGTCAGCCAGGAACACATCGCGTCCGTCTTTGTCAACAGCCATAAACTGGTACTTGCGCTTCTTGAAAGCCTCAAGTTCATCAGCATCGTCGCTCTCAATCCAGCAAGCCTTGTAGAGACTGACCGGCTCCCACTTGCACGAAGCGTTGTATTCGTGCTGCAGACGGTATTCGATAACCTCAAACTGCAGCTGACCTACCGTACCTATCAGTTTGCGGCCATTGAACGTATTGGTGAACATCTGCGCCACGCCCTCTCCCATCAGCTGGTCCAGACCCTTTGCAAGCTGCTTGGCACGCATCGGATCCGCGTTGTCGATATACTTGAACATTTCAGGCGAGAAACTTGGCAGTCCCTTGAAATGTAGCAGTTCTCCCTCGGTAAGCGTATCACCTATCTTGAAGTTGCCGGTATCCGGAAGTCCCACGATATCGCCAGGCCACGCCTCCTCGACCGTACTCTTGCGCTGCGCCATGAACTGCGTCGGCGACGAGAATCTGAGGGTTTTGCCCAAGCGTATGTGCTGATACGGTTCGTTCCGTCTGAACCTTCCCGAGCACACCTTGCAGAACGCAATGGAAGAACGGTGATTAGGATCTATGTTCGCAGTCATCTTGAATATGAAACCGGTGAACTTGTCCTCATCGGGACTGACAGTACGTTCCTCAGCCAAGACCGGACGCGGTGACGGAGCAATCTCCACAAAGCAGTCCAGCAGCTCCCTGACACCGAAATTGACCAGTGCGGAGCCGAAAAATACCGGAGCCAGCCTGCCGCTCAGGTATTCCTGACGGTTGAACGGTTCATAAACGCCGGAAATCAGCTCCAGATCGGAGCGCAGCTTTTCGGCATTTTCCTCGCCCACATGAGCCTCCAGGTCAGGACTGTTCACATCCACCTCGACCCTCTCCGATACGGTCTGCTTGCTGGGAGTATATAGGTCAAGCCTGTTCTCATACAGATTGTACACACCCTTGAAACGCTGTCCACGCTCAATCGGCCAACTGAGAGGACGCACCTTGATCTGCAGTTCCTCCTCGAGTTCGTCAAGCAGGTCGAACGGGTCATTTCCCTCGCGGTCCAGCTTGTTGATGAACACTATGACAGGCGTATTGCGCATACGGCACACCTCCATCAGGCGGCGGGTCTGCAGCTCGACGCCCTTGGCGCAGTCAATGACGATGATGACGCTGTCAACCGCAGTAAGCGTACGGAAAGTGTCCTCGGCAAAGTCCTGGTGGCCCGGAGTGTCAAGAATGTTGATCTTGTATCCGTTATAGTCGAACTCCATAACCGATGTGGTGACCGAAATACCGCGCTGCTTTTCTATATCCATCCAGTCCGACGTGGCCGTCTTCCTGATTTTGTTGGACTTGACGGCGCCAGCCACCTGAATCTGTCCTCCGAACAGAAGCAGTTTCTCGGTCAGGGTGGTCTTACCGGCATCCGGGTGGGCCACAATGGCAAATGTCCTTCGTCTCTCTATTTCTTCGTTCATATCTTATTTCAAACCGTTTCTCTCATTTGCATAATCGGCTGCCAGATGTGCCAGGAGCGCTGAAATGCGGCCTGCAGCATCGGCTGTGCCTTCGGAAATCACGCGTTTCTGAAGCCGCAGCATCCATATTCCGTACATAAACTCCATGCAGCTCTCTATCTCGTTCCTGCTCAAATCGTCCGACTTTGCCCTGTAACTGACAATGACAGGAAGAGCCCTGTAGTAAACGTCACGATAATCCTGACGCTCCTCGTCCTTCATGTTGGCGGCGTGAATGTCTGACAGCAGTATCAGAATATTCCTGTTTATCTGCAGATGACCGCTTTCGCGTACCTGTTCCTGCGTCATCATATCAATCAGTTCCCCGTACCACTTGCGGATTTCGGCCATTGTCGCAGCATCGGTGCCGGCAGGTGCGGCCGCTGCAGTCAGAGCATCAGCATCGAAATGTGCAGCCCGGATAAGGTCTTCGACCTGCCACATATACAGCAGATACTCGACAATATTGGTTTTCCTGAGTTCCCTTGCTATCAGCATATCCAATGATTGATCAGCGTATATGCAAGCCACACAACGCCCGAGGCTATCAGCACATCGCCGAGAATTCTCTTTACCATAATGATGACATTGATATCGAAGTGCCTCTTGGCTCTGCCCACCAGACGGCTGATGAAAGTCCACCAAAGGAAATCGCCCGCAACAACCGACAGGAAACCGCAGACCTGCAGCGCACCGGTCATCTCACTCAGAGGCAGGCGAAGATATGTGAACAGGGCCAGATATATGAAAATGACCATCGGATTCACTATCGCCACAAGAAAGCCCGAAAAATAGGCATAACTGAGAGACGGTTTCTCCTCCTTGGGCATCCTCGGCTTGTCGAGAGGATTCTTTTTGGACGATCTGGACACTATTCCGAAGACAATCAGCAGGGCACTTCCAATCAGATGGCAGTAAAGCGAAGTGCCGGGACGATACACAAGGTCTATCAGGAACGAAAGTCCGACTATCGAACAGATTATGTAAACCATATCGCTCAGAGATATTCCGAGTCCTGTCAGATAGCCGTAACGGCGCCCCTTGTCAAGCGTACGACTGATGACCAGCACGCCTGACGGACCGGGCGGCGCTGCCGCTACAAATCCAATAATAAGTCCCTTAATGATTACGCTTACCCACATTGGCACCCAACTCCATCGTACAACACTTATCTTCAAAATGCAAAGATAACGCTTACGAATCAGAAATCCTATCCGGTCACCCTGATTTCTGTTGAACTATGGAGTATCAGAAGCCGAAAAGAATACTGGCAAGACCAATACGATGGCAATCCTTCAACATAGACATATGAGCCTCCCCGTTCTTGGATGACATGCGAGTTTACAAAAAGTCATTCTTTTGAACAAATAATACTCATGAAACACTCTATTAACAACACAATGTATATGCGGATGAAAGCGCTCTGTTGAAAACTAATTGGCCTGCGGTATGCCTGAAATTTGCAGGCAAGAACTATTTTTGTAAACAGTAACATAATAGCCTCTTGTAAAATGAAACTTACAAACTTTTTTACAGCTGCAGTCCTGGCTCTGATAATGATGCCTGGACGTGCCGGTGCGCAGCAGCTTATGCTGAATGAGAACAATATCGACGAAATTCTTGCGGCGATGACTCTCGAAGAAAAGGCCGCCCTCCTTGTCGGCGGGCAGGACCGTCAGATCAGCGGCGAAAACAACAGGTTCGGCAACCTGAACCAGCTCTGCCCGGGCTCCGCGGGTGTGACTCAGGACATTGACCGTCTCGGAATCACACCGACGGCTCTCAGTGACGGACCAGCCGGAATCCGCATCAGTCCGACACGCCAGGGACAGGAAGGTACATTCTATGCGACGGGATTCCCTGTCGGTACGGCGATGGCCAGCACCTGGAACACCGAACTCATCGAAGAGGTTGGCGCAGCTATGGGACAGGAGGTCCTGGAGTATGGCACCGACGTGCTGCTCGCCCCAGCCATCAACATTCACCGTTCACCGCTCTGCGGACGCAATTTCGAGTACTATTCCGAAGACCCGGTCGTGGCCGGCAAGAGTGCCGCAGCATTCATCCGCGGTGTCCAGAGCAACGGAGTCGGCACAAGCCTCAAGCATTTTGCGGCCAACAACCAGGAGACCAACCGTATGGAGGTTGACGAGATTATCGATGCCCGCACACTCCGCGAAATCTATCTCAAGGGTTTCGAAATCGCTGTCAAGGAGGGAAAGCCGTGGACGGTGATGTCATCGTACAACAAGATAAACGGAAAGTACACCCAGGCAGACAAGGGACTTCTGACCACAGTCCTGCGCGATGAGTGGGGCTTTGACGGTATCGTAATGACTGACTGGACCGGCAAACGCAACACTGCCGAGCAGGTTCAGGCTGGGAACGACCTGATGGAGATGGGCAATGTCTCACAGTCGAAGGAAATCATCGACAAGGTCAACAGCGGCGAGCTAGACATAAAGGATGTGGATGCCTGTGTCAGGCGCATGCTCAAGTTCATTGTCAGGACTCCGCATTTCAAAGGGTATAAGAACAGCAACAAGCCCGACCTGAAGGCTCACGCGGCACTTACCCGTCAGGCTGCAGACGAGGCTATGGTACTGCTCAAGAACGAGTCTGGAGCTCTGCCTTTCGGCGAGAACATCAAAAAGGTTGCTCTTTTCGGCTTCACGTCGTACAACATCATTGCAGGCGGAACCGGTTCGGGCGATGTCAACAAGGCTTATGTCATTTCGATGGACCAAGGTCTGAGCGAGGCCGGACTGCAGCCGGACCAGAATCTGGCAAGACTCTACCAGACCTACAAGGAATACGACAGCGCTCTGAAGTCCGTATCCAGCGTACGTCGCGGCGGTTGGGGCAGCACGGAGACGACAGAAGAGATTGACATCCCAATGACAGCTGTCGAGAATCTGGCCAGGACTAACGATGTGGCTGTCATCACCATAGGCCGTCAGGCAGGCGAAGGCGGTGACCGTCATCTCGACAATTTCGACATTACCGACGTGGAACGCCGTCTCATAGCCAATGTGTCGCAGGCATTCCACATCGCCGGCAAGAAGGTCGTAGTTGTGTTGAATATGGGTAATGTCATAGAGACTGCATCGTGGAAAAGTATGCCTGATGCCATACTGATGGCGTGGCAGCCCGGTCAGGAGGCAGGTTACTCGATTGCCGACGTTCTCACAGGCAAGGCCAATCCTTCGGGCAAGCTTACGATGACCTTCCCGGTATCAGTGATTGACCATCCGTCATCGGCTAACTTCCCGCTCAATGGAGAGGCTGTGGCCCAGGCAGCCGGCGGCTTCGGTGGAGGTTTCGGCGGTTTTGGCGGAGGTCGCAGCACTCTGCGTGCCAACATTGACCGCGTACTCTACAAGGAGGGCGTGAATGTAGGATACCGCTATTTCAACACATCGGGCAAGGAAGTGTCGTATCCGTTCGGATATGGCCTCAGCTACACTACCTTCGAATATTCCAAGCCGACAGTAAAGGCTGTCAAGGGCGGTTTCACAGCAACTGTCACAGTACGTAACACAGGCGACAGAGCAGGAAAGGAGGCTGTCCAGCTCTATGTGTCCGCTCCTGCTGGAAACATTTACAAACCGGCAGCCGAGCTCAAGGCCTACGCCAAGACAAGACTTCTTGAACCGGGCGAGAGCCAGACGCTGACCTTCTCCGTTACCGATTACGAACTGGCTTCGTTCCATAACGATTCGCACAGCTGGATCAGCGACAAAGGCAGATACATCGTCAAGTTCGGCGCCAGTGTCGAGGATATCCGTGCCACAGCAGTCTATAATCTTTCAAAGGATTTTGTAAAGGTCGAAAACGACGTGTTCACTCCGACTGTCAGTCTGGAATGATACTGTTTATACCTATTCCGTAATATCTCTGAATCAAGCCTATGATGTTCTGTCTGCCGATATTCTGTCTGCCGGATGCCGAAACGGAAAATGTGAATATTGCCGATTCGCTCAAGACCACGACCGAAAAGATGATAACCGAACTTGTCGAGGATCCGAATACGTTCTTCACGGATTTGGGTTTGAGCGCCCTGCATTTCCTACTGAAGGTCATTGCTGCTATGCTTATCTACCTGATAGGTATATGGATTATTCGCAGCATCAAGAGGGCAATGGCTGCTTCGTTCGCCAGAAAGAATACCGAAAAAACTGTCGCATCGTTCATTACATCTATTATTACCATCTCCCTGAGTGTCCTGCTGTTCATCGTGACAATAGGCACTCTGGGAGTTAACACCACATCGTTCGCCGCTGTGCTGGCTGCAGGCGGAATGGCCATAGGTATGGCTTTGAGCGGCACCGTTCAGAACTTTGCCGGCGGTATGATGATTCTCATTTTCAAGCCGTTCAAGGTGGGCGATTTCATTACGGCCAAGGGATGCACGGGTACTGTTATGGAGGTCTCGATGGTCAACACGAAACTGCAGACCATCGACAACCGCATAATATATCTGCCTAACGGAGACCTTTTCAACAGCAGCATTGACAATTTTTCTGTGAACAGACTGCGCAGGGTTGAATGGACGGTCAGCGTTGAATACAATGTGGACGCGGAAGCCTGTATGGACTGTATCAGGACCATCCTGAAATCAGATGCCCGCGTGCTTGACGCAACCACAGAAGGCGCCGCCGAGCCAGTAGTAATGCTTTCCAGCCTGAACTCCAGCGATATCTCGTTCCTGGTACGTGCGTGGGTCAATTCTCCCGATTACTGGGATGTGTTCTACGCTATGAACCTGCGTTTCTATACTGAACTGCCGAAAGCCGGATTCGGTTTTGCCTACCCCCATATGGATGTCAATCTCCTCCAGAAATAACGGCTGTCACTTCACTGCATCGAGGAAATAATCCTCAAGTTCCCGGTCCATACTGCCAGGTTCGTGTGCCTTGTCCATCAGCACACAACCTTTGTCAAGCAGCAGAATGCGGCTGCATATGTCGTTGATGGAATTGAGATTGTGACTGGACACCACTACGGTCGTGCCCAAGTCCCGGTTCATCTTCTGTATGAGTTTGGCCACGACAATCTGAGAACTTGGGTCAAGGTAGTTGAAAGGCTCGTCTAGAATAAGCAGCTGCGGATTGACCAACATAGCTGCAATGATTCCTATCTTCTGCCGGTTGCCGTTCGAAAAATCGTGTATCAGTTTTCCAGTCCCGAGAATATCCCCATTCATCAGCATTTCGTATTCCTGCAGACGCAGTTTCAGTTCCTGATCGGAAATATCATAAGCTTCTGCCACAAAGCCGAAAAATTCCTCGGGAGTGTAGATGTCAATCAGAAAAGTCGAATCCAGATAGGACCCGGTTACAGACTTCCACATATAATTCTTTGCGACATTGACCGAATCGATTGTGACTGTGCCCTCTGAAGCCTGTATCAGATCCAGCATCAGACGCATCATTGTGGTTTTGCCAGCTCCGTTGTTTCCTACCAAACCCACCAGTTCACCGCTGCCGATGGAAAGAGATGGGACATCCAGTACGACATTTGAACCGTATCGCTTCTTGAGATTGCTTAACTCTACTTTCATCTTGAAGAGTATTTTTCCATATACTTATATCTGTTACTCATAAATCGTCTGACAACCCATCTGAAAAATGGCCTGTATGC
>JAZUJU010000149.1:0-8541 GCA_045642985.1 Bacteroidaceae bacterium | reverse complement strand
AAAGCCGCAAATGCGACTCTTCCTTTTTCGTGGAGCATACGGGAGTCGAACCCGTGACCTTCAGATTGCGAACCTGACGCTCTACCAACTAAGCTAATACCCCTTTGCGACCGCGAAGGTAGTGTTTTTCGGCGTATTATTCCACTCCCGCACAGGGAATTTCACTCCGTCAGGGAATTCCCCCATTTGCAGGAAATATCGTCCATAATGGAGAAAAGTTCCTGCAGGGTCTCTGTCCTGAGCATGGCTATGCGTGTACTCTTGAAATCATCTAGTCCCTTGAACAGAGGACTGGCAGCCAGATGCCGGCGTATATGAACTATGCCGCGACGTTCATCCAGTCTCCCGACGCTGTCAAGAGCCTCCTGCTTGAGCACGTCCAGTTTCCACTGGAATCCGGGGTCCGGCATTTTTTCTCCTGTCTCCAGATAATGCTTTATCTCCTTGAATATCCAAGGCCTGCCGAAACTTGCCCTTCCGACCATAACGGCATCTACGCCGTACAGGTCAAAACATTCCTTCGCTCTTTCGGGAGTCGTAATATCGCCATTGCCTATTATCGGGATATGCATACGCGGATTTCGCTTCACTTCGCCTATGAGCGTCCAGTCCGCCTGACCGGTGTACATCTGGGCCCGGGTACGCCCGTGGATGGTGAGAGCCTGTATGCCGCAGTCCTGAAGCTGTTCTGCCAGTTCCACTATTATCTTGCTCTCATCGTTCCAGCCGAGACGCGTCTTGACAGTCACCGGAATGCTGACCGCATCGACCACGGCACGGGTTATCTCAAGCATCTTCGGTATGTTCTGGAGCATTCCGGCACCGCCACCCTTGCCGGCCACCTTCTTTACAGGACAGCCGAAATTGAGGTCTAGTATATCGGGATGCGCCGCTTCGACCATTTTAGCGGCACCGACCATCGCTTCAGTATCCCTGCCATATATCTGAATAGCAACCGGGCGCTCCTCATCACAGATCTCCAGTTTACGCATTGTGCTGTTCACCTCCCTGATAAGGGCATCACTCGACACGAACTCGGTATATACCATATCAGCGCCAAAACGCTTGCACAGCATTCTGAACGCTGGGTCGGTGACATCCTCCATCGGGGCGAGCAGCACTGGATGTTCGCCCAAGTCTATATTTCCAATCTTCATCTACTGCTGAGATTCTCAGAGCCTTACATCTCCCAAAACGGAATATATCTCATTTGCCGATACATCCGGCAGACAGATGTTGCTCTCGGTCTCCATACACAGAGTCTTGATGGCGGTGAATGGACGTATCTTTTCGTCCAGAGCCTCAAGATCGGTATCCTGACCGAAATACTCCTTCTGAACGGTAATCCAGAACTGGGTCGCCTGGGCTATTGAGCAGTGATACTCACGATAGAATATGTCCTCCATAGGTACCATAGCCTTGAGGAGCGAACTGATTGCACCGAAATCGAACATATAGTATCCGTAGCAGAAGTCCAGCAGATCAATCAGATAATTGTGTCCGTCACCGGACTGGATAATGTTGCCAAAATGCAGGTCACCATGCAGGCAGGTATCGGAATCAGGCATTGAGTCAAGCAGATTCAGAGCCTTTTCCTTGAGATTTTCACGGAACGGATTCGCCTTTATCATCTCCCCGAACAGCTGTTTGACCGACTTGAAATTGGATTTGTTGCAGGGCGTTGAGTGCAGCTGTTTTGTTATCCGTGCAAACTGTACGGCAAGATTATCGATGTTTTCCGGCTCGTCGCCTATCATCTTTGCGAACGAGCGTTTGCCTGCAATGCGTTCAAACACGATGCCCATACGGGTTCCGTCTGTTACAAGCTCGCCCGGGCGTGGGGTGGGAAGTCCAAGATCATACACATTACGCGAATTCGCCAGTTCCTTCTCGATATTCTCGATCTTGGTGTCAGGGTTCATGAACTTGAGCATCAGGCTCTGGTCCGACTTATGGAAATACGACATTCCGACAGCGCCGCCGCCAGTCTGATTCCATTCCGATAAATCAATTTTTCTCATATCATTTTGTTTTATTCATAATTCATATACTCCAGTACGTGCCCGCTGATCTGCATAAGACTTATCTCACAGATTTTAGTGTCGTACTCAACCTGCAGAAGGCTCTCTTCGGCCGACAGCAGAGATTTCTGCGCCTCGCGCATCTCCAGGCCGGAGAGGTCTCCGATCAGATAACGCTCGCAGGCGATGTCATGCGACTCCTGTGCGGTCAGCAGATTCTGTCGCTCCAGAGCCAGCAGACGCAGATTGTTCTGATATGCCTGCCACAGATCTGCCAGATTCGCACGCAGCGACTGTTCCACATCCTGCCGGTTCAGTTCGGCATTCTCGACATTGAGCTTGGCATTCAGTCTGTCAGTCCTGTGTTTGCCGTCCAGAATGTTCAGCCCTACTGTTGCGCCGAAGCCGGGTCCCCAGTTGTCACGCGATGACGACGCCCCGCTGCTGTAGATGTTACGCGAATAGCCGTAATCTGCGTTCAGGCGAAGATACGGATAATTTCGTGAATTTACACTTCGAAGCTCGTCCTGCGCAATGCGATTGTCACTTTCAGCTCTCACAAGTGAAAGGTTACTCTCAAGCATATCGCGCTCCAGACTCATGAAATCAAGTTCCGGCAAAAGGGAAATGGCTGTGTCGGCCACCACAAAATACCTGTCCAGATTACTTTCAGCCATCAGTTTGTTGATACGGATACGGGCTGTTGCCAGAGCTTCGTTCTGCTTAAGACTGGCAGCACTGTCGGCATTGAAATAGACCTGTGCCTGCTTCAGGTCAAGACGGGAGTTGTTGCCGATATTGTATCGTTCCTGTACTATTCTCACACGCTCACGCGACAGTGCGACCGAATAGTTCAGATTGTCCAGACGTATGGACTGACGCAGATAGTTATAGTATTCCGAGGCCATCTGAGCCACAAAATCCTCGATAGCGATACGGGTGCGCAGTTCACCCTGAGCGTGGAGTTCACGCAGGCGCTCTCTTGTGGCCTGGACCTTGAATCCGTTGAACACGGTCCAAGACACTCCCAACGATGCTGACAGTGTCTGGTCAAGCACATCACGTGTCCTGTCCGTTTCGGAAGTCTCACGATAATTGGTATTGCGGCTGGTGACGCTTCCGTTGTACCTGGCGGAGAGGTCAAGCGACGGCACTGCCCCTGCAACGCCCCAGCTGTCATTGTTAGCGCTCACCTGCTCGTCAGTACGGGCAATACGAATCTGGTAATTGTTCTCGAGTCCGCCGTCAAGGCAGTCCTTCAGCGACATTACCTGTGCGGATGCGGACAGTGCCAGGAACGGCAGTATCATTTGTAAGAATAGTCTCTTCATTCCTCTTCAGCCTTTTTCGCCGTCGATATATAGGTGTATATTGACGGTACGATATACATTGTAAAGAATGTGGAAATGAGCATGCCGCCCACCACTGCAGTACCCATAGCGATACGGCCGGCGGCGCCCTCACCATTTGCGAACATCAGCGGCAGAAGACCGAGCATTGTCGATGTACTGGTCATAAGGATGGGGCGGAGACGCTGTGTCGCAGCCTCGCGGATTGCAGTCAGCTTGTCCAATCCGGCCGCCTGTTTCTGATTGGCGAACTCAACAATCAGAATACCGTTTTTGGCCACAAGCCCTATCAGCATTATTATACCGATTTCGCTGTAGATGTTCATAGTCTGGTCGCGCATGGCCATAAAGACCAAAGCGCCGCATACGGCCAGAGGAATGGTGAGCATAATGATGAACGGATCTCTGAAGCTCTCGAACTGGGCAGCCAGAATCAGGTATATCAGAATCAGCGCGAGTCCGAAGGCGAAGAACAGGGAATTCGAGCTCTCGCGGAATTCACGCGACTCGCCGGTCAGAGCCGTGCGGAATGTGTCGTCAAGGACCTCCTTGGCAATCTTGTCCATCTCGTCAATGCCCTCGCCTAAGGTATAGCCCGGCGTCAGTCCGGCCGAAACAGTCGCTGACACGAAACGGTTGTAGCGATAGAGTTTCGGCGGCGCTATTCCTTCCTCGAGTTCTACCAGATTTTCCATCTGAATCATGTCGCCCTTGCCGCTGCGCAGATATATCGACTTCAGGTTCTGGGTCGTGTTACGCTGCTGGCGGTTAATTTCGCCTATGATGTCGTACTGCTTGCCGTTCATATACAGATAGCCCATTCGCTGACCGCTCAGGCCATACTGCAGTGTCTGTGCAATATCTCTTGTATTGACTCCCAGCATATTGGCCTTCTCGCGGTTCACTGATATGCGGGCCTCGGGTTTGGAGAACTTAAGATCCACATCCGCCATCTGGAAAACGGGATTGTCCTGAACCTTCGACATAAAGGCAGGCAGCACTTCCTGAAGCTTTTCTATGTTGGTGGCCTGAAGGACATACTGTACCGGCATCCTGCCGCCACGTCCTCCGGTAAACGACGACTGCTGCTGGACGAACGAGCGGGCGTCAGTTTCGCGCTGGACCGCCTGCGTCAGTTTTGCCGCCACCTCCATCTGGGTATAGCTGCGCTCCGAAATGTCCTTGAGGGTAATCTGAAGGTTTCCGCCGCCGTTCATGACACGTGCGGTGACATACTCGGCATCGGGCACAATCGAATCGACAATGGCATTTATAGTTTCGGTATAGTCACGCATATACTCATAAGTCACGCCTTCCGGTCCCTGAGTTCTGACAGTAACCTGCGAACGGTCCTCAAGCGGAGCCATTTCGGCAGGACGGTTAGCCCACAGGATGACACATCCGGCCATTGCCACTACCATTATTGCGACGGCAATCCATCTGTGCTCAAGGCAATACCCCAGACTCCTGCCGTACTTGTCGTTCATTCCGTCAAAGAAAGGTTCCGTAAACCGGTAAAAGACATTCTTCTTCTCACGTTTCACCAGAATTCTGGTAGCCAGCATCGGCGTGAAGGTAAGAGCCACGAATGTGGAGATGACGATAGTACCGGCAATCACGAAGCTGAATTCCCTGAACAGCCTGCCTGTGGTACCCTCCATAAAGACGATGGGAATGAATACGGCCAGCAGGGTGATGGATGTTGAAAGCACGGCAAAGAATATCTCACGGGACCCCTCGATGCCTGCCTTTCGCGGAGTCATACCGCGCTCAATCCTCAGGTAAATGTTCTCTGTCATAACGATGGCATCGTCAACCACCAGTCCTACAGCCAGTACGATGGCAAGCATTGTCAGCACATTGATACTGAAGCCGAGTATATACATGACAAAGAAGGTGCCGATCAGAGAGATAGGTATGATAAGGCACGGGATAAGCGTCACGCGCCAGTCTCTCAGGAACAGGAATATGATTATGATGACCAGCAGCAGAGCCTCGAACACGGTATCCTTGACCTCCCTGATACTGGCCCTGATGAACTTGGTGTTATC
Source organism: Bacteroidaceae bacterium (assembly GCA_045642985.1). Taxonomy (GTDB): domain Bacteria; phylum Bacteroidota; class Bacteroidia; order Bacteroidales; family Bacteroidaceae; genus Colenecus. Next base: position 3,120 of record JAZUJU010000149.1, on the reverse strand, counting down.
GAATCCGTATGAGTACTCCACATCATCCGGCAAATCCTTACGCATCAGTTTCATTCGCTCATAGACGCTGTTGGCAATGTCGATGTGATTGGCACCCGGCTGCGGTGTTACAACCACACCGACCATAGGAACACCGTTCATCTTCATATAGCTCCTGATGTCGCGCGGACTGAGTTCCGCCTCACCGACATCACTGAAACGGATAACCCTGTCACCGTCGTGGCGGATGACAAGGTTGTTGAACTCTTCGGTTGTATGCATCAGTCCGAGCGTACGGATCTCAAGCTCTGTAGTATTGCCTTCGATAGTACCGGAAGGCAGCTCCACATTCTCCCTGTCGAGAGCGTTCTTCACATCCATAGGGGTGATTCCATAGCCGGACATCTTGACGGGATCCAACCACAGTCGCATGCAGTAGCGCTTTTCGCCCCATATAGTCACACTGCTCACATCCTGAATAGTCTGCAGCTGCTCCTTGACTACAAGGTCGGCGATTTCGCTTACCTCCAGCAGTGAACGCTTGTCGCTCTGGATAGCCACCATCAGAATAGGCGTTGCATCGGCATCGGCCTTGGACACTGTGGGAGGGTCGCAGTCGCGCGGCAGCTGACGCTGGGCACGGGACACCTTATCACGGACATCGTTTGCAGCAGTTTCCAAATCGACGGACAGTTCAAATTCAACAGTGATACGGCTGCTTCCATACTGGCTGACACTGGTGAGCGAACGAATGCCTGGAATGCCGTTGATCTGCTGTTCCAAAGGCTCGGTTATCTGATTCTCGATGACCTCGGCATTGGCACCGGGATACGAACACGACACTGTGATGATGGGATTGTCAACCGACGGATACTCCCTGACACCAAGGCCGATGAAACCGACCGCACCGAAAATCAGAATAATCAGCACGAACACGGTCGCAAGGACCGGACGGCGTATGCTAAGTTCGGAAATGTTCATAACCGGTATCAATTGACCTCCTTAAGTTCGACAGCCATACCGGTACGCAGCTGCATCGTACCGCTGGTGATTACGGTGTCCCCCTCTGACAGTCCGTACACGACCTGAACCTCGGCATCGGTACGCAGCCCCTTCGAAATCTCGACCGGAACAGCCTTTCCCGACTTGTATAAAAACACCTTGTCGATGCCCATCTCTGTAACAATTGCCTCACTGGGAACAGCAAGGGCATCTTTGAACGAGCGCGTCACCAGACTGACGCTCACATAACGTCCGGGAACAAGTTCGCGTTTGGAATTGTCGTAAATGCCTCTGACGCTGAAGGTTCTGGTATCCTGATCGACAATGGAATTGGTGGCATAGACAGTGGCATTGTACTCCTTCAGCTCGCCTTCAACCCTGAACGTAAGAGGAGCGCCAGGCTTAAGAATTCCTGCATAGCGCTCAGGAACAGAGAACTCAATTTTCAGTTTTGATGTGTTGGTAAGAGTAGCGACAGTTGTGCTGGGCGATGCATATGCGCCGACACTGACCTGACGCAATCCGATAATGCCGTCAAACGGAGCACGCAGTTCCGTCTGGGCCAGTCTGGCCTCGATTTCCTGTATATCAGCTTTCAGTGCAGACAGACTTGCCTCTGCCTGCTGATAGGTTTCCTGACTTACAGCCTCCTTTTCAAGCAGTGTCTGCTGACGGTACAGACGATCCTCGTTCAGTTTGAGCTGAGCCTCCTGCTTTTTGAGCTGAGCCTGTAGCGGAGCGCTGTTGATGCGCGCCAGTATATCACCCTTTCTGACCTCGGTACCTTCGTTAAAACATATCTCAGTAATCTTGCCGGATGTCTCAAAACTCAGGCTGACCTCCTCGTTCGGAATAAGGCTGCCGCTGATGTTTATGCCGTCGTCCAGATTTTTCTCACGTACAATGACGGCCCGTACGAGCAGAGCCTTTCTGCCTGCCGGGGCACCCTTTGCAACGGTGTCTGCCTTTTTCAGTTCTTCATTCTCTCTGGGTACAAAACGCCTGATTCCGATGAACGCAAAAGCAATCACTATCAGCGCAATGATTCCCCACCTGGTAAGCTTATTCATATTTGCACAACGGTTTAAGTTTTCAAATTTAACCAATAAAAACTAATTTTGCAGCACAAAATAGGAACAATGATCAGAAAATCGCTGATATTCACAGTTAAGGCTATTACAGCAATAATACTGTTCGCATTATGCATCATACTGCTGTTAAGCATCAGTCCAATTTATAACTTTGAGGAACCAAGACCGTTCAGCGGCAAGGATATCTACAATCCTTATGCCGCATTGGACACAACACTGGGATGGAAGAGAGCCAATTTCCATACTCACACAAAAGTCAACGGCATCCTGAACGAATGCGACTACTGGCCGGCTCAAGTCGATTCCTTCTATAGGACTTTCGGCTACGACATCGTCACATTCTCCAATCACAACGAGCTGACCGCGCATCCGTATGACAGTTCTCTGCAGGTCAATGTCTACGAACACGGCTACAATCTGTCAAGTATCACAAGCTGGTCTTCGGCTGCAGCCGGGTCAATCTGTTCGACAACATAATCCCCCTGCTAACCTCACAGAAGCAATGGGAACTGGATCTGCTCGGCCGCGATGCAGATTTCATCCAGATGAACCATCCGTTCCGAACCATACATACCACAAAGGCAGGGATGCAGCTTCTTACCTGATACAGGATAATGGAACTTGATTCAGGTGTAAGCACCGAGCAGGAATATTGGGACTGGGCGCTGAGTGCAGGCCACTACTCCATCGGACTTGCCAACGATGACCTGCATCACCCGGACCGTTCATACTGCATTGCAGTCCGGAGCAATATGCTGAACTGCAGCGGAGCGACATACGATGATATAAGACAGACCCTCCTGGCAGGAACCTGCTATTCCATGCGCACACCCGATTTCGGCGAAGGAGACTGGGAGCAGAAATACAGGGGCAATTCTGAGCTTCCGCTTATACGCGATATAGGCCTTTCGGGAGATACCATACGGATTTCTCTTTCAAAGCCAGCCGGAGAAATACGCGTAACGGGACAGGACCATACCACCCTGTGCTCGCTCCGCAACACAGACTCGCTCCGATACGTGTTCGCTCCAACCGATTCCTACGCGCG
>JAZUJU010000148.1:0-2375 GCA_045642985.1 Bacteroidaceae bacterium | reverse complement strand
ACTTTGCCAAAGTTAGGAATCTGTTCGGATATGTTACCAACTTATTCCAAGAACCTGTATCGGAAATGTCCTGTTCAATAATTCAAAGGATATTGCGTGGCGTATATCCCCATATTATTTAACTTTGCAGTAAATAGACGTACTATGGTCTTGAATTGGATTTGGATAGCTTTTTTCCTTATTGCCTTTGTGGTGGCGCTGGCGCATCTCGTCCTGACGGGCGATGCCGGCATCTTTCAGGAAATGGTCGATTCGACCTTCAGTTCGGCCAAAACGGGCTTCGAAATATCATTGGGACTGACCGGTGTGCTGTCACTCTGGCTGGGCGTGATGAAGATAGGAGAGAAGGGCGGGCTGGTAAACGGACTTGCGCGTCTGCTCAGTCCGGTTTTCTGCCGTCTGTTTCCATCGCTCCCGAAAAATGATCCTGCTTACGGTTCCATATTCATGAATCTGGCGGCCAATATGCTTGGCCTTGACAATGCGGCCACACCTATGGGGCTGAAGGCGATGCAGAGGATGCAGGAGCTGAACGAAAACAAGGAGACTGCATCGGATCCGATGATAATGTTTCTGGTGCTCAACACATCGGGACTGACGCTCATTCCGGTCAGCATTCTGGTTTACCGGGCTCAGCTTGGAGCCGCCCAACCTGCCGATGTATTCCTGCCTATTCTGATTGCCACATTCTTCTCGACTATGGTCGGTCTGATAGTCACGGCACTTATTCAGCACATCAGGTTTGACAAGGTGCTGATTCTTTTCCTTGGCGGTCTCAGCCTTATAGTCGCCCTGATTATCTGGGGATTCCTGTCACTGCCTCCGGTCAGAATCGGTTCTGTATCGACATCTGTCGCAAACATCCTGCTGTTCACAGTCATTATAGGTTTCATTGTTTCCGGAATAATTGCCAAAGTCAATGTTTACGAAGCGTTCGTCGAGGGGGCGAAGGAGGGATTCGGCACTGCGGTCAGAATCATTCCGTATCTGGTGGCGATTCTGGTCGGTATTGGCGTGTTCCGGGCATCAGGTGCTATGGATGCGCTCACAGACGGCATCGCCCGGCTGGTCGGATGGTGCGGACTGGACAGCAGCTTTGTCGGCGCCTTGCCGACAGCGTTTATGAAGCCTCTCAGCGGCAGCGGTGCCAGAGGACTGATGATAGATGCGATGACGGCTTATGGTCCGGATTCGTTCGTGGGCAGACTTTCCTGTCTGTTCCAGGGGGCGACGGATACCACATTCTATATTCTGGCTGTCTATTTCGGCAGCGTGGGCATACGCAACACCCGCTACTCTGTGCTGTGCGGACTGCTCGCTGACTTTGCCGGCATAGTTGCAGCAATTTTTATGGCTTACTTATTCTTTGATGTATGATATCGTTCAGAACCGAAAATGTTATGATGCCGCGCATTGACCGTAAACTGGTGCGCGAATGGGTCGGAAAGGTGGCTGAATCGTACGGCTGCAGGGAGAGCGGAATCGGCTATATCTTTTGTGATGATGCCCGGATCCTTGAGGTCAACAGACAGTTCCTGGGGCATGACTATTATACTGATATCATCACGTTCGACTACACATCCGGCAGGAAGATAAGCGGCGAACTTTATATAAGTCTGGATACTGTAAAGAGCAATAGCGAACTGTTCAATACCGGATACGACGAGGAACTGCACAGGGTAATCATTCACGGAGTGCTGCATCTTTGCGGCATTAATGACAAGGGACCGGGCGAGCGTGCCGTTATGGAGGCTGCCGAAAACCGTGCCTTGGAACTTTATAGAAAATTATCGGAAGATGGGAAAATATAAATTTTATGTCGGAGTGGCGCTTATGATGTGCGCCGTGGCCTCTTCGGCTCAGGAGAGTCAGCTTTACGATTCGGAGTTCGGACTACTGCAGAAAGCACGCAATTATTTCGAAAGCGGCGACTATGCTGTGTCCTCGGATTTTCTGAAGGAATGGAACAGAAGTGATGCGGCAGCCAGACAGGATGCCACCGTCAAAGAGGAAATCGAGTTTATGGAGGCTGCATTTGCCGCCGACAAGGATCCCGCAGCCGGGCGTGAGGCTCTGCTTGCTTTCCTCGCGCGGAATCCTCAGTCAGACTGGAACAACCACGTCAGGGCTTTGCTCGGTATTGCCTGCGCTCAGTCCGATGATTTCAAACAGGCAATTGAATGGTTCGACCAGAGTGACGCTACCAAGCTGACCATCGATGAGTCAAGGCGTATGGAATTCTATCGTGCCGTCTCCTATATCAAGTCAGGGCGTGTCTCTGAAGGTTATGTTCTGCTCAGTGCTCTTGACCAGGTGAAAATGGGTGATTACTCCGAGGACATAGACTTCTACAAGGCTTATGCCGATTATGCCGA
>JAZUJU010000147.1:0-5463 GCA_045642985.1 Bacteroidaceae bacterium | reverse complement strand
AACGAACTGGTCATAAAAGTCTGCGGAAATGGAATTCGACACCTGCAGATTTCTGATGATAGGATTACCCTCGGAATCGCAGAGGTCAGCCACCATGGCATCGGCCGGCAGAGCCGGATAATAATCGGCCATCACATACAGACCCCAGTCAGGGCTCCAGAAATACTTCTGTTCGAACCCTTCGAGTCCGTAACCTCCGGTCTGACGATACTCCTGGCCGTTGCACTTCAGAATACCGTCATCAGAATCACATCTAATCCAAAGATCCGGACCCTGCTGTGCATTTGTAATTATGACAGTCTTGTCGGCTGTGCGGACAATCTTCACAATATTGTTAAAGTCCGAATTGGGGTTGAACGAAGACCTGGGGTGATTGATGACTTCGGCGTTCTCAAATTCGGTATAACGCGCATTCATTCTGTCAACCGCCTCATTTACCGTAACATCTCCGAACTCCTTTGTCATCTTTGTGCCCTGCGGGATAAGCGTGATGATATTCATTGCCCCCTGCCCCTTATCCTGAACGACAGACACCTGCTCGATACCACGGTCCCATGCTGCCCCGGCGAACTTCTGCAGATCTGCACACGGCATGCTTTCGGTCGGATAGATTGCCAGTCCGTGACCGTCGAACAGGTCAATCCACTTGAGCATCAGCTTGACATCGCCCGAGACAGAGAGGTCATTGTGCGAATATGGCCGTTCTGTAAACCGGTGCATAAGACGCTCCTCGTGCATATTGCATATCATTTCAAAACGGTACTGGCCATCGGCCTCGGGACCGTAGATGCGTACCACGCGGAATTCAGGCATGGTCATGTGCTCCAGCATCTCCTCGTTGTTGGCCACGTTGATGCGCACGCCCACCTTGGCCAACTGTTCTGCCAACGGCTGAGCATCAGCCAAACTCTCAATAGGATAAGTGTACATCAGAGTCATTCGGGTTGTCCTGTACCCTTCGTAATTCTTCAGATAATCGGCAATCTCATCGGTTTTCATACCGGCTGTCACTTTGTCAAATGTCTGAACTTTGGCTGTTCCGTCCTTGAACACCCACACTTTTCCGTCCTCAAAGACCGGCCAGTGAAATTCCCCTTCCTGAGCAGCGGCTGTCTGTGCATTGGCAAACAGGAATGCAAATGCAACCACGGGGATGAATATGGCTCTCAGCATATTCCATCTGTTTGATTTCTCTCTTTCCATCATATCAATACGGTTTTTAAGTTTTGACTTTTTAAGCCAGTTGCCCATACTGACACCACGGCTCTGGGCAACGGCATTTACAAGCATCAGTTTGTAACTGGTGGCATCTGTTCCGCTCTCCAGAACGGCACTGTCCGCCTCAAATTCATGAATCTGCTCTATTTCGCTATGGAGCAGCTTCATAGCAGGATTGAACCATTGCATTGCCCACAGCAGGTCGGCAAACAGCAGGTCAAGGGAATGGAACCGGCTTGCATGAAGCTGCTCGTGCTTCCAAGCCATTGTCTCGTCTTCCGACTCCAGCCACTGACGTGGCATCACAACGTACTGCATCCAGTTGAGAGGCTGGCTGACAGAGTTGGATTCAATCACATCGCAGCCCTCGCGTCGATCTGCATAACGACCTTCGTCAATAAGCCTGGTTACCGATTTAAGAGAACGCAGGTATTGCACGACAAACAGAAGCAGCCCGACGGAGTATACCGTTATCAGAAGGATGACCCATACTGGAGTATGCTTCTCTTCCTGCGGCAACTGTTCCAACAGCTCAGACTTTTCCGGCTCGTTAATGTCATCGGTAACGGCTATTGCATCGGTAGTTACCTGAGTGACTCTTGCTGGTATCGAATCGGGAACAAATCTATGCGGCACAACGGGAGATATGACATCAGTTTGCGCAGTTCCGGGAGGGGTGTCAATACGCAATGATCTGATGTGCACCGCAGGCAGCGTAACAGACAACACGGCAATAAGGATAAGCATCACCCGATTGAAGCGGTGAAAAGTCTGCTTTTCCAGAAAGAGCCGATACAGCAGCACCATTACTGCAACAAGGGCCGCCACTTTCAACTGATAAATAAGAAAAGTTTCCATAATGCCACATCGTTTATTTTCTGGATTTGATCTGGCGTATCAGCTCTTCCAGATCATCCACAGAAATCTTGTCATCGTCAACAAGTGCAGACACCGCACTTATATATGAGTTGTTGAAGCAGTTCGATACAAGACATCCGAGGTTACCGCTTCCGTATTCCTCCCTGCTTATTGCGGCATGGTAACGGAATCCTGTACCAACCTTTTCGTGCCCTATCATTCCGTCGTTTTCAAGCAGACGCACGCGGGTAGATATGGTATTCACATGCGGTTTGGGTTCGGGATACAATTCTCTAAGTTCGTTAACTGTCATGGCCCCGTTCTTCCAGAACTGTTCCATAATAAAGGTCTCAATTTCAGTCAGTCTTTTCATACGTTGAATAGTTTCGACGCGACAAATATACAACTTAGTTGATTAGTTGGACTAGCCAAGTTAGTTGATTAACTATTTTTAACAATCCGGTGCTAAAATGTAATTAGGATGGCATCAAGCAGTAGCAAGTTGCAGTAGCAGGCTGCAGTATCATCGGCCGAAGATGCGACACACTGTCTTCAGTCCCAATGTATTCAGGACCAGAGCCTTGACCTTATTTTTCCAGCCTTCAAGACAAGACAGGCGCAACCGCTGACCGGAGATAAGCAGCGGTCCGCCCAAAGCGTAAAGAACAATCTGCTGATTCAGAAGTGCCATATAATAGTGATGCCAGCGAGGCTCGCGCAGGTCTATTTCCATCTGAGCACACAGCCTGATATGAGCCTCAAGCAGTTCCCTCAGTTCCCGCCTTGAAGCGTTGCAGGTGATTCCTTTCCGATTCCATCGGTATATATAGCATCCCTTGTCAGTTACTGCAATTACAGGAGAGCGCTGCATAATGTCACAGATGGTCCACGCATCCTCGAAACTCCTGCCGACTGGAAACCTGACCGGCTCTCCGCAACCGTCAGCAGGTTCAAACAGGCTACGCCGGTACACTTTGTTCCAAGCCCAGGTATGTTCATATCCGCGAGTGTTCTCCCACCACTCCATCGGCGAATCATATACAGCAGGAACTGTCTCGAAAAGGTATTCCGAGCTATGACCCGAATGAACCAGAACAGGATATTCCAGCATATCGTACTCAGGATGAGTCACCATTGTCCGTATCAGCGGTTCCAGAGTCGATTCTGCCAGCATATCGTCACTGTCCACAAACATTATCAGATTGCCGTGACAGCGATCCAGACCATAGTTACGGGCATCGCTCAACCCACCGTTTGACTTGTGGCATACCGAAATCCGCGAATCCGTCCTGGCGATTTCATCGGCCAAAACGCCGCTTCCATCAACGGAACCATCGTCAATCAGCAGCATCTCCCACTCTGTGAAAGACTGGGAGCGCACGCTTTCGACACATTCCCTCAATGTATCGGCGACATTATAGACCGGAATAATGATTGAAAGTGTCATAATCGGCTACAGATATATGTGACTGAGCAGTGAGAATGCAGCATATTTGCAGCTGTAACCGGTAACAGGAAGCGGGAATAGTCCGCTGCGACGCAGACAGGCGATACGCTGCCGTCTGTCACGGCGGCCAATACCGTCCGCGTACATTTTATAGACATAGTCCATCGTCAGTTGGCGCACGCGTCTTGTCAGATCCGGAGCGTCCTTTTCAGCGAGTCCGGCCAGGCGTCCGATCACCTTTTCCATATCGTCCAGACGGCGTCGCACCCTATCTGTGCCGGAGGCCGTAGTGATACTGTCATTGCGACGGCGATAGTAGTATGCGACAGTTTCAGTATCCAACACCCTTGCTGCCCGCAGGAACAGCTGCGGGGTGAAAAGTTCGTCCTCGTGATACAGCCCTTCGGCAAAAGACAGCCCGTCAGCGATGTCTTTGCGGAAGATATAACCGCAGGCCGATGCCCTAAGATTATAACGGTTCAGAAATTCAGGACCGCTGCAGTCGGCAACGGTACGAAAGCCTTTCTCCGGGTCATCGGCAGGGGCCGCCTTCAGCGTTCTTGTATGACGGAACATTATGATGTCGGCCGCACCGCGCAGTGCCAGATCAAGCACCTTGGAATAATCAGACAGCAGTTTATCATCTGCATCCACAAACTGCACATAGTCCCCAACGGCCAGCGACAGTCCTCTGTTGCGGGCTGCGGAGAGTCCGGCTGCTTTCTGACGGACTACTCTGACGCCGTCAGCCTGAAGCGATAAAGGGACATCGCTGCCATCGTCAATTACCAGCACTTCGAAGTCGGTCACGCCACAGGCGGTTTCAGCGATGCCTGCCAGCAGATCACGCAACATAGTCACCGGTTCGTTGTGGTACGGAACGATAAAACTCAACATCATATTCGCAAAGGTATCAAGATTTTGAGTAAAAGTTGCGAAAAACAAATAACTTTGCGTATCAAAGAACTTATATATATGAAGAGGTATTTCATTTCCATCATTCTTGCTCTGATGACTGTGTCATATGTTTCCGCCCAGTCATCCGAGGCACTGCAGGTCAAGGTTTTCACTCTCGACAATGGTCTGACGGTCTGGATTAACGAAGATCCGAACCAGACAGCTGTATATGGAGCAGTTGTAGTAAAGGCCGGAGCGGTTGACTGTCCGGGTACGGGTATCGCGCATTATTTCGAGCATATGATGTTCAAGGGAACCGACAAAATCGGCACCATCGACTACGAGGCCGAAAAGCCGTACCTTGACAGCATCTCAGCAATGTACGACAAACTGGCTGAAACCGAAGACGATTCTGTCAGGCATGAAATTCAGATGGACATAAACCGTCTCAGCATCAAAGCCGCCGACTATGCAATTCCTAACGAATTCAACACTCTGATAGCCGAAATGGGCGGCAGCGGTCTGAACGCATTCACATCGTACGACGAGACCGTATATCACAACCAGTTCCTCCCGGAGTACTTCGAGCAGTGGGCCGAACTGAACAGCGAACGCATAATGAATCCTGTGTTCCGTCTGTTCCAGAGCGAGCTTGAGACCGTTTACGAAGAGAAGAACATGGGCGATGACCAGCTGGCATCCGATTTCAGAAACAAGATGCTTCGCAGCATTTATAAAGGTACGGGCTACACCGAAGAGATTGTCGGTACGACCGAGAACCTCAAGAACCCGCGTCTTGCACAGATGCGCCAATTCTTCGAGAAGTACTATGTGGCTTCGAACATGGGTCTCATTCTGACCGGCAACATCAAGGCCGACGAGGCAATGCCTACCATCGAGAAGTGTTTCGGACGTATCCGCAAGGGCGAACCGATTGAGCGTTCCAAACAGATTCCTGAGAAAATCCAGGGCGCAAACGAAGCCACCGCACAGATCAATATGCCCATTGTCCGCCTTGGAGCCGTATGTTTCAGCGGCCCGTC
>JAZUJU010000146.1:0-18051 GCA_045642985.1 Bacteroidaceae bacterium | reverse complement strand
TCATAGGAGGACTGGTCTGCTGGATGAGGATGAGCAGACACAGATGGATTGCAGCAATAGCAAAGACCTACATCTATCTGATGCGCGGAACTCCGGTTCTCGTATTCCTGATGATTATGTTCTATCTGGTACTGGCGCCTCTGCAGGCAACCGGAGTAACTGTCGCCGTCATAACCTTCGCCCTGAACTCCGCCGCATATTTTGCAGAGATGATGCGGACCAGCATAGAAAGCATTGACAAAGGACAGACCGAAGCCGGACTGTCTCTCGGATTCACACCCGTTCAGACTTTTTTCAACATAATTTTACCCCAGGCAGCAAGAAATGTTGTCCCGGTGTATCTTGGCGAAGTTATCAGCCTGCTCAAAGGCACGTCGATTGTCGGTTATGTCGCCGTTGTGGATATGACCAAGGCATCAGACATTATCCGTGCACGTACCTTCGATGCATTCTTCCCGCTCATACTCATTGCCATCATCTATCTTCTGATTGCTTGGATAATACAGATATCACTGCAGGGACTTGCAAAAAGAAAGCCTCACCGTCACAAAACCGGGGCTCTCATCTGGCTGGCGCTCACGCTGATGACCATATCCTGCAGCGACGCTTCCGATCAGAGAATAACCTGCGAAGATGATCTCTACGGCAAAAAGATCGGAGTCGTAATGGGTGACTACCGCGAAGCTGAACTGGCAAAGTTCAGCGGACGGAAGAATGTCTATCAGTACAACACCGACCCCGATGTACTGAATGCTCTTCTGAGTGGCAAGATTGACGCAGTCTGCATAGAGTCAGTCCTGGCAATCAACGCTTTGAGAGAATACCCTGAAATCGATATCGTACCATCCACAACAATCTACACGCCGCCTATTACCGTATGCTTCAACCAGAACAACAGGAATCTTGCAGACCAGTTCAGCGAGTTCCTGAGCTATATGCAGGACAGTACGGTATTGCAGGATATGCACGACCGCTGGTATCTGAAAGACTTGGACGACTGTCATGTCGACATCGAAGAATATTCCGAAGGTGTGCCACTGGTAGTGGCCACGACCTGTTCCATGCCTCCTTTCAGTATTATTCTGAACGGAGAGCCGGACGGCTACGAGGTGGAGCTGATACGCAGATTCGCCGCTTTCCTGAAACGTCCCATCGAATTCAACGCAATGGACTTCGGAGGAATGATTCCGAGCCTCGTATCCGGCCGTTCCGATATTGCCATCGGAACAATTTCGCAGACCGAAGAACGCCAGAAACGGATCATCCAGATTCCGCACACCGAATCAGAAACCATTTTCATGGTTATGCGCGAACCTATAGTAGACAACAGTTTGACCATTATTGCAATAATAGCGGCTGTTGTTCTGGCCGGTATTATCGTTCTGATACTGACAAGTCGTAGAAGAAAGCGCAAACGCAGTCAGATAGTGCTTGGTGACATCAATTCGGATGTTCTGATCAGCATCAGACATCTGCAGAAATATTACCCTGACGGAGGTATGGTGCTCAAGGATGTGAACGCTGAAATCCGTCGCGAAGAGGTAATATCCGTCATCGGTCCCTCCGGAACTGGCAAAAGCACACTGCTCCGCTGTCTGAACCTGTTGGAGAAGCCATACGGCGGAAACATCATAGTTGACGGCATTGACATAATGGCACCCGACGCAAATGTCCCGGCTCTGAGACAGAAAATGGGAATGGTCTTCCAGTCATTCAATCTCTTCAATGACAAGACGATTCTGGAAAACATCACTTTCGCCCCGATAAAACTGCGCGGCAAGAGCCGCAGGGAGGCCGAGAAGAAAGCGATTGAACTGCTGCGTATGGTAGGCCTGGCCGAAAAAGCGGATGTCTATCCCGAGAAACTGTCAGGCGGTCAGAAACAGCGTGTGGCAATCGCCCGCGCACTTGCGATGGAACCTGAAATAATTCTGTTCGACGAACCGACATCGGCTCTTGACCCGACTATGGTAAGTGAGGTACTCGGAGTAATGCGTGCCCTCGCCAGCCAGGGTATGACGATGATTGTAGTCACACACGAGATGCGCTTTGCCCGCGAAGTCAGCAACCGCGTCTTTTACATCGACCAGGGTGTGGTTTACGAAGAAGGCACTCCGGAACAGATATTCGAGCATCCGCAGAAGGAAAGGACGCGCAACTTCATCAACCGCATACGCCAGTACAGTTACGACATCACATCAGAGTATTACGACTATTACGAAATGATGCAGGGTGTCACCAACTTCTGCACCAGCTACAACATGTCATCCCAAAAGATCAGCCACATAACACATGTGGTCGAGGAGAGCCTGCTGCTGACGGGTGCGAAGAAGGGTGTCTGCGTCACCGTCTCACATTCTGAAAAAACCTCCGAAACCGAGGTGATTGTCAGTACGCCTGACCCGCTGAATCGGGATCTGCTCGATGACAGCAGGAATGCCATCCAGACGGCGATTCTGCGCGGATGCTGCGACAATATTGTTGTAGAGTCCGGTTCCGGTAACGGCCCGAGCCGTATAATCTGCAAGCTTACAGGTCAATAGCCATAATGTAATCGTTCATGAAGTAGCCGTGGCCTATAGGGAAATCCCCGCTGCGCGACTTGAACATGCCCAGATGCTCGTAGAATGTGACGGCACCATTGTGACGGTTCACATTAAGTTCTATTCTGGCAGGAGCTGAAGACTGTGCCCTGACGTACTCCACGACCTGATTGAAAAGTCTGCGTCCCAAGCCTGTGTTCTGACAGTCAGGCATAACATACAGTTTCTCCAGATGATAGAGTCGGATGCCGTCATCAGTCATGCCATCCGGATGGAAGGACACATAACCGCAGCCGTCCTCAACAAGGAAAGTCTGCCCTTCGTCAGTCATCTGACGCAACAGACTGGCTTCGGAGTACATCCAGTCCATCATATAATCCATCTGTTCAGGCGAAAGAATATCTCTGTAAGTCTGACGGAAGACCACCTGGGCCATAGCCCTGATGGCCGGAATATCCTGAGTAGTAGCCTTGCGTATCATTTGTCGCAAAATTAATCAAATAATGTATATCTTCGCAGGGTACGGCAGCGGACTGACATTCCCGCGCTGCGCCCTGAACATGTTGGATAAAGAAGAAAAATACAGAGAACTGTTTCCTGTTGTCCAAACGCTGATGTCAGGCGAGGATGACGAAATTTCCTGCATGGCAAATCTGTCATCGCTCCTGCACAATGAATTCGGTTTCTGGTGGACAGGATTCTATCGCGTATCGCATAGCGGCAATCTTGACTCAGGACCATTCCAGGGACCGCTGGCATGTACTAAAATAGCCTTCGGCAAAGGAGTGTGCGGCACCGCCTGGAAAGAGCAGCGGACTATCATCGTGCCCGATGTGGAGAAATTTCCGGGACACATAGCCTGCTCAAGCGAGTCCCGCAGCGAGATAGTGGTACCCGTCTGGCGTGACAGGGAGATTGTCGCCGTGCTTGATATCGACAGCCGCGAACTGGGAACATTCGACAGAATCGACGCCGAATGGCTGGAACGTTTCGTGGACTGCCTCTACGGTTCGGAACGCTGCATCTGGTTCGCCGCCGGCTGTTTCTGGGGAGCGCAGAAATTCTTCAAGATGGTAGAAGGCGTTACATCGACCAAAGTCGGCTTCGCTAACGGCATGACATCAAACCCTAGCTACAAGGAAGTCTATACCGACACCACCGGCCATGCCGAATGTGTCCGCGTCAGCTACAACCCGTCAGTCATTACGCTGGCCGAACTGACCGGACTCTATTTCAAGATCATCGACCCTCTGAGTCTGAACAGACAGGGCGAAGACGAAGGCACCCGCTACCGTACCGGCGTATATTACAACGACGAACGCGACCTCGATGTGCTGACAGCCGTCTTTGACCGTGTCAAGTCAGAATTGGGCGTTACCGGAATTCCGGTGGAACTGATGCGCCTGAAATGTTTCTACCCTGCCGAAGAGTATCACCAGGACTATCTGGACAAGAACCCAACCGGCTACTGCCACCTGAGCCCGGCCATATTCAAATTGGCCCGAAGAACTTCGCAGAAAGCAGAATGATTGGGACACCCGCCGTACTTCCGGCCACGCGTCATCCCTGTCCACACTTCCGTGCCCTATATGAGTGTGCGCACACTCAAATGGTGAAGGCACTAAAAGGATATGCCCGATGCACAAAATGAGTTGCCGGCAGCTCATCTGATGAACTGCCGGCAACTTATCTGTATTCAGAAATGGAGGATTACCACTCCATCTTGCTCATGCGGATGTAGGAAGCGTAGCGCTTCTTGGCCATCTCCTCAGCCTTGTCGAAGAGTTCCTGAGCCTCAGCCGGGTACTGCTTCATGACGGAAGCGTAGCGGACCTCGCCCTTCAGGAAGTCCTGGAACTTATCCCACTGCGGCTCCTTTGAATCCAGTGAGAACGGGTTCTTGCCTTCCTCCTCCAGAGCTGGGTTGTAACGCCACAGGTGCCAGTAGCCGCACTCGACTGCTGCAGCCTCCTCGGCCTGAGCCTTGCCCATACCCTTCTTCAGACCGTGGTTGATACACGGAGCGTAAGCGATGATGATTGACGGGCCCGGATAAGCCTCAGCCTCACGGATAGCCTTCAGGCACTGTGCATTGTCGGCACCCATTGCAATCTGAGCGGCATATACATAGCCGTAGGTGGTGGCAATCATACCCAGATCCTTCTTGCGTACGCGCTTGCCGCTGGCAGCGAACTTGGCGATTGCGCCAAGAGGAGTTGACTTCGATGCCTGACCGCCGGTATTTGAATAGACCTCGGTATCAAGAACCAGAATGTTGACATCCTCGCCGCTGGCGATAACGTGATCCAGACCGCCGTAACCTATATCGTATGAAGCACCGTCGCCGCCGATGATCCACTGGCTGCGCTTGATCAGATAATCCTTGCATGCCAGAATCTGCTGGCAGATATCGCAGCCGCAAGCCTCGCAACCGGCGATAATCTTCCGAGCAAGGGCCTTGGTAGACTCAGCATCGTTCTTCTTTTCAATCCACTCGGTGAACAGAGCCTTGAGTTCGTCTGAGCAGCAGGTGCAGCTCTGAGCTTCACCCATCAGACGCTCCAGACGCATGCGCATCTTGCGGTTCGCAAGCTGCATACCCATACCGTACTCGCAGAAGTCCTCGAACAGGGAGTTTGCCCATGCAGGACCATGACCCTCATCGTTCTTGGTATAAGGAGTTGAAGGAATCGAACCGGAATAGATTGACGAGCAACCGGTAGCGTTCGATGCAATCTCGCGGTCACCGAAGAGCTGTGATATCAGCTTCAAATACGGAGTCTCGCCGCAGCCAGAGCAGGCACCTGAGAATTCGAACAGAGGAGTAGCGAACTGTGAGTTCTTCACGCTCTGCTGAATGTCAACAAGACTCTGCTTGGTCTTGACATTCTTCACGCAGTAATCCCAGTTTGCAGCCTCAGCCTCCTGGCCCTCGAACGGAACCATTGTGAGAGCGGAGCCGCCCAGCTTAGGATTGCCCGGACATACATCGGCGCAGTTGCCGCAGCCGAGGCAGTCCATAACGCCGACCTGCATACGGAACTGCATTCCCTTCAGAGCAGCCGGAGCCTTCATCTCGATGGTGGCAGCCTTGAAGCCTGCAGCCTCATTGGCATCCATCACAAACGGACGGATACAAGCGTGAGGACAGACGTATGCACACTTGTTACACTGGATACACTTCTCAGGATCCCATACAGGAACGAATGCGCTGACACCGCGTTTCTCGTATGCAGCTGTACCTGACGGCCATGTACCGTCGATGCTCTCCTTGAATGCGCTTACCGGGAGCAGGTCACCATTCTGTGCATTGATAGGACGAACCACATTGTTGACAAATTCGGGATCGTCGTTTGCCGCGGCAGCAGGAGCCTCGAGTGATGCCCAAGCAGGATCAACGGTCAGCTTCTTGTACTCACCGCCGCGATCCACTGCAGCGTAGTTCTTGTTGACTACATCCTCACCCTTCTTGCCGTAGGACTTGACGATGAACTTCTTCATCTGCTCAATGGCCAGATCAACCGGGATAACCTCGGTGATACGGAAGAATGCTGACTGCAGGATGGTGTTGGTACGGTTGCCCAGACCTATTTCCTGTGCAATCTTGGTAGCATTGATGTAATAAACGGTGATATCGTTCTTTGCGAAGTATGCCTTGACATTTGCAGGCAGGTTGGCTGCAAGTTCCTCCTCGTTCCAGATGGTGTTGAGCAGGAATGTACCGCCCTTCTGCAGACCGCGGGTCACGTCGTACATCTTCAGGTAAGCCTGAACGTGGCATGCCACGAAGTTCGGGGTGTTTACCAGATATGTTGAACGGATAGGGCTGTCACCGAAACGCAGATGCGAGCAGGTGAAACCGCCCGACTTCTTTGAGTCGTATGAGAAGTATGCCTGACAGTGCTTGTCAGTGTTGTCACCGATAATCTTGACTGAGTTCTTGTTTGCACCTACTGTACCGTCAGCACCCAGTCCGTAGAACTTGGCCTCGAACATTCCCTTGCCGCCGAGAGCGATTTCCTCGCCCTGTGGCAGAGATGTGAAGGTGACATCGTCCTTGATACCCAGTGTGAACTGGTTCTTGGGCTGTGAAAGTGCCAGATTTGCATAGACAGCCAGAATCTGGGCAGGAGTGGTATCGTGTGAACCGAGACCGTAGCGACCGCCTACGATGACAGGATTGATGGCCTTCAGTTCCTCGCTCTGTGCAAATGCCTCGACGACATCCAGATACAGAGGCTCGCCGTTTGCGCCCGGCTCCTTGGTGCGGTCCAGAACGGCAATCTTCTTTACAGACTTCGGCAGAACAGCGCTCAGGTACTTGACTGAGAACGGACGATACAGATGGACTGCAACGATACCGACCTTCTCGCCCTTCTCTGTCAGGTAGTCGATGACCTCCTTGGCAGCCTCGGTGACTGTACCCATAGCAATGATTACGCGGTCTGCATCGGCAGCGCCGTAGTATGTGAACGGCTTGTACTCGCGACCGGTGATCTTGCTGATCTCCTTCATATAGTCGGCTACGATGTCAGGAACTGCCTCGTAGTACTTGTTGCATACCTCACGGTGTGTGAAGAATGTGTCAGGGTTCTCAGCCATACCGCGCATAACCGGGTTGTTCGGGTTGAGGGCGCGCTCGCGGAACTCCTTCAGAGCCTGCTGGTCGATGAGACCTGCCAGATCCTCATTCTCGAGAGCCTCAATCTTCTGAATCTCGTGTGATGTACGGAAACCGTCAAAGAAGTTCACGAACGGAACTCTCGATTTGATTGCTGAAAGATGTGCGACACCTGCCAGATCCATCACCTCCTGAACTGAACCTTCGGCCAGCATTGCAAAGCCGGTCTGACGGCATGCCATCACGTCCTGATGGTCACCAAAGATACAGAGTGAATGTGATGCCAGAGTACGTGCAGATACGTGGAACACACACGGGAGCAGTTCGCCTGCAATCTTGTACATGTTCGGGATCATCAGCAGAAGGCCCTGAGATGCGGTGAACGTGGTGGTCAGCGCACCGGCCTGAAGTGAACCGTGAACAGCACCTGCGGCACCGCCCTCGGACTGCATCTCCTGAACCATTACGGTCTCACCGAAGATGTTCTTGCGGCCCTGGGCAGCCCACTCGTCAACATACTCAGCCATCGTTGAGGACGGCGTGATAGGATAGATGGCAGCAACCTCCGAGAACATGTACGCTACATGTGCGGCGGCCTGATTACCATCACAAGTCAAGAATTTCTTTGCCATACTTTTCAGTTTATATTTTGTTATAATCTCGTTAATACATTATGAATCTTGCGATTCCGTACCCGGAATCCAACGATTCCGCACTTCTGAATCTTACTGTTCTGCACGCTTTTGAGGGAAATGCCTTCAAAGACTTCGCTTCGCTCTCCCTCCCACGCCTTCGGCGCGGGTCCCTCCCTCTTACGTGCCGAGGGTGGCAACGGTCTTTGAAGGCATTTCCCTCAAAAGCTCCGGTTGGTTTGTTTTCGCGAAGTATATTCATTCTATTAACAGTTCAATCAATACAAAAAGCCGAAGAGCCAGAGGGGAATGACATTGTCATGACCCAGATCCAAGTCATCGACAGCGTAATACGCTCCGGGGATGTTACGAAGACGGACCTCGTCCGTACATACCCTGAAATTGATATCTCCATCAACCAGGAAGCTGAAGCCCTTTACTCCCTTGTGTACCACATGGTCCTTCCACAATGTGTTCACAAAGAATGTTTCCAGCACGTCCTGCAGCTCCGCGCGCGGCGGATATATGGTGTATATCAGATTGGGATTATGCATCATTATGCGGGCTGGCTTCTTGGGGAACTCATCGCCCTTGACATAGACCATATTGATGAGCCGCGCATCGGCCAGATACTTGATGTAGTTCATAACCGTAGCACGCGAAGTGTCTGTCTCCAAGGCTAGCTGGCTCACATTCGGAGCGGAAGTACCCTCTACGGCCAACAGATAGAACAGTTTCTTGATACGGGTCAGGTACTTGAGCTCTATCTGCTTGACGAGCAGGATATCGACCTCCATCATCATGTTCATCGTCTTGACCAGATTCTCCGAGAAATTGCGGTGCTCCATAAAGAACGGATAGAAGCCGTGATGCAGATAATCGACGAAGAGTTCGTGCGGTCTGACCGACTTCAGCACTTCTCTCGCAATTTCCTCGTGACGGTTCATTATGTCATAAAGACTGTGACTTTTGAAGTCGGTCCCAGCCTTCAGATTCAGATACTCGCGGAATGAGAACCCGCGCAGATTATACGAACTCACTATGCCATTCAGTTCCGGATTCTCCTCTTTGAGGCGCATCACGGACGAACCGGTAAACACAATCTTCAGATCCGGATACAGATCGTAGCACTTTCTCAGCTCACTGCTCCAGTCAGGATGCTTGAACACCTGGTCTATCAGCAGCACCTTGCCGCCTATTCTATGGAATTCGCCCGCAAACTCAGCTATGCCGCGCCCCTGAAAATAGAAATTGTTCATATTTATGTAGAGGCAGGAGCGGTCCCGTCCGAACTTCTCCTTGGCATACTGAAGCAGGAATGTGGTTTTTCCGACTCCACGCGTACCCTTGATACCGATCATTCGCTGTGACCAGTCAATCTCATCCATCAGATCCCGTCTTACAGAGGCCTGCAGATGTTCAATCAGATAATCGTGTGTGCGGAAAAATGATTCCATAAAACTTTGCGTTTCGGGCATTTCGTACCTAAAACGCAAAGGTAGTCAAAATAACGCTTTTTTCCGCACCGGAAAAAGCATTTTTTATAAAGAGGAACGCAAGCAGCTGTTTATCTGAAGAAATCCGTCTTGAGCGGGAAATGCATTTTGTAATGATATTTCCATCGCAGCAGAAGGACAAGGAAATTGAGCGAGAACACTATTCCGATAGGATATGCCAGATAACCGGGCAGGCCGCAGCATTCTGGAGCAAGAAGGAAATATGTGGTTGTGACACAAGTCATAAATAGGGCCGGAACAAGAGTAACGAAATAATTCTTGCCCTCTCTGCACAAGTACACGGTCAGAGCCCAGAATGTAAACACTGAAAGCAACTGGTTCTCCCAAGAGAAATAGCGCCACACAATTGCAAATCCATCAGGTTTGGAAATGCTGAGATAAAGCACCAGGAATGAAGCGACGAAAAGCGGAACGGAAACCGACAGTCGGTTCAAAATACCTTTCTGCGTAAAATGAAGCGCATCGGAAATGATGAGACGGGCGCTGCGGAAAGCCGTATCGCCCGAAGTTATCGGGGCAACAATCACGCCTATTATTGCCAGCAGGCCGCCTACCGGTCCCAACCATTCCCTTGAAATGTTCATCGCAATCTGAGAGGCGGTCTCAGAAGCGCCGTTTGCCTGAAAATATGCAGTGGCTGCGGCTGCCCATGCCAGAGCGACAAGTCCCTCGCATACCATTGCACCATAAAAGACGAATTTTCCATTCTTCTCATTGCGGATGCATCGGGCCATCAGCGGAGACTGAGTCGCGTGCATGCCACTTACAGCTCCGCAGGCTATCGAAATAAACATCATCGGGAAGATAGGATGCGACTCATATCTGGTTCCGAAACCGTTCCACATCTCAGGAAGATCTGCAGAATGGATATACAGCGATGCTATGATACCGATGGCCATAAACAGCAGTGCCGCGCCAAGAAAAGGATACACATTACCTATTATCTTGTCTATAGGGAAAAGGGTGGCAATCAGATAATATGCGAAAATAAGTATCATCCACGTATTTACATTCATCGACGCAGGAGTCAGTCCGGCCAGAATATCGGCAGGCTGGGACACAAACACGCAGCCGACGAGTATCATCAGCATAATAGCAAAGACTGTGAAAATGGCTCTGATTCCGCCGCCAAGATAACGGCCTATCAGATTAGGAAGGCTTTCGCCTCCATTACGCAGGGACACCATACCCGACAGATAATCGTGGACGGCTCCGCCGAAAATGGTGCCGAGAACAATCCACAGGTATGACGAAGTACCATACTTCGCTCCCATAATCGCGCCGAAGATAGGCCCCAGTCCCGCAATATTGAGGAACTGGATCATGTAGGCCTTCCATGTCGGGATGCTTACATAGTCCACCCCGTCGGCCATAGTCTCCGATGGCACCTGACGGTTGCTGTCAGCGCCGAACAATCTGACAATAAACCCTCCGTAGAATATGTATCCGGCAATCAGTATTACAATTGCCAATGTAAATGTTATCATCTATGCAAATAGGAATAATTATGATACAAATTATCTGACAAGTGCTCTGCTGCTGCGTCCGTCTATGCATATCTCCAGATCGCGTTCAAGCCTCACCTGGCGCAGGAACTCAGTCTCGTAAACAGCTTCCATAGCCTGAAGCGTATCGTAATCGAACACATCCGAAGCATTCCTGAACGGATCGACATTGATATAGCCCGCGTTGAAAGCCGTCAGATTCTGGAAGAAATGGGTACCCTGGCTGGGATCCACACGGAAATCGGGCAGACTGCACTCCACCAGAGCCTTCGTCTCGGAGATGTCACTCCACTGGACAGGCACGCCCAGAGTCGGGATGCTTGAGCCCCAGCGGCCATAGCCCACAAGGACATATGTCCTCTTCTCCTCGCGCATCCTGCGGTTCAGCACCCTCAGTTCCTCGGCCATGCGGCAGGTCTTGGTCACATCGAACGACTCTTTCTTGAGATAGACAATGTCACGCACGCCTTTGATCCATCCTGTACCGAGAGCACTCCGGGACTGGACCAGCGCTCCGTCAGTATCGACCTCGTCCCAATTGACGTCAACATTGCGGCTGTCCACCGAAATAGGCCTGATCTGGAGCACGTTGAAACGGGCCGGACGGTCATCGGCCTGATCCATATCCGCCGCAAACTCAATCTCCACGCCACATTTCATCTCGTTTCTGGCAATCTCAAGCAATTCGGAAATGATATCGGCCAGAGGCAGGGTCTTGTATTTCAGAATCTGGGCGAAAGTCACATACTTCGGTCCTTCGGGCAGAGGGGAATCGACAATGCGCATATTCTCACTGTCCCAGGTCGACGCCACATGCCTCAAGTTCCTGAATTTCTGGCACTCAGAAATAGGGATGCGTTCCAGATTGACTGCATCATCAACAGAGGTCTTGAACTTGTCAGGCTGAAGATTAAGCGCAAACATAGACTTTTGCGTCTCCTTCATCACAAGTTCGGTGGTTGAGGTCTGCAGAACATGTTTCGGGTGCTTAGGCGAGAAGCGAAGGACCTGATCGCCGTCAACCACAGCCTTGCCAAGTCCGAATGCAACCTTGACGATTCCGTCTTCGGGCTTTTCGTGCCCTATCGGATAGAAATTGACAGACCTCGCAACGCCCGAGAAGGTCGGGAAATAGTAGTCACCGTCGCGCGAACCGCACACTTCCTGCAGGATGATAGCCATCTTCTCTTCGGAAATGACATTTGCCGTCGCTGAGATATATCCTCTCGAAGCGGAAAAGTATATCGACGCATATACACTCTTGATTGCCTTGCCGAGCAATCTCAGCATCTGGTCCTCATTGTCCGTGCGCGGTATCATATATGTTGAATACACACCCGCAAACGGCTGGTAGTAAGAGTCTTCGAGCTTTGACGACGAACGCACGGCAAGAGGTCTGCGAACATTGTGAATGAAAACCTTAAGGGCCTCCGTCAGGTCAGTCGGCAGAGTGGACGCAACAAATTCCGAAAGGATTTCCGAATCGCTGATATCCGAATTGATGACATACTGAAGACCGTTGTCGATGATGAAACGGTCAAAGAAGTCCGTCGTGATTACCAGAGTGCGGGGTACCAGCACCCTTACGCCGTCCCACTTGCGGTAGAGTTCGTATTTCTGAAGTACGGAATTGAGGAAAGCCAGTCCACGGGCCTTTCCGCCGAGCGAACCGTTACCTATCTTAGAAAACCAGATGGCATCGTTGTATGTGTCCTTATTGAATCGGGCCACCACTCCCAAAGCCTGACCGATACGATAGTCATGGATTGCCTTGAGGTTGATTCTGCGTATTTCGGGAATGTCGGAATAGTCGCGTATGGTAAGCGGACGCAGGAACTTGCCAAGTTCAAACAGACCGCGGGCAAACAACCAGCGCGAAATATAGTTCTTGTCCGACAGGATACGGAACTCTTCGGGCGAGATGTTTGTCATGATTTTTTCAAAGCCGTACAGGTCGCTCGCCCTGGCGACCTCCTCACCGCTTTCCGGGTCGGTTACGACAAAATCTCCGAATCCGAACTCACGGCCTATATATTCGGACAACTCATGGGTCAGTGTCTTCGATGTCTTTACGACAAAGCCCACGCCAAGTTCCTGAGCCACGCTGCGCATACTCTCCTGCGACGACTGCAGCAGCAGGGGCATTGTCGGATTGTCCGTTTTGATATAGTTGCACAGCTGTATGCCGGCATCCAACTGCTCCTTTTCGGGCTCGTCGTCACGATGCATCACGAATCCGATATCGGATATGATTCCCAGAATATTGTTCTTGTAGCGCTCGTAGAGTTCCATCGCCTCGTCATAGCATGTTGCCATAAGAATCTTAGGACGGGAACGCTTACGCTGAATCTGCTGTTTCTCGTTCAGAGCATCGCGTATGGATTCGCTGTTCTGCTGAAGCACCAGTTTGTAGAGGAGCGGCAGATATGTGGAATAGTAGCGCACCGAGTCCTCGACCAGCAGAATCGCCCGGACTCCGTACTCAAGGATGTCCTTATCGGCATTCATCTTGTCCTCCAACATCTTGATGATGGTAACTATCAGATCCGTAGAATTGTTCCAGCAGAAGAAATAGTCTATGGCAGACGATGCGTGATCCTGTATCCTGCTGTAAATCTCGCGCGAGAACGTAGCAAGCAGGACTATCGGGGTGTCGGGCGCGATTTTCTTCATCCTGACGGAAAAGTCAAAGACATCGATTTCGCCTACATTGTACATCGTTATCACCAGGTCGAATGTCGCGCCGCCTTTCACCAGCCCAATGGCATCGGCAGTAGACTCCACTCTGGTTATTTCTGGCGGATTGTTCAGATTGAGGTCTGCATAATCCTGCGCAATGCGATTCTCAATACGGCCATCCTCTTCGAGAGTGAAGCCGTCGTAATTGTTGCACACCAGAAGAACAGTGCGTATTCGTCTGGTCATCAACTGTGAATAATCCTGTCTTTCGCTTGTCATAAATACAGTCTGTTGCCTGGTTGCGAAATTACAAAAAAGTTGGCTGACCCGTTATTGAATCAGCCAACCTTCCTCATTCATATTTGATTATTATACAAGTCCCTGATCGACCATCGCATTGGCAACCTTGATGAAGCCGGCGATGTTGGCACCCTTCACATAGTTGATGTATCCGTCCTCCTCGGTGCCGTATTTCAGGCAAGCCTCGTGGATATCGTTCATGATGCGGTGAAGTTTCTCGTCCACTTCCTCGGCAGTCCATTTGAGTCTCATCGAGTTCTGCGACATCTCAAGACCCGAGGTCGATACGCCGCCGGCATTGGAAGCCTTACCCGGAGAATAGAGCAGTTTGGCCTGCTGGAAGACTGCGATAGCCTCAGGAGTGGTAGGCATATTCGCACCCTCGCAGACACAGTAGCAGCCGTTGGCAACAAGAGTCTTCGCATCCTCAAGTTCAATCTCGTTCTGAGTAGCACATGGCATAGCGATGTCGCACTTGATGCTCCATGGGCGCTGATCCTCCATATATACGGCGTTCGGATACTGCTTGACATACTCCTTGATACGTCCGCGAACCACATTCTTGAGCTGCTTTACGTATGCAATCTTCTCCTCGGTGAATCCCTCCGGATCGTAAATCGAACCGTTGCTGTCCGACAGAGACACGACCTTAGCGCCCAGACGCATTGCCTTCTCGGCTGCGTGCTGCGCCACATTACCGGAACCGGAAATCACTACGGTCTGACCATCGAAGCTCTTGCCTCTGGTTGCCAGCATTGACTGTGCGAAATAGCAGGCGCCGTAGCCGGTTGCCTCAGGACGCATCAGACTGCCGCCCCAGCCCTGGCCCTTGCCAGTGTATGTTCCGGTCCACTCGTCGCGCAGACGCTTGTACTGGCCGAACATGTAACCAACCTCACGTGCGCCTACACCTATATCACCGGCAGGAACGTCAGTATCAGGACCAATATGGCGATACAGTTCATTCATGAAACTCTGGCAGAAACGCATCACCTCGGCGTCAGACTTGCCGCGCGGGCTGAAATCCGAACCGCCCTTTGCGCCACCCATAGGCAGAGTGGTAAGACTGTTCTTGAAAGTCTGCTCGAAAGCGAGGAACTTCATGATGCTCAGGTTGACGCTGGAGTGGAAACGCACGCCGCCCTTGTACGGAGCGATGGCGCTGTTCATCTGAACGCGGAAGCCGCGATTGACGTGAATTTCGCCCTCATCATCCATCCACGGAACACGGAACATGATCATACGTTCCGGCTCTACAATACGCTCCATAATCTTCTGGTCCATAAGATACGGGTGTGACAATATATAAGGTGCCACACTCTCGACCACCTCGCGTACAGCCTGATGGAACTCTTTCTCACCCGGATTCCTGGCTATGACATCAGCCATGAAACTCTCAACGTAGTTTTTAATCTGCTTTTCCATTTCTGAATATCTCTAAAATAACAATTTTCTCGTCTTTTTGCAGTTTTGATGTTAATCTGTCATCGAATTGCACTGCAAAATTACTTTTTGTCATTAATATATGCAACAAAAAATCACTTTATTTTCAACCAGCACGTCAGGAAAGCGGATTTTCTGGCGAGCGGAACCACGCGATGAACTTTGCGATGCCATCGTGAAGCGATGTTGACGGCCTGTAGCCCACCTCCCGTTCCAGTTTCGACGTGTCCGCGTATGTTCTGGTCACATCGCCCTTCTGCATGGGAAGGAAAATCTTCCTGGCTTCTATTCCAAGTGCATTCTCCATTTCACTGATGAAGTCCATCAGCTGCACCGGACTGGAGCATCCGATATTGTAGATTTTGTAAGGCACACCGCCGGGACAGTCCGAAGGCTCCGGTCTGTGGTCGATGACCTGAATCGTACCGTTCACAATATCATCAATATATGTAAAGTCACGGCTCATGTTGCCGTTATTGAAGACCTTGATCGGCTCTCCCTTCGAAATGGCAGTAGCAAAGAGCATCGGTGCCATATCAGGCCTGCCCCAGGGCCCGTAGACAGTAAAGAAACGGAGACCGACTGCCGGAAGTCCGTACAGTTTGCTGTAGGCGTGGGCCATCAGTTCATTCGACTTTTTGGTCGCGGCATACAGGCTGACCGGATTGTCAACGCGGTCATCCTCGCTGAACGGAACCTTGTCGTTCATACCATAGACCGAACTGGACGACGCATAGACCAGATACCCCACCCCATTGTGACGGCAGCACTCCAGAATATTCATGAATCCGACCAGATTGCTGTCCAGATAGGCATAAGGATTGGCCATGGAATAGCGCACACCCGCCTGAGTGGCCAGACTCACAACCACATCAAAGCGTCCGCGCTCGAAAAGCGCTGTCAGAGCGGCGCGGTCCGTCAGGTCCATCCGTATGAACCTGTAGTTCGGGAACAGGCTGCTGACCAGCTCACGGCCGAATTCGTAGTTGTTGCCGTCGGAGGATATTCCGCACTGGGCAAGGTGGCCGAATTTCAGCCTTAGGTCATAATAATCGTTGATATTGTCAATGCCTGTAACCTCGTCGCCTCTTGCAGAAAGCATGCAGGCCAACTTTGAACCGATAAAACCGGCAGCACCTGTAACTAGTATTCTCATATACTGTATTGCAATTGTAAATTCAGCCAATCATCATTCAAGGCGACGTCAGAAAGCTTGGAAACGCGGCTCGCCGCACTTACCTATGGCGAAGCACTCCACCTCAATAAGCCACCCCGGACGGCAGACAGGCGCATAGACTATGACATAAGGTTTCAATGGGAACCTGTCGGCAAATATCTCATTGACAACGCGGCTGTCGGCAATGTCACGCAGATAGACGATGAAATGCATGGCATCGTCAAGCGTGCATCCCGCCTCATTCAGCAACGCCCCGACATTTTCAAGCATCCGCGCTGTCTGCCGGCGTATGTCACCGGAATAGAGGACCTGTCCCTTGTTATCAATGCTGGCGGTTCCCGATATGAACACATGCCTGCGGTCTCCATAATCCACCACGGTCCCGCGCTCGAAACTGACACCGTATTCACTGGTACGGTTCAGATGCGTCGGGGCATACAGATAGCGCATCTGTCCAGGGAGCAGCTCTGCTGCCGCCACAGCATCCATCATCACCAGAGACCTGCCGTCGCAAGTACGTCCGCCAATGCCCGTGCTTGATATGAAATGAGTCGTATCGGTCAGTCCCTGCATATTGAACACCTCGTTCCTGCCGCTTACGACTCCCGAATAATTCGAGTCGATATTCTGGACAAAGAACCACGTTCTGACGCAGTCGTCAGCAAGACACAGTCCGAACTCATCGAGCCTTTCGCAATAATCCAGCAGTATCTCGCGAGTCTGGTTTCCCGACCCGGCCGAAGAACCCTTCATACCCGTCGAATAAATCCACCTGTAGCTATCAGCCGAAACAACGGTCAGTCCGTCCGGCACCCTGCAGACATCGACGTCCTCCTGCATCACAGCAAGAAGAGCTATCTTCGTTCCGTTCAAAGGCGGCTGTTCCACAATCGAGACCGCACAGTTCCTGTCAGCAACAAGTTTTTCAAGCACTCCCTGCTGAGTTGCCGAATCGCTAAGGAAATAGCGTTCGAACACTGGTTTCATCGTCGGATGGGCGGATTTTGTGTCATCGTATGCCGCAAACAGCACGGCGCATTGCTCAGCGAAGGTCTTCTCCGGACAGTCTAGCGTAACGGCGAGATGCATCTCCCCTCTTCCAGTCCCGGATGCTGGTATAAATTGCGAAGTGACGACAGACGCCCGAACAGTTTTCATTGACCAATTTCCTAATCGAAGATGCAAATATACTAAAAGCAGCCGAAATTGCTATAACTTGTACAAGTCACTGATACCAAGGTCTTTTATGTAGTCGAAATTTTCAATTGATTATTGGTAGAATAAAAACGTGAGAATAACTTGCTATTTGAAAATAAAGGATTACGATTTGCAATCGTGTAAACGATTTGATGTATTGAGAGTTGGCACGCTCTCGTGCTGTTTTTGTCAATACGGATGGTGTACTCTTAATCATTTTTCGCTCTCATTGATTCCTTCTTGAAGCGAAGAAGGCATCGAGCAGTGTCATTGACTCTTTGTCCGGAACTTCTCCGGCGTGGGAATCCTCATCGGTCAGGTACATTGCCTGCTGATTGCTTCCGGTGAACTCCGGCCACTGCGGAAGGCCCTCGCCATTGGGGTCGCCCGTTGCAGCGAAATTTGTCCAGTACTCGCCGATCATCCGTCCGAAATCC
>JAZUJU010000145.1:0-1685 GCA_045642985.1 Bacteroidaceae bacterium | reverse complement strand
CCCTGGATTCCACAATGGTCAGCGAGGTTCTGGCTGTAATGCGCAAACTGGCGAAGCAGGGCATCACAATGATGGTTGTTACGCATGAAATGCGTTTTGCCAGGGAAGTAAGCAACCGCGTATTCTATATGGACGAAGGTGTGATTTACGAAGAAGGTAGTCCGGAACAGATATTCGACCATCCGCAGCGTGAAAAGACACGGACTTTCATAAATCAGATACGCGAATGTAGTTTCCTGATTGAATCCGCCGGATTTGATTATTATGCGATGAACAGCAAAATGGTCAATTTCGCAGAGAAATACAACCTGTCCTATCGCGCAATCAACAACATACAGCACGTAATAGAAGAGGGTCTGCAGATTATCGGACAGGACAAGGGTGTATTGATAAAGCTATCCTATTCTGAAAAGAGCACAGAACTGATACTGGAAATATCCACTCCCGAACGACTGCCGGACAATATTCTGGATTCAGAAAACAACGCTCTGTCAATGGCTATGATACGTGGTATGAGCAACTCCGTAGAATTGGACAACACCGCATCAGACTCAGTACTGACGGTAAATATTGTCAAATCCTAGCGAGGAAGGTACACGATATTCCGGAAACTATATTCTCAAATGGCAGGTGGCACGCGCGTCTGGGAGCGATGGGGTTCAATCATGACTGAAAAGGAACGAACTTTTCAGCTGTTTTATAAAAGATTGATTGGAACATTTCAAAACAGATTATATTATACTTGTCTGAGCTGATTGTTACTGAACCGTATGGAACAAACAGATTAATTCAATAAATTTGCGTGTGATGTGGCTGAATGTTTAAAGATATAGATGAAAGAGAAAATTAACACGGTTGATTCAACCTACAGTTTCCTGCAGCTGACGCTAACTGTCGTTTTTACCGTAGCGCTGCTGCTGAGCAACATTATCGTAAACAAGCAGATATGTCTGCCGTTCGGACAGGCCACAGTCGGCTCTGTCATTCTTTTCCCATTGACGTATGTCCTGTCGGATGTGTTTTCGGAAGTCTATGGATACCGATGGAGCCGTGTTACCTGCTATCTCGCTTTTGCAATGAATATCGTTATGGTGCTGGTATTCGAGCTTACGCTTGCGTGGCCATATCCGGATTCGTTCGCCAATCAGACGGCATTTGAGGCTGTGCTTGGCAGCACACCTAGAATCACCGCAGCATCATTAATCGCATACGTGATCGGCGATCTGGTGAATGACAGAGTTTTCGCGAGAATGAAGAGGCTGCATTCCGATATTACAGGTTTTGCCTGGAGAGCCATCGCATCAAGTGTTGTCGGGGAACTGTCCGACTGTCTTGTGTTTCTCCCTCTCGCATTCATCGGCACTCTTCCTGTCAGGACTCTGGTCGGTATCGGTATGGCGCAGGTTCTTGCCAAAGTGCTGATTGAGGCCGTACTTCTGCCACTTACGACGTTTGTGGCCAGAGCTGTCAGCAAAGATGAGGACAGACGCAGGATAATCTGACGGAATAACTTAATAAGCTATGAGAAAAATCGTTTTTGTGTCGCTTGCCGTGATGACTCTGTCGTTGTGCGGCTGCGAAAAGATTGAAACTGAGTATCAGTGGGTGGATCTCGGGCTTTCGGTCAAATGGGCGAAGGTCAATGTGGGTTCCACCGAAATATCCGGATACGGCGATTATTTCGC
>JAZUJU010000144.1:0-7651 GCA_045642985.1 Bacteroidaceae bacterium | reverse complement strand
ATTCCCGCTATCTGGGAGATGTTCAGGGAAGGTCTGCTGCACATACGCATCATACGCAAGAATCTGGTTCTCGGACTGATGCATCAGGCATTCGCATTGGGTTGGGCGCTGCTGATAGTGGTAGGTGCAGTTCAAAGCAACAAGACAGTAAACGCCCTTAACCACGAGCAGTCAATCGAGCAGTACAACGCGATTTCGAGTCAGGACGGATGGTACACGCACAACAGCGACAGAAAGGCCGTTCCGAACAGGAAGGCCGTCTACGATGAGAACGGGAACAGGATACGGCTGCACTACCGCCATCCGTTCTACACGTCAATATTCTACAACTACTTCTTCCACGAAGAGCCCAAGTCGTTCAAAAAGGCCGGAGTCTATGCGGACATTATGGATGTCCTGTTACTCTATATATTTGCAGGTCTGACACTTGCATTCATCAAGAGAATCTGGTCAAAGAGTCTTGGTGTCAGACGGAAGGCATCACACAATGTCATAGACCAGTTCGCCAAGTTCTCGCTATGGCTGATATTCCCGTTGCGTTTCATATCCGAAGCTGTCACATCCAGCATCTGCGGAAACGGAGGCTTCGTCATCAGATATGTCGGGACTTTCATCAATCCTGACATATTCAGACCGATAGAATGGCTGCCCTGGCTATGCTATTCACTTGCTCTGGCAGTGTTCTTCGTAGCGATGCCGTTCACACGCTACATGCACATCTTTACCGAACTGCTGCTGATATGGTTCCGTAAGATTGGCATGCGCGAGAGCAAGGTTCCGACAGGCTACACCCGTTTCGAGCTCAATGCCTGCTCCAGATGCGGCGTCTGCATTCAGGGATGTCCGATTGACCAGGAGTTGGACTACCACAGGATTCAGGCTGTATATCTGATCCGCGGACTGCGTGAGCACTACAGGACAGCAAAGATGAAGATTATCGCTGACAACTGTCTGATGTGTGACCGCTGCACGGTCGACTGTCCGGTCGGAATAGACATCTCGTCGTTGAGAAGAATGACGCGCGACAAAGGCTCGCTGGACACTAGCGGCAACTACTCATACATAAACTCGCCCAGACCGTTCAACGCAATAGGACGAATCGCCTATTTCGGAGGATGTATGTCCCACCTGACGCCTGCCATTCCACAGGCCATGGAACGCATCTTCGAAGCTGCCGGTCTGAAATACTGGTATATGGACAGGGACCGTTCCATCTGCTGCGGCCGGCCTCTCAGACAGCAGGGTTTTCAGCATCAGGCTGACGACCTGATGCGCCGGAACAGTGAGATGATCGAGCGGTCGGGTGCAACGCTTCTGGTCACCTCCTGCCCTATCTGCTACCGTTCCTTCAAGGAAGAGTACAATCTGGGCATAAAGGTCATGCATCACACTGAGTTCATCGACATGCTGATTTCCGAAGGCAGACTGAATGTCAGGCGCGACAGCCGTACCGTATCATACCACGATCCGTGCGAGCTTGGCAGAGGATGCGGCATCTACGACCAGCCCAGAAACGTCCTGAACAGCGTGACCACACTGCAGAAGACCAGGAGCCAGCGGGAAAAGAGCATCTGCTGCGGATTCAACCTGGGCGACACCGTACTGTCCATCGATGAACAACGGAAGATTCGCGACAAGGCGCTGCGCAACCTGACGGAGAAGCCCGTAGATGCCATCGTGACAGCCTGTCCGATGTGCAAGAAGTCTTTCCAGCACTCCACTGACGAATATCAGGTACAGGATATAGCCGAAATTGTGGCAGCAAACATCATTCCGGGTAACGGTCCGCGCAAAAGGCCATCAATAACCACAGAACAGAAATGAACAGATACTGGAACGAATATCAGAAAGCGATAGCTGACGACCATTATTTCTACGAGCGAAGCTGCATCAGGCAGACATTCTTCCCCGGTTCCGAGGCGGCGTTCCTGAATATGCTGCGCAACGACCTCGGCAAGGATGTGTATGACGATTTCCGCCAGCACACTTGCACGGGAATCGGCTACCACGCCGACATAGTGCCTCTCGAGACCACTATGACTGTCGTTGCCAGACTATTCTCGCTGATGACCGAACACGGCTATAGGAACTTCGTCCCCTCGTGCGTCACATCGTTCGGAGTCTTTTCGGAGACTCTCCACATGTGGGAAAAGCACCCCGAACTTCTGGAGAAGTCGCGCGACAATCTGTGGAAAGCGTGTAAACGCGAATTCGAACTGCCGGAGAACCTGGCCCACTCATCGGACATCATCTACAAGTTCCGCAACGAACTGGCACAGAAAATGAAGTACCGCCTTGTGAACCGCTTTACCGGCAAGCCTCTGAAGGTGGTCGAGCACATAGGCTGCCACTATGCCAAGATATTCCCTGACAGCGGTGTCGGCAAGGCCGAATTCCCTTACGTACTGGCCGGAATGATCGAATCGTGGGGCGGCGAAGTGATTGACTATCCCGAACGCCGTCACTGCTGCGGATTCGGCTTCAGGCAGTATCTTGTCCAGGAGAACAGGGGCTATTCAGTGTCGAACACAAAGAAGAAGCTGGAGTCTATGGAGCCCTACGAGCCTGACTTCATCGTCACCAACTGCCCCGGTTGCACACTGTTCTTGGACCGCTGGCAGTACACTATTGCCGAAATGGAGCACAAGACCTACGACCGCGACGGATACGGCATCCCGGTACTCACCTACGAAGAGATGGCCGGACTGCTGCTCGGGTACGACCCGTGGAAGCTCGGGCTGCAGATACATCAAGTGCAGGCAGAGCGTCTG
This sequence comes from Bacteroidaceae bacterium, assembly GCA_045642985.1. Classification (GTDB taxonomy): domain Bacteria; phylum Bacteroidota; class Bacteroidia; order Bacteroidales; family Bacteroidaceae; genus Colenecus. The sequence goes on along the minus strand of JAZUJU010000144.1, from coordinate 4,880 downwards.
ATGGACAAGATCGGCATTCAGTACGACCCCAAGGACAAGTATCGCGGATCATCAGGAAAGATTCTGAGAAACCCGGAGAAACCGGACAATATGCTTGTATAAATTGACCGATATGAAGAAAGTAGCAATCATAGGAGCAGGGCCGGCCGGAATAGAGGCCGCAGCAATCATTGCGCGTGGCGGAATCGAAGTCACACTCTTCGAAAAGTCTGCCGAAACGTTAGCCAACCTCAGAGACAAGTCCTTTCTGTTTCCCGACTTCAAGCCGGCAGAAAAGCTGATAGAGGAGCTTGAAAGCAAGCTTATTGCCGAAAACATCACCGTCTGCTGCGGCACGGCCATCACTGATCTGAAATGGAAAGGCACCGAATGGGAACTGAACGATGCAGAAGGACACAGCTGGATAGCCGATGCTGTCCTTATCGCCACAGGTTACCAGACCTTCGATGCCAGGCGCAAGGAGGAACTCGGATACGGCATATACCCGGGAGTCATCACATCGCTCGAGATGGAGCAGATGATAAGGAACGGGCAGATTCTGAATGCCAACGGCGATGTTCCGCAGCGTATCGCCTTCCTTCAGTGCGTAGGGTCGCGCGATGAGAAGTCGGGCAATCACTACTGTTCCAAAATCTGCTGCGTAACGGCTGTGAAGCAGGCAATAGAGGTGCAGAAACTGCTTCCAAAGACCGATGTCACCGTTTTCTATATGGATTTGAGAATGTGGGGACAGGGATTCGAGGAAATGTACCGCAAGGCCCAGGAAGAGTACGGCATCGACTTTGTGCGTGGCAGAATCTCCGAAGCGGCATCGACCTTTGACGGCAGAATACAGATCAAGACCGAGGATACGCTGCTGGGAGTGCCTCTAAAGGCTTCGGTCGACCTGCTGGTGCTGATGGTTGGAATGGAATCGTCACAGGGTACCAGATCCATAGGCAGGAGTTGCGACATCTGTGCCGACTACGGTTTCATCCGCACTCTCGACCCGCACATGTACGACAATGTCACCGACAGGCCGGGGCTCTTTGCCGCAGGGGCATGCAAGCGGCCTCAGAGCATAAGCGACTCCATCAACGACGGTCGTGCAGCTGCTGTTGTCATTATGGAATATATGGATCAGATGCCCGAAACGAACTGAAGCAGTTCGCTGTAAAGCCGTTGGACAGGAAGTCCTACGACATTGAAATAGGAGCCGTCTATCCTTTCAACACCGACATAGCCAATCCATTCCTGGATACCGTATGCGCCTGCCTTGTCGAATGGCCGGTAATTGTCCACGTAATAGGATATCTGCTCGTCCGAAAGATGGGCGAACCATACATCTGTGCTGACCGAGAAACTGTGCTGACGGTCCCTTGTAGTGAAACTGACACCGGTCACGACCTGATGTTCCCTACCCGAAAGCAGTCTCAGCATTCTGACAGCGTCGGCGCGGTCTGCCGGCTTGCCTAAGATCTCGGAGTCTACAGCCACGACGGTGTCGGCCGTAATCAGAAGCTCATCCCGGCCCAAAGTATTCATATAGGCCTCGGCCTTACGCCGCGAAATGTACAGCGGTATCTGTCCGACAGGCAGCCCTTCGGGATATGACTCGTCTATTCCGGACATGACGCGGGTCTCGAAATCCAGTCCCAGACCTCCGAGCAGTTCCTTGCGTCGGGGCGAATTTGAAGCCAGTACCAGTTTGTATCCTATATTCATCTGCTGTAAGAACTTCTTATATCTTCGGAAATCTTTTCGTACAGTTCCCTCCACTCCGGATGAGAAGCCAGGAGGGCGCTGTGCATATCGGTCACGCGCTCGTCTCCACGTATGGCAGGACCTGTCTGAGCATCGTGCGGAGAGATTTCCGTTGCCTTGGATGCCGTCTCTTCAATCAGGGGATACATCACGCTGAAGGGGATACCGCACTCTGCCAGCAGAGACTCCGCTATCGCATACATCCTGTTGGAAAAATTCGAAACGAAAACCGCGGCCAGATGCATTTCCGCACGCTTTTCAGAATCCAGTTCGCTGACATTGTCCGAAATCGATGAGGCCATCCCGCGCAGCTGTATCATGTCGTCGGCCGATGCCGCCTCAAGAAACAGCGGGACGCTCCTCCACTCCACCTGTTTACCCTTGCTGAAGGTCTGCATGGGATAGAACACTCCGTAATGATGTGCGCCGGCTTCGCTCCACACCGACATCGGAACACTCCCTGACGTATGCAGGAAAAGTCCGTCAGGATTGGCAGCGACTATCTGGGCGGCCAGTGAAAGCAGCGCGTCATCTCTGAGCATGACAAGATAGACATCGGCAGGCGGAATTGAGCTGACATCGCATACATATCCACAGCCCAGGCTACCGGCCAGTGTCCGGGCATTGGCCTCAGTACGGCTGTACACGCCGGCTATTTCGTGACCCGCCGCCTGCAGGGCGCCGGCTATGCAGCTGGCTACATTTCCCGAACCGACTAGGAATATCTTCATCAGAATCTGTTGCTGTGAATCTTCTCCCACTGCAGGGAATCCTCGTTAAACGGCTTGCGTTCCATACCTTTGTGACCGATGGCCACGGCACAGAGAGGCTCGTACTGCGCGGGTATGCCGAACATTTTGCGGACTATGTCCGAAGCAGCCCTTCCATCAGCGGTATAACGGTTCCTGATGTGGACCCAACAGCTGCCAAGATCCAGATCGGCAGCCTGAAGCTGTATCATAATGGCTGCTATCGAGGCATCCTCGACCCATGCGTCAGTTACCGCAGGATTGCCTAACACCACTATGGCGAAGGGGGCCTCGGCAAGCAGAGCCGCACCGCTTTCCTTGCACTGCGACAGCTGGACAAGCAGTTCGGGGTCGTCAACTGTAATGAACTCCCAGCCATTGATGTGCTTGGAAGTCGGAGAGATCAGGGCCGCTCTGGTGAGAAGCCTTATTTCGTCCTCCGTCAACTTCTGTTCCGTAAACTTACGCATGCTGCGTCTCTTTGCCGCAAGGCTGCTGAAACTTTCCATATCATTCTGTTTTTGACAGTGCGAAGATACGGAAAAAAGTTTTGCGCCGGGAATATACATTCAGAAGCTTTTTTCCGTTATTATGTAAATGAAGGGCGATTTACGGTATTCAGGCCTGCATGCAGCGGTGGTTCTCATCATCGCCGCCGTGCTGTGTTCAGGTCCGGCACAGGCTCAGAGGGTACATATCAGCGGATTTGTCCGCGACGAGAACGGAGACCCGGTCGAGCTGGCCACCGTCAACGAATCGCACCAGATGGTAAGTTCCATAACCAATCTTCAGGGACACTACGAAATATCTCCATCGTACCGCGACACACTCGAACTGGTGTTCCGTATGGTAGGGCACGAGACCCGCAGGCGCACCATAGTATCGCCGGCCGATTCGATTGTACTCGATGTGCTGCTCCCTACCGGAGGCTACGCTCTCGAAGGAGTGACCATCAGTGACACCCGACGGCAGACCGAGGCGAACCAGTCGTTCGATTTCCAGCAGATGCGGCTTTCGCCCGACGCTTCGGGCGGTTCGGTCGAATCAATCATAGCGACCCAGGCCGGCGTCAGCAGCCACAACGAACTGAGCAGCCAGTACAACGTACGCGGCGGCAATTTCGACGAGAATCTGGTCTATGTGAACGGAATAGAAATCATGCGCCCCATGCTTGTCAGGGCCGGACAGCAGGAAGGTCTCAGCTTCATCAATCCGGACATGATAGAATCAATCAGCTTTTCGTCGGGAGGATTTGCAGCCATGTACGGCGACAAGATGTCGTCAGTGCTCGACATCAGCTACCGCAAGCCTGAGAAATTCGAATCATCGGTATCGGCCAGTCTGCTGGGAGCGAGCATATTCGTAGGAACCGGAAACCGCAGGTTCAGCTTCAGCAACAGCCTGCGCTACAAGACCAACAGATCTTTGCTCGGAACGCTTGACACCCAAGGCGAATACAGTCCGGATTTCCTTGATTATCAGCTGTATGCGACATGGTCTCCGTCTGACAGATGGGAGCTGGGGCTGATCGGCAACATCTCAGTCAACAGCTACCGCTTCACCCCTTCGGACCGCAATACGACTTTCGGCACACTTGAGGAGTCAAAGAGTTTCAAGGTCTACTTCGGCGGATGGGAGAAAGACCTGTTCCGCACATTTACCGGCACCTTTGACGTCACGCGCAGAATAGACCCGCAGAACAGCGTCAGTGCGAGGTTCTCCATATTCAATAGCAACGAGAGCGAGACTTACGACATAGAGAGCGAGTACTGGCTCGGTGAGGACGAGAGCGAAAAGGACCAGACCCTTGGCGTCGGCAGTTTTATGGAACATGCCCGCAACAGGCTACACTCGACAGTCTCCACATTCAGCATCAGCGGAAAACACCGGCTCAATGCCAACGAAATAAGATGGGGCATCGAACTGCGCCACGAAAGCATTGACGAGAACATGCGCGAATGGGAGACACGCGACTCCGCACGCTATATGATTCCGAATGTCAGTTCTGGCCCGCTGAATATGGTCTATGCAATGAATTCGGTGCAGGACATATCGACAAACCGTCTGTCGGCATACGTCCAGGACACTTGGAAATTCAACGGAAAGACCGGACTCTTTTCACTGAACGGCGGCATCAGAATTTCGCGCTGGGACTGGAACGAGGAAGTTCTGGTCAGCCCCCGCCTCTGTCTGGGATACATACCATCGGACAACGACAATCTCACATTCAGGCTATCCGGCGGACTATACTACCAGGCACCGTTCTACAAGGAGCTGAAGGACACGGTCAACCGCAACGGCATCGGCAAGGTGACGCTTAACCGCAACATCAGGTCGCAGAAATCCATTCAGATAATTGCCGGCAGCGACATACACTTCAAGGCGTTC
>JAZUJU010000143.1:0-33388 GCA_045642985.1 Bacteroidaceae bacterium | reverse complement strand
GCATATAATGGTTCCGGAAGACGCTTTTCAGAGCGTACTTCATCTTCTTCGGAACGCCGTTTTGAAAGCAGGAACACTGGTGGCGCAGCCGCTCCGGCAGCGACTTCCGCTCCTGCAGGACCCCGTAATCTGAAGCCTGTGTCAAGCCTGATAGGGCAGGGCGCATCATCGGATTCCAGCGGTGTCGCACCGGTTGCTGTGGGCGATGTCATTGAACACGAACGCTTCGGACGCGGCGATGTTATCTCGGTCGAGGGCTCCGGCGACGGTTGCAAGGCCCGTATCCGTTTCAGGGATTCAGGCGAGAAAGTGCTGCTGCTGAAATTCGCCCGCTTTACTGTGGTCGGCCGATAAGCTCGGATTCACTTCTCGGGCGATTTCAAGCCAAGGACAAAGAAGAGACCGACCAAGGCCTCGACAAAGAGTATGCCGGCTCCGTAGAAGAGGGTGTCTGCCCAGCAGAAATTGCCCTTTATCAGATGGTATACAGGAAATACAATAATGCTGACGAGGGCGTACAATGCCATCGCATTAATAACGTTGCGCTGGTCGTTTGAAAGTTTCATATTTGTGATTTTTCAATAGACGCTCTTCTCTTTCGTGAAAGATGTACAGGACCTTATTTGATGAATTCGGTGAACTCGACTTTTTCCGGATTGAAGAATAGGTCAACAAGGATGTTCTCCTTTTTTCCGTTGACGATGTAGGTGGGTATTCCCTCGGCGGCGACAGCCATAGATGTCTTGAACTTGGATGTCATACCTCCGCGGCCATTCTTGCTGATGTTCGGACGGACAAATGCCATCTTGTCCTGCTCGTTTGACTTCACCTGCCTGATGACATTGCCGTTGCTGTCGTACAGTCCATTGACTTTGCAGAGAATGACAAGCGCCGTAGCACCCATCATCCGTGCCACCAGTCCGGAAAGTTCGTCGTTGTCTGTAAACATCAGCTCGTCGATGCAGACCGTATCGTTTTCGTTCACAATGGGCAGGATGCCAGACTGCAGCATGACTTCAATGCAGCCTTTCTGATTGTTGAATTCACGTCTGGTAGAAAAGTTGCGCTTTTCAGTCAGAATCTGTCCGACCTTAATGCCGTACTCACTGAACAGCTTGTAATATCTGTTCATCAGTCTTACCTGGCCGATTGCCGAATAGAGCTGTCTCTGCTGAACCTTGTCAAGCTTCCTGTTTTCGGATACTATAGATCTGCCGCTTGCCACAGCACCGCTGGTGATGAGTATTATCTCAAATCCTTTGTGCCTCAATTCCACTATCTGGTCAACGAGAGCCGATATACTGGTGTTGTCGAGTGTACCGTCTTCGCGTGTCAGAACATTGCTGCCTATCTTGATAACGATAAGATGCGATTTTCTGGTCACGCTTGTCAGAGAGTTGATCACAGAATGACTGAATCCTGATGATTCCATAATGCCCAGACCCTTGAGCGTCATACCTCCGGGAGTAGTCACCTTGTCTATCTCATCCTCCGGTCCCAAACCGCTTTCAGCCAGAAGCTCTATGGCGCCACGGACGGTCTGTCTCACGATTTCCTCCGCCTCATTCCGTTCGAATCCAAGTTCTGTGCCTCCTGCTGAAGATGCGCTGATGTATCTCATTGCATAGGCGATGCCGCATGATGCGAGAGAAGTGCCTGAGATCATCTGGCTCATACTGACTGTCTTGACCGCACCGACCTTCTCGAAGATCGACGCAATCTGCTGGGTCTGTTCCAGGGTGGTGGTCACAGGAACGACGAATGTCATGCTTTGGGCAACATCAATGGCGGTATTGGGAATGGCATAGGCTATCGGGGCACCGTCTCCCAGCCATCCGACAAGGTCCTTGTCTTTCACTCCAGGCGCCATGCAGACTACCATTTGACGCTTGAAATCCATCAGACCCGCCAACTTCAATGACACTGGTTTGACCCCGGCAGAGGGTATCACTAGGAAAACTATATCTGCAGAGGAAACGGCGTCGCGATATCCCTCGCTGTTGAATACTGCGGTGCTGATTCCGCTTTGCTTGAATTTTTTCAGTGTGGCGCGTGTCCTCGATACGACAGTAACGTCCGACCTGTTTTCGGCTACATATTTTGCAAAAGCACGGGCTGCCGCTCCGCCCATATTACCGGCACCTATAAATACAAATTTCATATAATGTATCCAATTATTCGGCCAAGGTACGGAAAATATCTAAAAATAAGGCACAGGTTTTGCATGTGAATCAAGATTTGCCTAAATTTGTCTATCTACGGAGTGTTGTTGCAATCATCTCTCTGAGCTGGGTAAGTGGTATGATATTCCAAATATGCGGACTAAATATCACGTGCTGTAACACTTTATATACTTTTTAACGAACTATATGCATGATATAATAAATACTCTTCGCATTCCGCAGTGGCTCAAGCAGTCTTTCGTGGCAGCCCCGCTGGTATTCAGCGGTCACCTGTTCTGCCTCCATGATGCAGTGATTACCCTCATCGGTATCGTCGTATTCTGCCTGTTAGCCAGCGCCATCTATATCATTAATGATCTTGCCGACCGCCGATTCGACCGTCTACACCCCCAGAAGCGTATGCGCCCTATCGCGGACGGCAGGATAAGCACTGCCCGCGCCGTCCTACTGGCCACGGCATTGGTAATGGGAACCACACTCTGCCTGTGCGTCTGTGCCGAACTGCGCATCGGAATTCCCTACCTGTTGACATACCTCTTGCTCAATACGTTCTATTCACTATGGGGCAAGCGCATTCCGTTATGGGATGTGGTCATCGTGGCTCTCTGTTATGTTCTCCGGGTGGTGTACGGAGCTGCACTCATCAGTGTGGAGCCCTCATCGTGGATTATACTTATGAGCTTTCTGCTGGCCAGTGTTCTGGCACTCTCAAAGCGCCGCGATGATTTCGTGAAGTGGCAGCAGAATCAAGAAATGGTGCGTCATGGTATTCAACTCTATTCGCTGGCGTTTATTGACACCGTGTTATCGATTCTTACGAGTGTGACGATAATCTGCTACGTGATGTACTGCATGGAGGAAGAGGTCATACAGCGCCTCGATAGTCCGAATATCTACACCACGGTGGTGTTTGTACTCGTAGGCATGCTCCGCTATCTTCAGCTTACCATAGTGCAAAATGCCAGCGTTAGCCCCACCAGAGTGCTGCTCACCGACCGCTTCCTGCAAGTGACCGTAGCGCTATGGTTACTTGCATTCATTTATATCATCTATGCGTAGGGTTACTGCCTTTGATTTTGATGGTACACTCATCAAGGGAGATAGCCTCCTCCTATTCATACGCCACAGCGCAGGGCTACTGTCATTGCTCTGGGGATTGTTGCTAAACCTGCCATGGCTAGTGGGTATGAAGTGCGGTATGTGTAATGCTGGCAAGGTCAAGAAACGCATCTTCAATCACTTTTTCGACGGCATGGCGAAGGATGACTTCAGTGCGCTTTGCAACAGCTTTGCACCTGTGCTCACACAGCACGAGAACACAGAGGTGGTGACTCTGTTGAGGGAGCGCATAATTGCGGGAGAAGAGGTTTGCATAGTGAGCGCAAGCGTACCTGAGTGGATAAGGCCGTGGGCTATGCAGTATGGCAAGCTGCCCATTATCGGCACAGAAATCGAGGTGGCTGGTGACCGACTCACTGGGCGCTTCAGCACCCCCAATTGCAACGGTGGCGAGAAGCCACGCCGTCTGCTTGAGCATTACCCTGAGCGTAGCACATACCATCTTGAAGCATACGGCCACAGCGATGGCGATGCTCCACTCTTAAGCTTGGCAGATACCGCACATTTGCTCACCCACACAAATCACTCCTCGTCTTGTGTTTTATACTTCTTGTTTTTTATTTTCTTCCTAGCTATCACTCTGCCATTGATGCCCACAATGGACGACTGGGTTTACCTCACAGCGCCCAAACCGGGTCATCCACTGCTTCCGCTGCTTATGCCGGCATACACCTATTGGCGTCCTTTTGACGGGTTAATAGGCTACTTGGGCGGTCTCTGTCCCATACTCTTCCCCTATCTCAACCATGTGCTGATAGTATTTGGTCATGTGTCGGTAGCGGCGGTGCTATATTCTCTGTGCCGCCAGGAGTTACGCTGCACCGCGACTGAAAGCACCACAGCTGCTGCATTCTTCATGCTCTCACCCGGTATGCTGGGGGCAGTGCTAGATATTGACTCGGCCAATCAAGTATATTCCCTGCTATTCGGACTCATGGCAACGCGCTACTACCTGCGCCACCTCAGCGAGATGGGTGCGAAGGAGGTTGCCGTCATATCGGTACTATTGCTGACAGGTACACTTTGGAAGGAGAACGGTGCTGTATTTATAGCTGTGATGCCTCTGTTGGCATGGGGCACCGGGCGAATTAAATTGCGTCAAGGAGTGTCTCATGGAGCAGCATTGGCGCTATGGCTTATTCCCTACTTTGTGCTGAGATTCCTCGTGCTACCGCAAGATCTGGTGGATTTCAATCCTGAATACACAGAGGGCGGCATGGCGCGATTGGCGAGAAACGTGGGTATGTTCCTCGCATTCACATGGTTGCCAATCGATTTCGTGAGCCTGCTCCATCGCCCAAGTCGCAACTGGTTAATGGTCGTGGCTACCGTAGCGTTGGCATTGCCTGGCCTTGTGCTGATGTGTAAGCAGCTGTTCAGCCGTGAACACCTCCGCCTTAAATTGGCATTAGTTGGCAGTATGGTGGCAATAGCAGGCATCCATCTTGCTACGATATTTACAGTGATGCATACCTATTCCTCGCTGAGCATGGCGGCAATCATTGTGGGAATAGCAATGGGAAAATGCGGAATACAAAACCGAGGGAAGGCAACCGGAGGAAAAGCCAATGATGGAAGGAAGATAGCGGTGCTTATGTGCTGGTTGGCGGCAGCCCTGATTACCGATGCCCACCACATATGGGCTGCCTACCAGTCGGGAGAAACTGGACAGCGCATGGCAAAGGACACCATCAGCCAAATGAAGGTACCGGCAGAGAGCGTCTGTTGCATCTGCATAGATGAGGGATTCCCTAAGTATTCCATGTTCTGCACCATTCCTGCCGATGCTTTCGGATGGGGTGAGGCTGTGCGCTACCGGACACATTATAAATGGCCTAAGCGCTTGGACAGCATCACACTGCCCGCTGGTAAAAACGAGGCTATAAACAATGCCGTGAAGAGTGCATTTGCTGATGGCAACGACTGCGTGTGGATGGTGCGTCATGATAAAGTGGAGGTGGTGTGGCCGGAATAATCAATAACACATATCAGGCAAACGGTAAGCGAAAGCGTCTGCTTTGGGTGGATGCGGTGAAGGGGATTGCCATCATTGCCGTAGTGCTGCTTCACAGCGACTACACATTTTACGACTCAGAGTGGTTGCCGTTATGGTCACTGCTTGGCAATAGTTGGCACGTGAGCGTATTCTTCATAATGAGCGGCTTCTTCATCAACCCCGACGAGAGCATGAGTGTCTGCTTAAGGAATAATTTCAAGAACCTCTATTTGAAACTCATAGTCATCTACTTGCTGGCAGTGGGGCTCCACAACCTGATGATAGATGGCGGTCTATACGAACTCGGACGCGAGTACGGTGGCAAACTGATGCAACCTTATTCGTTGGCGCTAATGGTAAAAAAAGCACTGCTTGCCGCAGTGGGCGCTGGACGCGAACCCATACTATCGCCGCTATGGTTCGTGTATGTGCTGTTTGTCGCCCGCATTACTCTCAATTCAATATTTTCTCTGACGAATCGGTTGTTCCATACCTGTCGCTACCAAGAGCTGGTACGCACACTGCTTCTACTTGCGCTTTGCATAGCCGGTCACGTGCTGAGCAACGTGGCGGACATACAGATTCCGCGCTATGGCAACCTGTTTTCGGTCGTATGGCTTATTTATGTAGGCTACTACTTATATCGTGTCCGCAGGGTGCAGTTCACGAACCCTTGGTGGGCACTGGCGGGATTTGCGGCTTACTACTTATGCACTATCGTTTTCGGCCCCAATATACTGATGACCAACACCTACCACAACGTGGCATCGCTTACACTCTGCTCGACTGGCGCTCTATATGCGCTCTGTTATGTTGCCAAATTGTGCGAGCATAAGGCTCCAGCGACCGTGGGCATAGTTGCCGCCATAGGCAAACGCAGTTTTTGGATTATGGCGTTACATCTCGCCGCATTCAAGGCTGCCACGTTGGGGTTCGCTATCCTCGGCATAGATTATCCGCTAGCAGACCTCAACTCGCCCGCTACGCCGCACCTATGGGTGCTGTTTGCATACACTGCTATCGGTGTGGCATTGCCGGCGCTACTGGCAAATCTCCTGTCCCGCAAGTGGCGCTTCCATTAATCATCAGCTCGTCGATGCAGACCGTATTACCTCAAATCCTTTGTGCATCAATTCCACTATCTGGTCAACGAGAGCCGATATCCTGGCGCTATTGAGTGTGCCGTGGTTCGCCACAGCGAACATCGGGGCCGCGAGTTCGAGGGTAGAGGTATGTACAAACAGAAAAAGCAGCCGAAGTGGCTGCTTTTCCGTTGAGAGCGGCAAACGAGACTCGAGCCCGCTTCGCGGTCTTTGACTCGCCCTTGTTTTAGTTCGCCACAGCGAACATCGGGGCCGCGAGTTCGAGTATGGAGGTATGTACAAACAGAAAAAGCAGCCGAAATGGCTGCTTTCTCTGTTGAGAGCGGCAAACGAGACTCGAACTCGCGACCCCGACCTTGGCAAGGTCGTGCTCTACCAACTGAGCTATTGCCGCAGAATTTCTTCAAAATTCTACGCGATTGCCTTTCGCGCCTCGGCATAAGTGAGCGTGGCTCCCTTATGCTCTCGGTTTGTCGGCAATTGCCGCAGAAAAAACTGGTGAAGAGAATGAGACTCGAACTCACACGACAATACTGTCACTACCCCCTCAAAGTAGCGCGTCTACCAATTCCGCCATCTCTCCAGATTAGTGCCCAGCACAGGACTCGAACCTGCACACCTCGCGGCACACGCACCTGAAACGTGCGCGTCTACCAATTCCGCCAGCTGGGCAACTAAATCAATCTTTCAAAGAACAGAGCGGCAAACGAGACTCGAACTCGCGACCCCGACCTTGGCAAGGTCGTGCTCTACCAACTGAGCTATTGCCGCATAATTTTTACAAAATTCCGCACGATTGTCTTTCGCACCTCGGCATAAGTGAGCGTGGCTCCCTTCTGCTCTCAGTTTGTCGACAATTGCCGCATTAATTACACAAAGGCTTTCCGTTGAAAGCGGTGCAAAGGTAATGCTTTTTTGTGTACTTCCAAACATGGCGGCAAGTTTTTTTGCGGGTTATTTTGCGAAAGATGTAAAAGTCGCCAATATCGGGTGTGCCGCCGGTATTCACGATTCCGATAATGGTGATTTTCATTGTGAATTTTTGTTAAGTCCTGCGAAATTAGTAACTTCGCCCAAACTTACGCTAAGGTAATGACTACAATTATTGAAGTTAAATCCCGCAGACAGTTAAGACAATTCATAACTTTCCCGGAGAAACTCTACAAGGACTGCCCGAATTGGGTGCCTCCGCTGATGGGTGATGAATTCGATACCCTAAGCGAGAAGAACTCCGCTCTGGAATACTGCGAGTTCAAACTGTTCCTGGCACTCGACGACAGCAGGAAAATAGTTGGTAGAGTCGCCGCAATCATCAATTACAAGTCAAACAAGGCCTGGAAACAGGACAATGTCCGTTTCGGATGGCTCGATTTCATTAACGACGAGGAGGTCCTGAAGTCTCTGCTCGATGCTGTGGCGGAGTGGGGACGTTCCAAAGGAATGAACTGCATCAAGGGCCCTCTCGGATTTACCGATTTTGACAAGGAGGGACTTCTGGTCGAAGGATACGAGTATCTGTCTCCGTTCACCTGTCTATACAACTATCCGTATTACGATGAGCTGCTCCATAAACTCGGTTATGCCAAGGATGCGGACTGGACTCAGAAAGAGGTTATAGTCTCTCCGGAACTGCCTCCAATGTTCCAGTTTGCCAGAATGGTTGAGGAACGGTGCGGAATACACGCCGTCCACGGAATGTCAATGAGGGAATTGAACAAGCATTACGGCCTTAAGGCATTTCACCTTATTAATAACGCGTTCGCACAACTGTATGAGTATGCTCCATTCTCGGATGAGCAGATAAAACGCTATCTGAAGACTTACATCCCTATTCTTGATTCGGATTTTGTCTGTATGCTCATAGATAAGGACGAGAATGTTGTCGGCTTCGCCTTCTGCGTACCGTCGCTTTCCAAGGCGGTTAAGAAGGCGCGCGGACGGCTCTTCCCGTTCGGCATTTTCAGAATTTACAGGGCTCTTAAGAAAAATGACACTCTCGAAGCCCTGGTCATCGGCGTGTCTCCCGAATATCAGGGACGCGGAGCCACTCTGCTCCTGATGGAGTACATTCATCAGAACTGCATCAAGCGCGGAATAAAACGTATGATCATCAATCCTCAGCTCGAGGACAATGTGAGGGTGCAGTCGATGTTCCCCGGTTACGAGACCCACGACCTGCTGCGCAGGCGCAGTTATACAAAAGACATATAATCACAAGGAAAACTAAAATACATTCTGATATGGGAAATTATTTTTTTGACATGATTCCTGCTGCTGAAAAAGAGCAGCTGAACTACATTCCTACTGTTTCAGAGTTTCTGACCTGGATAGAAAAACAGTATGCCGATGCACCGGCACTTTCCGATCCTGATAGGGTTAATGTATTTACTTATAAGGAAATGTGCTACCGTATAGGCCGTCGCCGTACCGTATATGCAAGACTTGGTCTCAAGAAGGGAGCCAAAGTCGCGATATTTGACAGAAACAGTATCGATGCCATTGAGAGTTTCCTGGCTGTTATCTCATCGGGACTCGTTGCAATCAATCTGCCGGCCCAGCTTCCGGAACCCGCAGTTGTCGGCAGTTGCCGCCGTTTTGATGTCGAGGCTATCATAGTCCGTAAGGAGTTCGCTCCGATGTGCGGACAGATGGAATCGCTCGGTATCAAGGTTATCCCAGCAGACGAACTGGCAGACGAATACACTCCTGTTGCCAATGTGGACAAGGAGGATACCGCCGCAATATTCTTTACAGGCGGTACTACCGGCGCTCCAAAGGGGGCCGTTCTGCCGAACCGTGCACTTATGCGCGGCTCTTTCAATGGCTGCTTCCAGCCGGGAAGCGTAATCGGAGGTGGCAGATACATCGGCATCCTTCCGTTAAGCCATGTGTTCGGTCTTGTCCGCGGAACAATGTCAGTACTCTATACCGGTAACGAATGGGTGTCCTGCGAAGATATGAAGGGTACTATCGGCAAACTGCCGAGAATACAGCCTACCGGTCTTGTGCTGGTTCCCGGTATCTGTGATATCCTGTACGGCCTGACCAAGATGTACGGCACTCAGTTCCTGGGCGGCAGGCTCAAGACCATAATCGGCGGTGCAGCCAACATTCCTCCACGTCTTATCAGCGAGTTCGACAAGCTCGGAATTGATCTGCTGGTCGGCTACGGTATGACTGAGGGCGCAAACCTGTCAACAGGAAACAAGGATGTAAAGACCCATCCGACATCTGTGGGCAAGGCATATCCCGGACAGGAATTCAAACTTGTTGATGGTGAACTTTGGATCAAGGGTGACAATGTGTTTACCGGTTACTACAAGGACGAAGCCAATACTGCAGCGGCTCTCACTCCCGATGGCTGGCTGCGTTCCGGTGACCTTGCACGTATAGACGAAGACGGCTATGTATATATTGTTGGCCGTATCAAGAACCTTATCCTTCTGCCGAACGGCGAGAACATCAGCCCGGAGGAGATTGAGGAGCCGTTCTATGCCGATCCGTGTGTCAAGGACGCTCTTGCCAAGGAGGGCGAACTGAACGGAGCACCTTGTATCGAAATAGAGATACTCCCGCAGGCTCCTGCATTCGCAGGCAAGTCTGATGCCGACATTGAGGCGTATATGAAGAATCTGGTTGACAGAATCAATGCACAGCTTCCGACAACCCACCGCATCAGCAAGATGATTGTCCGCAAGGAGGATTTCAAGCGCACAGGCAGTATGAAGGTTGCCAGAAATTAAGTTCCAGAATAATAATCTGCATTATAAAATGACAAGAGAAGAAGTTTTTGCGGAATTGAAAGAGGTCATCAAGGTGGTTCGTCCGGCTCTTGATGTTGAAAGCGTTTCGTTTGATACCCGCCTGGTCGAAGACCTTGCGCTTGACTCACTTTCGATGATGCTTACTGCAATGGCTATTGAGAATCGTCTGGATATCCGTTTTGACACCAGTCATCCGTTCCGTACTGTTGCGGATGTATGTGATGCGGCAATCGAACAGCTGAAGTCCAAATAATCCCGTCTGAATATGGCAAAGACATACGAAGAGATAAACGACAGAATCCGCAGAGGCAAGGCTGTGGTACTTACTGCCGAGGAGGTCTCCGAAATGGCAAAGACTATGTCGCCGAAGGAGATACTCGACAGGGTTGATGTCGTGACTACGGCTACATTCGGTGCTATGTGTTCGAGCGGAGCGTTCTTGAATTTCGGCCACGCCAATCCTCCTATCAGGATGGAGCGCATCGAGCTTAACGGCGTACCTGTCAGCGGCGGGCTTGCTGCCGTGGATACTTTCGTCGGAGCCACTGACTGCAATGTCCAGAATCCGAAGTATGGAGGTGCCCACGTTATCGAGGATCTGATTGCCGGCAAGGAGGTCATTCTTGAAGCCTGGGGCAAGGGAACGGACTGCTATCCCCGCAAGCATATAAGAACGAAAATTTCGCTGGATACAATCAACGAAGCCATTCTGTGCAATCCGCGCAACTCGTATCAGAACTATAACGTCGCTGTCAATACCTCGGACCGCGTTCTGCATACCTATATGGGCACTCTGCTGCCTCATCTCAGAAATGCGTCCTACAGTTCGGCCGGAGAACTTTCTCCGCTTCTGAACGATCCCGACTGCCGTACAATCGGTCTGGGAACCCACATATTCCTTTGTGGCGCTCCAGGCTATGTCATCTGGAATGGCACGCAGTTCAACTGCTCCAAGCCGCTCAACGGGTTCAATGTTCCGATGGGTGGCTCCCGTACCCTCGCGCTGATGGGTGAGATGCGCCAGATGAGCACTGATTTCATCAGAGGCGCGTATTTCGAGAAGTATGGTGTCACAATGTATGTCGGTGTAGGAGTACCTATCCCGATTCTTGACGAGGATCTTGCCGCCCGTGTGTCGATCAGAAACAGTCAGATAGATACATACATAGAGGATTACGGCGATGAGTGCAAACTGAAGGGACAGGTCAACTACGAGCAGCTTCGCAGCGGCGAGATAGAATTTATGGGAAAGAAGATTCATACTTCGCCACTGTCAAGCCTTTACAAAGCCCGTCAGATTGCCGACATTCTTAAACAGTGGATTCAGAAAGGCGAGTTCGAGCTGACTGCACCGGTGCGTCCGATGCCGACTGGAACCAGTCTTAAGAGCCTTGCTGAGAATCTGTAACATAAAAACGGAAGAATTATGGTAAAGAAAGTCGTAGTTACATTCCCAGGCGGTTCGGCCGGACGCTCTCTGACATACGAACTCATCAAGAAGTTCGACATTATGGTCAGCATCATCAAGGCTGACATAGATGCCGGACGCAACGGCAAACTGGTGCTGGAACTTGACGCAGACCGCGAGCGCATAGGCCAGGCTATAGATTATATGAAACAGAGCGGGGTGGAGGTCTGCCCACTTGAGAGCAAGATTACATACGACAGCGGGCGTTGCATAAACTGCGGAACCTGCGCATCGTCGTGCCTGTCGGGCGCCCTGTCAATCAAGGCTCCTGACTGGAAGTTGGTCTTCCAGCCTGACTTGTGCATCCTGTGCAAGCTGTGCATAACCGCCTGTCCTCTCCAACTGTTCCATTCGTCATTTGAGGATTGATGCAGTACGAGGAACGACACTACCGGAAAAGGTTCGCCAGAGAGGGACGAACCGCGTTCGGTGTGAAGTTCCTTGAGACCGATTTATGGATAGGAGTTGATGACGGCTCCTATTCGTCTTCTATGAAAGATGATGTGCTCAGCTGGATTATCGCTCTGAGGCGTTCAATGGATGCGTATATTGCTTTTGACCCCGGATTCCGCACATCGCTGGTCCCCTATGATGTCGCTGTCGCCGCGCCCGATGAGATACGCCATATGGCTGATGTTTCAAAACGCGCCGGAATAGGGCCAATGAGTGCCGTGGCAGGCGAGTTTGCGGGCTGTGTGGCGCAGAAACTCCGTGACAGATACGGATGCCGTGAGATAATTGTGGAGAACGGCGGTGACATATATGCCGATTCTGCCAGCGATATCGATGTATCTGTCTTTGCCGGTGAATCGGCATTGTCGGACAAGGTAGGGCTGCACATCCCGGCCGGGGAGTTTCCGTTAGGAATATGTACCTCGAGCGGAACTGTCGGTCCGTCAATGAGTATGGGACGGGCGGATGCCGTAATGATTGTCTGCCGGGATGTGGCTCAGGCCGACAGCTATGCCACGGCTTTTGCCAACCGCATCCGGACGACGGAAGACCTGCAGCCTGTCATTGACCTCATCGCCATGCACAAGGATATTCTCTCCGCTGTTGCCATCAAGGATGACCGTATGGCAATGTGCGGCCGGTATGAACTGAGACTTTTCAACAAGTGACTATGAATGTGAAATCAGCAGTACGCTCAATGAGGCTCCGCACTCTGCCGCTTTCGTTGGCAGGTGTGATAATGGGCACATTCATTGCTTTGCGCGATTCGGAAGTGAACCTTTGGGTCGTCATTCTGCTGTACCTGACAACAGTGTGCCTGCAGATACTGAGCAACCTTTCGAACGAACTCGGCGATACGCTGCACGGAACCGACAATTCAGACGAACGCGAGGGAATGCACTATTCCCTGATGGATGGCGAACTTACAATTCCGCAGATAAAAAAACTGATAACTGGAGCCGCAATTGCCAGCATCGTGTTCGGGACGGCTATGGTATGGACATCGTTCGGCACGCTTCTCGGACTATATCCGGTACTTTTCCTTATTTTAGGCGCTTTGGCTATCTGGTCCGCAATAAACTATACTCTCGGAGCACATCCGTATGGCTATCACGGACTTGGCGATATTGCCGTGTTCATATTCTTCGGGGTCGCTACCGTGCTTGGCGGATATCTGCTGTGCGCCCACGAACTGACATCGTGGAGCATTCTGCTGCCCACAGCCGCAGTCGGACTGTTCAGCGTCGGCGTGCTCAATGTGAACAACATCCGCGATGCCAGAACGGACGCTGCAACCAGAACGACAGTCGCAATCGTCTTGGGTGACAGAGGCTCCAGAATATATCAGTCTGTCCTGCTGGCGGGCGGCTGGATATGTATGATTGCATACACACTACATACCGGCGGTTCCTGGCTCTACCTTATTACACTGCCTCTGTTTGCCCTGCATCTGCGTGGCGTATGGAAGGGACGTGGCAGAGAACTGGACAGGATGCTGCCGCTGCTGGTGATGTCGACTTTTCTGCTTGTAATTCTTACTGGTATTGATCTGATAAAATAATTTGTGATGCTGTCAACGATAATTTCCGCACTGATTTTTCTGCTTACTCCTGCATTGGTTCTTGTGCTGTGCAGAAAGGTCAAGCTGATAGGCAAGGCCGGACCGGTTCTTACATTGTATATAATAGGTGCCATTCTGGGTAACATCGGACTGATTCCAGGGGTTAGTATTCCGGAGGAAACTGCCTCGGTACAGCATATCCTCAGCAGTATCACCGTGCCGTTCGCCATACCTCTGATGCTTATCGGATGTACATTCGACAGGAAAGAGTCCGGCAAAAATATGAAGGCTCTGCTTTCCGGACTGCTGTCTGTAATCGTTGCAGTCCTGCTCGGTTTCCTGATTTTCGGCCGGGCTATCGATTCCAGCAGCATGAGCAGTGACGGCGCCGCTAAGATAGGAGGCCTGCTTGCCGGTGCATACACTGGCGGAACAGTTAATATGGCCGCCCTCAAAACTATGCTCAGTGTGTCTGACAGCACATATCTGCTGCTCAACAGCTACAATATGCTGATAGGCTTCTTCTATCTGGTGTTCCTCGTTTCCTGTGGAATCAAGCTGTTCCGCGCTTTTCTGAAGGACAAGAGCAAGCACGAGGATATAGTCGAAGAAGAGTCCGGACCGGAAAATCCGTACAAGGGGTTGGGCACGCGCAAGGGACTCGGAATTCTCGGAATTCTCATTGCCTTGTCTGCTGTAATATGCGGCCTGTCATATCTGGTGACACTGCTGTTCCCGAATCTTCCGATGATGACCATTTTCATACTGGCCCTGACGACTATCAGTATCTGCTTCTCTTTCGTAAAGAAGATCAGTTCCCTGCCGTACAGTTACGATGTGGGTATGTACAGCATCTATGTGTTCAGTATGGTAGTGGCTTCGATGGCAGATATCCGGATGCTGGATTTCGCCGGCGGACTGGGAGCGCTCGGCTATCTGGCGTTCGTGGTGTTCGCATCGCTGGCGCTGCAGGCATTGCAGTCGTACGTGTTCAAGATCGATGCCGATATCACCGTCATTACATCGGTGGCATTCCTCTGCTCACCTCCATTCGTGCCGATGGTCTCCGCGTCAATGCGCAACAAACGCGTGCTTGCCGCCGGACTTGCAATCGGTATTTTAGGATATGCGATAGGTACCTATCTGGGATATGGTATGTTCCGTCTGCTGTCCTGATCCGGCCTGTACTTTACAGTTTGCGGCCTGAATACATCCTGCAGATTCCAAGCGAGAAGGCCTTGTGCCTTACATCCGTGAACCCGCATTCACGCATAGTCGCCATCCATTCATCCTTCTTCGGGAAACTGATGACCGAAGCCGGAAGATAACTGTATGCGCTTCCGTTGCCTGAGACCTTCTTTCCGATAAGAGGCATCAGTTTAGTGAAATAGATGTTGTAGAACCATCGGATTATGGGGCAGGAGGGTTCGGACAGTTCCAGAATGACCAGACTTCCGCCATGATTGAGCACTCGCAGAATCTCGCGCAGACTCTGTTCCCTGTTCTCGAAGTTGCGTATTCCGAATGCTATCGTGACAGCATCGAAGGAACAGTCTGCGAAATCCAGACATTCGCCTTCGCCTATGCGGATGTCAATCTTGCTTTCAAGCTTACGCTCCGCTATTTTCCGGCGCATAACCTCCAGCATTCCTTCTGACAGGTCCACGCCGGTGACGTGACTGCCGTCCGGCATCTTTTCGGCAATTGCTATGGAGAAATCGCCCGTGCCGCAGGCCAGGTCCATAATCTGCTGCGGATAGTCCGTCGACAGAATGCGCCTGAGCGCACGGCGTCGCCAGCTTTTGTCAACATTCAGCGACATTATGTGATTGAGGGCATCGTAATCGGATGCTATGTCGTTGAACATATTCCTTATAGTCTCTTTCTTTGGCATATCTTGCTTCTGTTCCTGACTGCAAAAATACACAATTAATTGCAAACGGTCTTTTGTCAGGTTTTACGTTATTCGGAAATGAGTAACTTTGCAGGCGGAGACAACAAAACGCGAATACAGATATGAAAATTTCCGAACTTCTCGCCACTGCCACAAGACCGTTTCCGTCAATAGAAATCGTACCGCCACTGAAGGGCGTTACTAAAACGAGCCTGATCGAATCTGTCAGACCTTTCCTGGAGTTCAGTCCGAAATATATCAATGTGACCTGTCACCGTGACGAAATTGATTATCAGCCCGAAGAGAACGGGCAGTTCAGCCGCCATCTGATACGCCGCCGGATAAGCGAGACTGCCGTCTGTGCCGCAATACAGTCGGAATTCAAGATCGAGGTCGTGCCCCATATCATCTGCGGAGGCTCAACGGCCGATCAGATAAACACTCAGGTTCAGGATTTCCTTTTTATGGGCATTGAGAACATCCTGGCTCTGCGTGGCGACAGTCTTGTGGGCGAGAAACGTTTCACGGCTACTCCCGGCGGCTACAGATATGCCAACGAACTTGTGGCTGCTGTAAAGAAGATTTCCTCCGATGCAGGTTCGCCGCTGTGTATTGGCGTTGGCGCGTATCCAGAGAAACATTTCGAGGCGGCTAATCTCAAGACGGACATACGCAATCTGAAACGCAAGGTTGATGCGGGCGCCGATTTCATAGTGACGCAGATGTTCTTCAGCAATGATGCGTTCTACAGATTCCGTGACATGTGCCGTGAGGAAGGAATCAGTGTTCCTATCGTGCCCGGACTGAAGCCGATATCCAAAGCCAGTCAGGTCGATTCCCTGCCAAAGACATTCAACATAGACATTCCCTACGAACTGACAACCGAACTCGAATCAAATGCTGACGATGCAGAAGCCTGCTATCAGATAGGAAAGGAGTGGTGTATGATGCAGTGCAGGGAACTTATTCAAAACGGAGCTCCCGCAGTGCATTTCTACACTATGGGACGCCAGGACAATATGCTTGAAATACTTAGAAACTGTTTCTGATGATGAATCTGCCCGACGAACTGAAAAGACGGATTCTGGTACTGGACGGTGCCATGGGCTCGATGATACAGAGCCTCGGACTTGACGAACAGGATTATCACTTTGAGGGAGCGCCCGAAACGGTGGAACTCAAAGGCAATCACGAATGCCTGAATCTCTCCTGTCCGGATTGTATCAGAGATATTCATCTGAGGTATATCAGGGCAGGCGCTGACATTATCGAGACAAACTCGTTCAGCGCGAATCGTATAGGTCAGGAACAGTACGGATGCGGCAACTTTGCCCCGCAGATGGCTTATCAGGCTGCCGCTATCGCCCGTCAGGCTGTTGCCGGGTCGGGCAGGGATGTGCTTGTTGCCGGCAGCGTCGGTCCGACCGGAAAGTCACTGACACTGGCTCAGAATCTGGACCGACCGACGGAACGCGAGTATGACTTCGACACGATGACTTCTGTCCTGCAGGAGGAAATCGACGCTCTGGTCAGGGGCGGTGTGGACTTTATCCAGCTGGAAACCTGTTTCGATGCGCTTGTGGCAAAAAGCGCGATAGTCGCGCTGCAGAATCTCGGCAATCCTGTCCCGCTGGTCATATCGGTGACGGTCAGCGACCGCAGCGGCCGCACTCTGACAGGACAGACACTTGAGGCATTCTACCGTTCGGTATGCCATGCCCCGACGCTTGCCGCCTTCGGAATAAACTGCGCTCTCGGAGCCGTTGAGATGGCCCGTCTGGTTAGGGAGATAGCAGGTTTCTCCCATCATCCTCTGGTATTCTATCCGAATGCCGGACTCCCCGATGAGCACGGCTGCTACTGCGAAGCACCTGATGTGCTGGCTGATGTGGCACGCACTCTGGCCTCGGAGGGAATGCTGAATATAGCCGGAGGCTGCTGCGGAACCACCCCCGATCATATATCTGCGCTTTGCGCGGCTTTGCGCGGATATGCCCCACGCCGTATAAATACTGAAAAGAGAATACTGACGGTAAGCGGTCTGGATGCTTACGGCATTGACAGCAGCGTCAGCTTCACCAACATAGGCGAACGTACCAATGTGGCAGGATCGAAGAAATTCGCCCGCCTGATAGCGTCAGGACAGTACGAAGAGGCATTGCAGGTGGCATCGGCGCAGATAGCGGGCGGAGCCAACATCATTGATGTCAATATGGACGATGCGATGCTGGATTCTACTGCCGAGATGCGCAATTTCCTCAGATATGCAGCCACTGATCCGGCTGTGTCGAAGGCTGCGGTGATGATTGACTCTTCGCATTTCGAGACAATTGTCGAGGGACTGAAGAATGTTCAGGGCAAGTGTATTGTCAACTCAATATCTCTGAAGGACGGCGAAGAGGAGTTCCTGCGCCGCGCATCGGTCATCAGCTCGTTTGGAGCGGCTATGGTAGTGATGGCCTTTGACGAGCAGGGACAGGCCTGCTCCTACGATCGTAAGATTGGAATATGCGCCCGCAGCTACAGACTGCTGACCGAAAAGGCCGGAATAGATCCGCACGATATCATCTTCGATGTAAATGTGCTGTCAATTGGCACCGGTATTGCGGAACATGCCCGTTTCGGGGTCGATTTCATAGAGGCGGTACGTTGGATAAAGGCTAATCTGCCCGGCGCGCTCACATCGGGCGGCATCTCGAATCTGTCGTTCGCATTCCGTGGCAATAACGCGGTCCGCGAGGCGATGCATTCAGCCTTCCTGTACAATGCTGTCGCTGCCGGTCTGGATATGGCGATTGTGAATCCGCAGATGCTTCAGGTATATGACGAGATTGACCCGGAACTGCTGCGCTGTATAGAAGATGTGATATTTGACCGCGATGCGGAGGCAACATCAAGGCTGGTTGCTTTGGCGGCGAAAATGAATGAGGCTTCGGCCGGAAACGATGCGTCTCAGGCGCAGCCGGATATTCATCTGCCTGTGGAGGAACGTCTTCAGCGCGCTCTGATAAATGGTGATGGAACCCGCCTGAAGGATGATGTTCTTGAGTGCATGGAAAAACTGCACAGCGCTATTGCCGTGATTGAGGGACCGTTGGTAGGCGGAATGGAGAAGGTCGGAAACCTGTTCTCGGACGGCAAGATGTTCCTGCCGCAGATAGTGCGTTCTGCCAAAATAATGAAGGATGCAGTTGCGGTACTCCAACCGTACATAGACAGCGAGAGCGGTGAGGGGCATCGTCCGAAAGTGGTGATTGCCACTGTCAGAGGCGATGTCCACGACATAGGCAAGAATATAGTCGGGACTGTCCTGCAGTGCAGCGGATTCCAGCTTTTTGACCTAGGCGTGATGGCTCCGTCCGAAGAAATCATTGCCACTGCTATTCGCGAAAATGCCGACATAATCGCAGTGAGCGGACTTATCACTCCGTCGCTTTCGCGTATGGAGGAACTGTGCCGCGCTCTTGCAGCGATGAATTCCGACATACCTCTGTTCGTAGGCGGAGCAGCAGCATCGGCCGTGCATACTGCGGTAAGACTCGCTCCGCTTTATGACAATGTCCATTACAGAGCCGATGCGTCGGCTACGGCGGTAATGGCAAAACGTTATCTGGCTTCTCCCGACGAATTCATACAGAGCGAGAGGGCGGAACAGGAGCGCCTGCGTAATCTTAAAGAGAGTGCGGATTGTAGAAATGCGTGTCAGGAACGTGAAGGTATGTCCGTATGCGTAGAACGGCCGGACAGCGGTTTCGGATTCGTGAAGGAACTCCGTCTTGAGGATGTTCCGCGTACCGTATTTCCCGCATCGCAGTTCGCCGGCAGTTTCGACTGGAAACTGTTCCGCGTCGTATGCGGACTTTCCCGGAATGATGAACGTTTTCGTGACGAGGCTATTGAATTCCTTAATGATGACCGGCTGACTGTCTGTTGCTGTGCCCGTTTTGAAAGCTGTCATCGCGAGGGGGACCTGATTGCCGGGGCAGGACTTGCACTACCGATGCTGCGTCAGGATGCCGGAGCGCGTCATTCGCTTGCCGACTACTTCCCGACGGCCGCAACAGGCTTGGAGTCACAACTGGGAATGTTCGCAGTCAGCGTTTCGGGAATTGACGACGAAGACGGCAGTCTGGTGCTGCATGCTGTCAAGGTGGCACTGGCCGAAACCGTTTCAGCCTGGTTGCACGAACGCTTTTCCGCTCTGGTTCCCGAAGAAGTCAGAGTGATAATGCCTGCCGTAGGATATGCCTGCTGCCCGGATCACAGTCTAAAACGTGACATTCTGGAACTGCTGCCCGATGTCGGAATCAGACTGACTGAATCGTGCGCTATGATTCCCGAAGCCAGTATCTGCGGAATGGTAATAGCGCATCCTGATGCAAACTATCACGACATCCGTCACATCTCAGCTGAAACGGCAGAAGAATACGCTTCGCTCAGAAAGTTTTCAACCGCAGAAAAGGAACTGTTCTTAGGACATCTTCTTTAATCTGAATTCTTGTATATTCGCAGCATAGAACAAATAAACAACCAATACAGTTATGAAAAAGTTATCAAGTCTTTTTGCAGTTCTTGCAGTGATAGTTCTTTTCGCTTCGTGCGGTGCCGTAGGCGGTGCAGCGGCAACAGGTGCAGCCGGTACTCCAATCGCAACTACAAGCGGTCAGGCATCGGGCGCAGCCCTCAAGAGCCTTTACTCCCAGTACAAGAGTGACGGTAAGATCGACCTGCAGAACATGAGCAATGTGATGAACATTATCACTCTTGCAAATGGTATCCAGGGCCTGAAGGGTATGGACAACAAGAGCGCTTTCTATGCAGAATTCGCTACAGGTCTTGTACTCGGTTCGCAGAACCTGATCACAAACGACAATTCATCGGCCATTACAGGACTGCTTGGCGGACTTGCCAGCCAGAATCTGTCTGCTCTTACCAGCAAGGCGAACAGCGCAATCTCGGATGCCGCATCGACCGCACAGGGCAAGATAGCCGGCCTCAGCGAGAAGACAGAGGCTGTTGCCAGCACTCTCTCAACCCTCAATTCCATCTTCGGAATGCTCAAGTGATCAGAACCCGGCAATTCGGGAACATAAGTTAACGAAAGACCGGCGGGCGTCAGCCTGCCGGTCTTTTATTGCTATCAGATGTCCATGATGTAGGCCCTGCGACGTTTGTGGAACTTGTGCTCGTACAGATAGAACTGGCTGAGACTCTTCATGTTCGATTCCAGAATGGATGTAGTCTCGAAATACCTGACGTGATATTTGTTGAAGTACGGAATCTGGTCGGTAAAGAACAGAATGTTTATGCCTGTGTTCTGATAGTCAGGGCGTACCGCAATGAGCAGAGTGTCGAACACATCTATCTTCTTTGTCTTCAAGGCTCTGAGTATCCTCAGCCAACCGAACGGAAACAGCCTGCCGTGGCAGCGGCGCACGGCTTTCGAAATATCGGGCATACCGACACCTATTCCTACGACTTCGTCCTTCTCGTTGGCCACTATCGTCAGGAAATCCATATTCAACAGCGGGAAATACATATCGTTGTAGTATTTCTTCTGCCTGTCGGTTAGCGGCTGGAAATTGTGCAGAGACTGGTATGCCTGGTCGAGCACATCCATATATGTCAGCCCGTAATGGTCTTCCATCTCCTTGCGGTTCCTGAATTTGACCACGTGAACCTTGCTGCGTTCCCTGACAATTTTCTCCATCCTGACGAGACGCTCCGGAATCTCCTTGGGCGGAGTGACCTGCATCTCTATCCAGTCAACATCCTTGGTGAGACCGTAGGCTTCGAAGTGTTTCACATAGTACGGATAGTTGTAGAGCGATGCCAGCGGAGCCACGTAATCGTATCCCTCGATCAGCAGACCTTCGTGATCCCAGTCAGTGAAGCCTAACGGGCCGTTCATAGCGTTGAGACCGCGCTGCCTTCCCCAATCCCTGACGGCATCAAGCAGGGCATGGCTCACCTCCATATCGTCAATGAAATCGAACCAGCCGAAACGGACTTTCTTCTCTTTCCAGAATTCGTTTGCGCGGTTGTTTACAAGGGCTGCGATGCGCCCTACAGCCTTGCCGTCGCGAAATGCCATAAACAGCTGGAAATCGCATACATCCATCGCCGGATTCTTCTTCCTGTCGAAAGTGTTCATCTCGTCGAAGCGGATCGGTGGACAGTAATAGGGACAATCCCTGTATAGCCTGTCTGCAAAGCTGATGAACTTCTTGAGTTCGCGCCGTGTGTTTATCTCCCTGATTACGACTGACATTCTATTTCATGCATTTTGGTTCGCAAATCGGTGCAAAAGTAGTCAAAATGTGTTCTTCCTGACCGAAAAGTTTCATAAATTCGCGCATAATATAAAGATTACAGTTATGCATGAATTCCGCAAATTTACAGCGCTGCTTGTGGCGGCCGTCCTGTCATCGCTTCGCCTGATGGCCATTGACAACAAGGGAATAGCGTTCGAAACTCTTTCCGAAGACCGTTTTACAGTGATTGCTGACGGTGTCCCGACCGCAATCCTTGCAGATGAGTCGGACAATGTTGCCATCCGGATAGCCCTCAAGTCTTTGCAGAAGGATTTCAAGGCAGTAGCGGGCAGAGAGGCCGAGCTTAAGTACGAACCGTCAGCCGAGAGGATGATTATTGTCGGCTCAATTGGCAGCAAGTACATTTCGCAGATTCTCAAGGCTAAGAAGATAGACAGAAAGGAACTGACGGGAAAGAACGAGAAATACATCATGACCGTCGTAAAGGAACCGGTCAAAGGTGTCGCCGAGGCTCTTGTGATAGCGGGCAGCGACCGTCGCGGTACGGTGTATGGCATCTATGAACTCAGCGAACAGCTGGGCGTTTCGCCTTGGTATTTCTGGGCTGACACCCCGATAAGTCACAAGCAGAATCTTTCCATCAAGCCCGGACTGTACACGGCTGGCGAACCTGCTGTGAAGTATCGTGGCATATTCCTCAACGACGAGGCCCCGTGTCTGACAAGCTGGGTCAAGAACCACTACGGAACCCAGCGCGGAGGAAAGGATTTCTATGCCGATGTGTTTGAACTGATATTGCGTCTTCGCGGCAATTTCATGTGGCCCGCAATGTGGGACTGGGCCTTCTATGCAGATGACCCGGAGAACTCAAAGACGGCCGACGATATGGGCGTGGTGATGGGTACTTCGCACCACGAGCCTATGGCCCGCAACCATCAGGAGTGGGCGCGCAATCCCAAGGCTTACGGCGGTGTATGGGACTATACCAAAAACAAGGAGGAACTGCAGCGCTTCTTCCGCGAGGGCATTGAGCGTTCCAAAAACAATGAGGACCTGATTACAATCGGTATGCGGGGCGACGGCGATGCCGCACTTTCAGGCTCGGATCAGGACATTATCAATATGCTTGAAGGACTGTTCGCAGACCAGCGTCAGATAATTAAGGATGTTACCGGCAAACCAGCCGAGCAGCGCCAGCAGGTGTGGGCTCTCTACAAGGAGGTTCAACTGTACTACGATCAGGGACTTCGCGTTCCGGACGATGTCATCATACTGATTTCGGATGACAACTGGGGCGATGTCCGCAAGCTGCCCAATGCCGAGGAACGCAAACACAAGGGCGGCTGGGGTATGTATTACCACGTCGATTATGTGGGCGCTCCACGTAATTCCAAATGGTTGAATGTCACTCCGATACAGCATCTCTGGGAACAGATGCAGCTGACTTACGACTACGGCGTTGACAAAATATGGGTGCTTAATGTCGGCGATCTCAAACCGATGGAATATCCTATCTCGCTGTTCCTGGATATGGCTTGGAGCCCGTTCAGGTATTCGGCATCGACGCTGCTGGACCATACTCTGGATTTCTGCAGACAGCAGTTCGGCGAGGAGCAGGCAGCCGAGGCTTGCCGTATCCTGAATCTGCTCTGCAAATACAGCGGCCGCGTCACCGCCGAGATGCTTGACAAGAATACCTATAATCTGGAATCGGGCGAATGGAAGCAGGTCTGCGACGAATGGAGCCGTCTTGAGACCGAGGCGCTGCGCCAGTATATGACGCTTGAACCGCAGTATCGTGATGTGTATCAGCAGATAATACTGTTCCCGACCCAGGCTCTTGCCAATGTCTATGATATGTACTACGCACAGGCGATGAACAACCAGCTGTTCCTTGACGGCAATCCTGCAGCCAACGAGTGGGCTGACCGCTGCGAACGCGACTTCCACCGCGATTCGCTGTTGAATGCTGCGTACAATACCGACATCGCCGGCGGCAAGTGGAACGGTATGATGACTCAGAAGCATATCGGATACACGTCGTGGAACGACAACTTCCCCTCAGACAGACTTCCTGCCATATATCGCTTTGACACCGATTCAATCAAACCGGGTCTGTATGAGTTCACCGAAAAGAACGGCACTGTCACTATGGAGGCGGAACATTACTACAGCGCCACGGATGCAGCCGAAGCCGTCTGGACGGTCATCCCGTATATGGGACGTACACTGAGCGGCATCTCCCTGCAGCCTTACAGCAAAACTACGGACGGCGCGTGCCTGACATACAGATTCACTCTGACATCTGATGTCCGGAAGGTTGACGTGCATCTTATTCTGAATGCTACGCTTGCATTCGCCCGTCTTGAGGGACACCGCTTTATGGTCAGCATTGACGGAGGCCCTGAACAGGAAATCAATTTCAATGAGCGCCTGAACGAGAAGCAGGAGAACATCTATTCCGTCTATTACCCGACGGTTGCATCGCGTGCCGTGGAGTGTCAGGCTGAATTTGAAATCAGCCAGGCGGTCGGGACGCATACCTTGAGCATCCGTCCGATTGAGCCGGGAACCGTATTCGAGAAAATTGTGATTGACTGCGGAGGCTATAGGAAAAGTTATCTGTTCGGCGAGGAGAGCCCGGTCAGAAGGCCGACCGAGGCAGGCGTGATGCCTCGCCCGGCATTCGGATTCCCGCGCAGGTAGTCAATAGCGAATCGCGCAGAATACACATTCCCTGATGCAGCCGAAAACTGTAATAAGCCTTCGGAACGCCCTGGCAGGAAATCCTGCAATGAGGCTTAAGGCTCCGGCGGACCTTGAAATACTCGAAGGAGAGCAGGTAGCCATTACGGGTGACAACGGCTCGGGCAAGACGCTGTTGGCGAATCTGATTACCGGCCAGTGCCCGATTCTGGCTGGCGGAGAGTTCTATTCCGCGTATCGCCGCGATGCCGTACGCAGTATAGCATTCCGTGACAGCTATGGCAGCGCTGACGCTACCTGGTGCTATCAGCAGCGCTGGAACAGTACTGAAAGCGAGGAGTCGCCATTCATTTCTGAGATATTTCCGCAGATTGCCGACGTCGCCTGGCGCAGCGAACTGCACCGCGTGTTCCAGCTGGAACGTATATGGGACAGACGGCTGGTGGCTCTATCAAGCGGCGAAATGCGAAAGTATCAGTTGGCAAGAGCTCTCGCCTCGCATCCGTCGATGATAGTTGTGGACAATCCCTATATCGGACTGGATCCGGAAGCCAGGGAAACGCTTACGGAACTTTTCGCTCGTCTTGTGCAAGAGTGGGGACTTCAGATAGTACTGATAGTGTCCAGACCCGAAGACATTCCTCATTTTGTCACCACTGTGGTTGAAATCAGTGACTGCTGCCATATTGCCAAGTACCCGGTCTGTGACTATGTTCCCCGACGGAATGACAATATCGCAGTTCTCGGCGATGTGGAGCACCGTATGATACTCTCGATGCCCGGTTCGGAGTTCGGTTCCGAAGAAGTGGTCCGCTGCACGGATGTCTCCCTGCGCTACGGCGGCAACACCATTTTCGAAAATGTGAACTGGTGTGTAAGGCGGGGGGAGAGATGGTCCATCCAGGGACGCAACGGAGCGGGCAAGTCGGCTCTCCTGAGTCTGGTCTATGCCGACAATCCTCAGGCGTACGCCTGCGATATCGCGCTGTTCGGACGCAGGCGCGGTACGGGAGAGAGCATTTGGGAGATCAAGAGGCACATCGGATATGTGTCTCCCGAGATGCACCGTTCCTATTGCCATCATATTCCCGTCATCGATATACTGGCATCGGGCCTCAATGACACCATAGGACTGTACCGCAAGATTCATGATGAAGAGAGAGACGTGTGTCGCAACTGGCTCCATATTTTCGGTCTTGACGACTTGTGCGACCGTGATTTCTGCACCCTTTCGAGCGGAGAACAGAGGATGGCGCTGCTGGCAAGGGCGTTCGTAAAGAACCCTTCGCTGCTGATTCTGGATGAACCGCTGCACGGTCTGGACAACCGTAACCGTGCACTTGCCAGAGCAATAATGGAATGCTATTGCCAGAATCCCTCAAAGACACTGATTGCTGTCACACATTATCCTGAAGAGATGGCTGGAATTACGGACAAGGTTTTCCGGCTTTCGCCAAAGTGTTGAAAAGTCGCGGATTAAAGTAGGTAAATATAACTTTCATATTGCAGTTTATTCCTAATTTTGCAGAATAGAGCAAAATTGGGTTTGAAGTAGGTATGAAAGAAAAGAAACTGCATCCTGATTACATTTTCGCATCGAGCTGGGAGGTCTGCAACAAGGTGGGCGGCATCTATACCGTACTTTCCACCCAGGCCAAGACTCTGCAGCAGAAAACCGGTGCCACATTGGTCTATATCGGCCCTGACTTTGACAAGGATGCGGCCAATCCTCTGTTCTCTGAAAGCCGTCAGCTGTACAAGGACTGGCGAAATGACGCGTTTGAACGCGAAGGACTCCAGGTCAGAGTGGGGCATTGGAACATTCCCGGAAATCCTCTTGTCTTTCTGGTGGATTTCACATCGTTCTATCCGATGAAGAACTGGATTTACGGGCGTGCGTGGGAACTGTTCGGCGTCGATTCCCTCCATGCGTACGGCGATTACGACGAGGCATCGATGTTCTCGTATGCCGCAGCCATGGCTGTGAAGAGTTTCTACAACTACTATCTGAACGAGAACCTCAAGGTGGTCTACCATGCTCACGAGTGGATGACAGGTCTCGGAGCATTGTTCCTGAAGCACTTCATACCTCAGATAGCAACAGTATTCACTACTCACGCCACTTCGATAGGCCGCTCGATAGCCGGTAACGGCAAACCTCTGTATGACTATTTCGAGGGCTATTTCGGTGATCAGATGGCTGCCGAACTCAATATGGAATCAAAACATTCCATCGAAAAGAAGACCGCACAGAATGTTGACTGCTTCACTACAGTCAGCGACATAACTGCCAGGGAGTGCACCCAGCTGCTGGAGCGCACACCCGATGTCATTACCGTAAACGGTTTCGAGAACGATTTCGTACCCGATTCGGAGCACTTTGCAGCCCGCCGCTCATCGGCCCGCAAAAAGCTTCTCTCTGTGGCAAACAGACTGCTCGGCACATCTCTGGGCGACGGTACGGTGATAGTCGGGACCGGCGGACGATACGAATTCCGCAACAAGGGTCTGGATCTTTTCATTGAGTCGCTCAGATGTCTGCGTGATGATGAACGCGTCCGCGGTCACAAGGTTCTTGCCTATTTCAATGTTCCGGCGTGGGTTTCCGAGCCGCGTGCCGACCTGCAGGAGATTATCCGAAGCCGGAGAAAGGCCGAGGGGCTGTCGGAACCGGAAATCACCCACTGGCTGCACAATATGAACGACGACAGAATAGTAAACACTCTGCGCGGTCTGGGCTTCAACAGTTCCAAGGATGATGACATCCACGTTATTTTCGTCCCCTGCTATCTTGACGGCAAGGACGGAATATTCAATATGACATATTACGATCTGCTTATCGGACAGGATCTGGCTGTGTATCCGTCATATTACGAGCCTTGGGGATACACTCCGCTGGAGAGCTGCGCTTTCAAGGTCCCGACTGTGACAACCGATCTGGCCGGATACGGTCTCTGGGTGAATTCACTGCTGGGCCGCTCAGCCGGAATAGTCGACGGAGTCAAGGTAGTGCATCGCGGCGACAGCAACTGGAACGAGGCCGCTGGCGAAATCAGAGATGCAGTAGCCGAGTGGCTCCAGATGGATACCCGACAGCGTGATAAAGTTCGCGCCTCCGCAGGAAAGATTGCCGAGAAGGCTCTGTGGAAGCATTTTGTGACATATTATGAGCAGGCTTATGACCTGGCTCTCAAGAAAGTGGCAAATAACTAATAAATAATAGGTATATGAAACTCAAAACAAGTAATGCAAACGTGCCGGCATGGCATGAAGTAAGTGTCAGACCCAGTGTTCCGGCTGCGCTGAAGAAACTCGAGGAGATAGCCCGTAACATATGGTGGTCTTGGAACCCTGCTGCAACTGCACTGTTCCGCAATATAGACATTGATTTGTGGCGTGAAGTCCAGCACAATCCGGTGCTCTTCCTGGAACGTCTCGGATATGAGAGAATGGTCGAACTGAGCAAGGACAGAAAGCTTATCGAGGCTATGAATTCCGTATATGACACATTCCGTGACTATATGGAAGTTAAGCCGGACACAACCCGTCCCTCGGTAGCTTATTTCTGTATGGAATATGGTTTGAGCAATGTTCTGAAGATTTATTCCGGCGGTCTGGGCGTTCTGGCGGGCGACTATATGAAGGAGGCGTCGGACAGCAATGTCGATATGGTCGGCATCGGTTTCCTGTACCGTCACGGCTATTTTACACAGACCCTGTCAATTGACGGTCAGCAGATAGCCAACTACGAGCCGCAGAACTTCAATGAACTGCCTATCGACAAGGTGCTTGACGAGAACGGACAGCAGCTGGTCGTCAAGGTTCCGTACATCAATTACAATGTCTATGCTTCCATCTGGAAAGTCAACGTCGGTAGGGTTTCACTCTATCTGATGGATACGGATAACGAAATGAACAGCGAGTTTGACCGCCCAATCACTTCGCAGCTTTACGGAGGCGACTGGGAAAACCGTCTCAAGCAGGAAATCCTGCTCGGTATCGGCGGTATGCTGACACTCAAGGCTCTTGGCATAAAGAAGGATGTCTATCACTGCAACGAAGGCCACGCCGCTCTCTGCAACCTGTATCGTCTGACCGACTACGTCAGGGAAGGGCTGACATTCAACCAGGCAATGGAAGTGGTCCGTTCGTCATCCATCTACACTGTACACACTCCGGTTCCTGCAGGTCACGACTATTTTGACGAGGGCCTGTTCGGCAAGTATATGAGCGGCTATGCACAGCAGCTCGGCATCACTTGGAATGAACTTATGGATATGGGCCGCACCAATCCGGGCGATTCCAATGAGCGTTTCTGTATGTCAACCTTCGCCTGCAACACCTGTCAGGAAGTTAACGGCGTAAGCTGGCTGCACGGAGAGGTTTCAAAGAAAATGTTCTCAGGCATCTGGAAGGGCTATTTCCCGGAGGAAAGCCACGTGGGTTATGTTACCAACGGCGTCCATATGCCGACTTGGGCATCACCGGAATGGCAGGATCTGTACGCCCAGTACTTTGATGAGGGCTTCCTCAAGGACCAGTCAAACCAGAGACTCTGGGAGGCTATCTACAAGGTTCCGGACAGAGTCGTATGGAACAAGCATCTTGAAATG
This sequence comes from Bacteroidaceae bacterium, assembly GCA_045642985.1. Lineage (GTDB taxonomy): Bacteria > Bacteroidota > Bacteroidia > Bacteroidales > Bacteroidaceae > Colenecus. Next base: position 4,253 of record JAZUJU010000143.1, on the reverse strand, counting down.
AAGCAGAAACTTGTGGAGTTTATCCGTGCAGCATTCCGCGACACCTGGCTCAAGAATCAGGGCGATCCGCAGCGCATTGTATCAATCATCCAGAAGATTAACCCGCAGGCCCTGATAATCGGTTTCGGCCGCCGTTTTGCCACTTACAAGCGTGCTCATCTGCTCTTTACCGATCTGGACCGTCTTGCAAAGATTGTCAACAATCCGGAACGTCCTGTACAGTTCCTGTTCACCGGCAAGGCTCACCCGCACGATGGCGCCGGTCAGGGACTCATCAAGCAGATTGTCGAGATTTCACGCCGTCCGGAATTCCTGGGCAAGATCATATTCCTGGAGAACTACGACATCCATTTGGCTCAGCGTCTGGTTTCGGGCGTGGATATCTGGCTGAACACTCCTACACGTCCGCTTGAGGCATCCGGTACATCGGGCGAGAAGGCTCTGATGAACGGTGTCGTCAACCTGTCAGTCCTTGACGGCTGGTGGTACGAAGGCTACCGCAAGGGTGCCGGCTGGGCTCTCACCGACAAGCGCACATATCAGAACCAGAGCTATCAGGATCAGCTGGATGCTGCAACCATCTACAGCCTGCTCGAGAACGAGATAGTTCCTCTCTATTACAACGGCAACGGAGACGGAATATCCGAGGGTTGGGTGGCAACGATGAAGAATTCCATCGCCCAGATTGCTCCTCATTACACAATGAAGCGTCAGCTTGACGATTACTACAGCAAGTTCTACACCAAGATGGCTAAGAGAAACAAGTATCTCACTGCCGACAATTATGCCAAGGCAAAGGAGATTGCCGTATGGAAGGAGACTGTGGCTGAACGCTGGGATTCAATCGAAGTTGTCAGCTGCAACAAGAACGAAGTGGCAAGCGGTCAGCTTGACAGCGGAAAGACTTACAAGGTACAGTATGTCATCGACGAGAAGGGACTTGAGGATGCTGTCGGACTGGAACTTGTGATGATCAAGAACAAGGACGGCCAGGACAAGCTTGAGCAGGTCGTTCCTCTGAATCTGGTTTCGCGCAACGGAAGTCTTTACACATTCGAGGTTGAGTTCAAGAACGATATGGCCGGCTCGTTCCGCGTCTGCTACAGAATGTACCCGAAGCACCCGGATCTGCCGCACAGACAGGACTTCTGCTATGTCAAGTGGTTCTATTGATTTGTATGTTTCCGTTATTGATCAGATATGACAAAGAAAATTCTTTTGCTCGGTTCAGGAGAGTTAGGTAAGGAGTTCGTAATCGCTGCAAAGCGTAAGGGACAGTATGTGGTGGCTTGCGATTCGTATGCAGGAGCCCCGGCAATGCAGGTCGCTGACGAATTCGAGGTTTTCAGCATGCTGGACGGCGATGCACTTGAGGCTGCTGTCAAAAAGCACAATCCGGACATCATCGTTCCGGAAATTGAGGCTATCCGCACAGAGCGCCTTTACGATTTCGAGAAGCAGGGCATCCATGTGGTTCCAAGCGCCCGTGCGGTGAACTACACGATGAACCGCAAGGCTATCCGCGATCTCGCCGCCAAGGAACTCGGCCTGAAGACAGCCAAGTATTTCTATGCCAAGACATTCGAGGAACTGGAGGAGGCTGCCAACAAGGTCGGTTTCCCCTGTGTCATCAAGCCTCTGATGTCATCGTCGGGCAAGGGTCAGTCTGTTGCCAAGACTCCCGAGGATCTGAAGCATTCGTGGGAGTACGGATGCAGCGGCAGCCGCGGTGACATCCGCGAGTTCATCGTCGAGGAATTCATCAATTTTGATATCGAAATCACTTTGCTTACCGTTACCCAGCAGAACGGTCCTACGCTTTTCTGCCCGCCAATCGCACACGTACAGAAGAGCGGCGACTACAGGGAGAGCTACCAGCCGGCACCGATTTCGCCGGAGCATCTTGCCGAGGCTCAGAGAATGGCTGACAAGGTCACCAAGGCTCTGACCGGTGCAGGTATCTGGGGCGTTGAGTTCTTCCTGAGCAACAAGAACGGTGTGTATTTCTCGGAGCTGAGTCCGCGTCCCCACGACACCGGTATGGTGACTCTGGCCGGAACCCAGAACCTGAGTGAGTTCGAGCTTCATCTGCGTGCCGTGCTTGGCCTGCCGATTCCTGAGATTACTCTGGAGCGCTGCGGTGCAAGTGCTGTAATCCTTTCTCCGATTGCCAGCACTGAGAAGCCTCAGTACAGCGGCGAGGAAGAGGTCTGCGCAGAAACCAATACCTACCTCCGCATCTTCGGCAAACCGTTCACCCGCGTGAACCGCCGTATGGGCGTGGTGGTCTGCTACGCACCGAAGGGCAGCGATCTGAATGCCCTGCGCGACAAGTGCAAGGCAGCAGCTGCCAAGGTCAAAGTGTATTGATCGCTGATGGGAATTGCCCATCCCGGCGGAGCTTGTAACAATGCATCCTGAAAACAGAGAAAGTCGCTTGCGCGGCTTTCTTCGTTTTTTGGGAGTATAAAAGAGAAGTTGGACTGACTTGAGAATATATCAGAATAAACGGCAGAACACAGCGGCAAGCCAGGACTGCTTCTTTACCAAAGGACGCAAGTGCGCAAGCAGCATCGGTTCCAGCATCTTGAAGTTCTTGGCAGGCACATAAATCTGTTTGATGAAATCAGTCATATCCTTAAATGCTGACTGATCTATTTTCTTAAGCGTTGATGGCAGGAACACTGTAAGCTTCCGGTCATCGGGGTCATAATAAAACTTATCCCATCCCTTGCCAATCTGCGTTACTCCCTCCTGAAACACTATTTTCATGGTTTCCTTTTTTATCTGAGAACACCCGGAACCATCCTCATCGGTATAACGGAGATATGCCAGGTTCTCAACATTTTTCCTGACCACTATTTTGCCGTTACGATTCTTGGGCAGCAGCATTGTCCTGCCATCAGGAGAATACACTCCGGATATATCGTCGGTGCAGGGCCTGTTTGCTGATGTGAAAGAATCCTTCAGATAATATTTGCCGCCATCTTTCAGCAATACCATATCATCAGCCAGCAGAACCAGGTCGTCATACCAGCGCTCCAGAAGGAATTTGCCATCAAGGTCAATGCAATTGGACTTGTTATCTTTAATAATATGGCTTACACCGCTGGAGATCTCGCGTATCTCATCGTATTCCTGTGGAAGTATCTCACGCCCTTTCCAGTCTATTATTCCATACTTGCTGTCCGCAGTAAACTCCCCTCTGGAAAAAGAGAACAAGCCGTCACCCTCATAACACAAATCTCCGAACTCGAACGGAAGGAGCTGCTTGCCGTGATTGTCAAAAAGGCCGCTCAATTCATCGTCAGGAGTGTTGGCAATTATCCACTTTCCATAATGCGCTAATACGCAATCATACTTAATAGGCAGAATCACCTCGTTACGCTGATTTATTACACCTTCCAACGAGCCTTTACTGACTACTGCCATAGGTTCGCCGCCTTTCTCATATCCGTCCTCGAAGTCGTAAACATTGTCATATTCAAAAGGAATTGCCACATTGCCCGATTCATTGACAAATCCCCACAGGCCGTCCTTGCATACCGCGGCAAGCCCCAGTGAGAATCCCCGGCTGTCATCATATACCGTAGGAACGACTTCCTTACCCCGCAGGTTGATAAAGCCCCATTTGCCTTCCTTGCAAACACCACATAACTCGGAATTCAGCCACTTTGCATCATCGTACATAGCGTCGGTAAGGCGATGACCTTCCGTATCCTTTAATCCATACAGACCGTTTTCCTTGAATTCAACAAAGAGATTCTTAGCCATGATTGAAATTACTGACAATTCATATATATATTGCGAATATACTGATTTTCGGGAAAACTAACGCTCTGCCTGGTGCTTATGTGGCAAATTCCCTTGAAAGCGTTATCGCGGAGACGCTTACTATTCATGGTATCATTGTCTTATGCTTTTGTCAGTTCCGCGTTAAGATAGTCCATGACAAGGAACTCTCTACAAGCCTAAGGTTTACGAAAGTAAGTATTTTGTATGAAAGAACAAGAACTGATGTTTTTTGTTTTGTTTCGCGAGCCTATCCGATGAAACTGGAAGCCAAGGCCGCATTGTACCGAAAGGTTTTCTGAGTCGCTGACATTGGAATGTCTAGAACGACAGCGACATCAGTTCACTGCCAAGTCGATGCAGCGCGTTTTCAATTTTCTGCTTCTGTGCCTGCCTTGGTCTGGATATTCCCTTTGCATAATGCCATAACTGTTTCTGGTTTATGCCAGTCAGTTTCTCCA
>JAZUJU010000142.1:0-6435 GCA_045642985.1 Bacteroidaceae bacterium | reverse complement strand
GGCTTCAGCATGACGTCGTCGATCACCGAGACGGTAATCAGAGAGGACTGTATCTTTGTCGATGACGGTGTGATGTCTCCATACGGAATGCTGGAGAACATAGCCCAGACCTGCGCAGCCAGAGTGGGCTTCTACAACAGGTACATACTTAACAATGAAGTGCGGACCGGTTTCATAGCCGCTGTCCGCGATTTCGGGATAAATCGTCTGCCGTCAGTCGGTTCAACAATAGTGACGACGGTCGATATCATAGAGGAGATTTTCGGCATGACCCTCGCCACTGCCCGCATCTGTCAGGACGGCGAAGTGATTGCCTGCACTCAGGTAAAACTTTCGGTCAGGGAACAGTGATGGAAAAGGGTGAGATGCCGGTGCTGTCGGCTGAAAAGCAGCTGGAGATAAGGTTCAGCGAGGTCGATATGATGGGAGTCGTCTGGCACGGCGCCTATCCTGTCTATCTGGAGGATGCCCGTGAGGTATTCGGCGCAAAGTATGGGCTGTCGTACGGCCGATACATAAGCGAGCAGATTTTTGTGCCCATAGTTGAGATGAACATTCATTACAGGCGTCCGGTCAGGTATGGAATGAAGCCTGTCATCAGGATTACCTATCGCCCGACCGATGCTGCCAAGATTCTGTTCGACTACGAGATGTCTGATCCCGAAGATGGGACCACGCTGCTGACCGCAACTACGGTCCAGGTATTTATGGACAGGGACTATAACCTGATGTGGCAGTCTCCGGAGTTCTATCTGGAGTGGAAAAAACTGATGGGACTGATATGAGCTTTATCGTAGCATCCGACATAACGTCACCTCTCGGCCTTACTACCGCCCGGAACTATTCGGCGGTCAGGGCAGGGCAGTCGGCGCTGGTAACTCTGCATGACTGGAACGGCATTCCCGGTAGACTTACTGCCGGAGCCTTCACAGCCGGGCAGCGCGCCATTCTGACGCTCAGAGGCTTCACGTTCTTCCAGTCGCTTGCCATACAGTCGATTACTGAGGCACTGCAGCATACCCGGACTGATGTGTCTGCACCCGGAACGGTGTTCATACTTAGCACCACGAAGGGGGATATAGCAGAATTCACCGGTCTGCCTGACAGTTACATCACGCCCGGCAGATCGGCTGCGATAATTGCCTCCCGTATAGGCTTTTCGACGGCTCCAATCGTGGTATGCAATGCCTGTGTCTCGGGAGTGTCGGCGCTGATTCTGGCCGACAGGCTTCTGGCGGCAGGAGAGTACGATACCGCCGTGGTGTGCGGAGCCGACTGCCTGACTCCGTTTACTGTTGCCGGATTCACTTCGTTCAAGTCTCTGTCGGAAGACCCGTGCCGGCCGTTCGATATGGAGCGCAACGGCCTGAACCTGGGCGAGGGTGCGGCGACTCTGATTCTGAAGAGGACACCCGCTGAGACAGACGGACCCTCACCCTGGCGGCTTGTTGCCGGCGCGGCTGCCAACGACGCCTTTCACATCAGTACTCCCTCACCGTCGGGTGACGGGGCTTTCAGGGCTGTCAGCCGCGTTATGACAGGTTTTCCCATCGAGACTCTGGCGACAGTAGCCGCTCACGGCACGGCTACGCTGTTCAATGACCAGATGGAGTCGGTGGCAATCGAACGTGCCGGTCTGGGTAATATACCGGTTTCGGCATACAAGGGCTATTACGGGCACACGCTCGGAGCTGCCGGGATTCTGGAGACAGCACTTGCAATGTGCGCAGCCGATGACGGTACCGTTCTCCCGCTGGCCAACTTCAGCGAGAGCGGGGTGTCCGGCAGGATCGATTTGAGCGGCAGCGAGCGTCCCGCATCGGGCAGTGCTGTGCTCAAGATGATTTCCGGCTTTGGAGGCTGCAACGGCGCTTTGCTGCTGGACAGACAGCCCGCTGTTCAGGATGAGCGTCCGCTTGAATCCTGCAGCCTCAAGACGCTGCACTCGCTGCACATATCTCCCGGGTCATTCGTCGTTGACGGTAATGACATTCCTGTCGGAGCGGCCGGCAGCGATATGCTGGACGAGATTTTCCGCAACTGGCTGAACGACAGCCCGAGATTCCACAAGACGGATATGCTGAGCCGTCTGATATGTCTCTCTGTCGGCATTCTGCTCAAGACCGCGGAAATGGAAGGGAATACTGGGAACATCTCTCTCAAGGTGTTCAACGCCACATCGTCCGTCATGTCAGACAGCAGACACTTGGCTTCGTTTTCCACTACCGACGGTTTCTATCCGAGTCCGTCGGCATTTCTTTATACCCTGCCGAACATCGCTGTCGGTGAAGCTGCCATCAGATACGGCATCAGGGGGGAGACCTCGCTGCTCATACTTCCGGAAAAGAATATTGGGCAGATGGAACGGACGCTCCGTGCCGAATTCCTGCAGTCTGATTCCACCTGCCTGATTGCGGGATGGGCTGACTGCAGCAGTGAAACTGAGTTCGAGGCAGATATGAAACTGATTGTAAAAATTAAAAACCGATAAAATATGGATGAGCTGATTACGACACTGAAGCAGCAGATTATCGACGCCCTCTGTCTGGAGGATATGACTGTCAGTCAGATGGACGAGAACGCCCCGCTTTTCGGCGAGGGACTCGGACTCGACTCCATCGATGCCCTTGAACTGATTGTAATACTCGACAAGTACTACGGAATCAAGCTGGCAAGCCCGGCCGAAGGCAAGGAGATATTCAAGAGCATCAGCTGTATCGCGGACTATGTAAGCAAGCACAGAACCAAGTGATGGGAGAGGCAGTTTCCATAACCGGCATAGGCATTGTCTGCGCCATAGGCAATGACGCTGCTTCTGTCCTGAAGTCGCTTCGGGAGGGCAGATCCGGAATAGGACGGGCCACGCAGCTCGATTCCATCCATTCCGACTTGCCGGTCGGCGAGGTCTCCCTTTCGTGCAATGAGATGAAGCGTATGCTCGGCGCTGACGCAGCGTCCGATATCAGCAGGACATCGCTGATGGGGGCGCTTGCGGTGCGCGAGGCTCTGGAGCAGGCTGGTATAGGCAGTCCTGACGGCCGTCGCGTCGCCCTCGTCTCAGGTACAACCGTAGGTGTGATGGATCTGACCGAAAGGAACTATGAACGGATGAGGAAGAATCCGTCGCAATGCAGCCTGCCGCTGTGCAACGAGTGCGGAAGGAGTACGCTCGAGATTGCCGCTCTTGCAAAGCTTGAAGGGGCGGAGTGCTGCACCATTTCCACCGCCTGTTCGTCGGCTTTGAATGCAATAATCATTGGAGCGGAGATGCTTCGCAACGGTGAGGCCGACATCGCGATTGCCGGAGGCTCCGGCGCACTGAGCAAGTTCCACTTGAACGGCTTCAACTCGCTGATGATACTTGATCGGGAGATGTGCCGTCCCTTCGACGGGATGCGGGCCGGGCTGAATCTGGGGGAGGGTGCCGCCTATGTGGTGCTGCAGAAGGATGCTCCGCGGACTCTGGCGTATGTCAGCGGCTATGCCAACCGCTGCGACGCATTCCATCAGACCGCATCGTCCGAAAATGGCGAGGGGGCCTATCTGGCAATGACGGGAGCCCTGGAAATGGCCGGTCTGAAACCAGAGCAGATACAGTATGTCAACGCTCACGGCACCGGCACGCAGAATAACGACCAGTCTGAGAGCTGCGCCATACGACGCGTGTTCGGAGAGTCTCTTCCCGAAGTGTCAAGCACCAAGTCGTACACGGGACACACCACATCGGCATCGGGCTCGATAGAGACAGTAATCTCCATCCTGGCTATGCTGAACGGATTCACCCCGTCGTCGCCCGGCTGGAAGAACCCTATGGCCGACGGCATTGTACCCACCAGGGGAAATGCCTGCATACATCTTGAAAACGTGATGTGCAACTCGTTCGGTTTTGGAGGCAACGACTCATCTTTGATACTGAGTCTGAACAGACCAGACTGTCCGGCTGCCCGCGTATCGGCTCATCTGCCGGTTGAAGTGTGCGCCCACGTTGAAGTCAGTGCCGACGATGATCTCAGCGCACTCAGGGAGTTCGTCCTGCCTATGGAATCGCGCAGGATGTGCAGACTGATGAAGGTCTCGCATCTTTCTGCCTTCCGTGCAATGAGGGCCGCGGGCGTAGAGTGCCCGGATGCAATAATCTCCGCCACTTCGCGCGGAATGCTTGAAACGAGCGTCCAGTTCCTCGAGGATATCATCGTCAACGGAGAGACCCTGCTCAAGCCGACTCTCTTTATGCAGAGTACCCACAACACCGTCGCCTCGTCGCTGGCTGTCAGGACAGGCTGTCACGGTTACAACATTACATATTCGCAGGGCGACGACTCTCTGGAGTGGGCCATGCGCGATGCAAGACGTCTTATCGCTGCGGGCAATGCCGGCTGTGTGCTGGTGACCGCTTTCGACGAGACAGTTTCAGGCACGACTGCCGACAGCTGCCGTGCTGAGAGTTTCATTCTAAAGGCAAAAAGCGATGAATAATCTGATGATACTGCCTCTGGCCGTAGTGCAGAGCCTTCTGCTGACATTCGGTCAGGTTTTCCTCAAGTTCGCCCTTGCCAGGATGCAGCCGTTCTCCATGACACTGTCATTCTGGGGCTCCGTCTTCGCAAACTGGCAGTTCGCGGCCTGTGGCATCTGCTATGGAGCGGGCAGTCTGATGTGGTTCTATATGCTTAAGCACTATCCGCTCAGCGTCGCCTATCCTATGGTGTCGCTCAGCTATGTGTTCGGGATGATTGCCGCATCAGTATTCTTCAACGAACCGGTCGGTCTGTCAAAATGGTTCGGCGTGCTTCTGATAATGTCTGGTTGCTATTTTATTGTAAGATGATGAAACGCGTTCTGTTATTACTCATTTCGGCGTTGCTGATGCTTCCGGCAATGTCACAGGCCACATCGTCTGATGACATTCTCAGGCAGATTGCCGCAACCGGTGCGACGATAAAATGGCTGGAGTGCGATTTCGAACAGACCCGACATCTCAGCCTTATGAATGAGCCTGCGGTGTCCGAAGGCCGGATGTGCTTCGAGTCTCCTGACCGTCTGCGTTGGGAATACAATGAACCGTCCTCGCTGATATTCATACTTGACGGTACCGGGATACGGCTTCAGAAGGACGGCAGCGAACTGGAGCAGAATGCCGCCGTGAACAGATTCATCTTGGGGGTGGCGCGTTTCATTATGGAGAGCATATCGGGCGCTTCGCTTGCCGATGAGGGCAGTTTCGATGTCTCGGCCGCCGCAGATGACGGAGGCTGGAGCGTCAGCCTTAAACCCAAAAAGAGGGAGATGAAGAAGATGTGGTCGGACATTGTCCTGCATTTCGATTCCACCACCGGACTCGCCAAAGAAATAGAACTGCGTGAACCTTCGGGTGACAGCACCTGCATACAGTTCTGCAATGTTGTGATAAACAGAGAAATACCTTCGTCGCAATGGAACTTCTGAACAGTCTGTGCATCATAGAGTCCGAACAGACGGCCGAAGAAGGTCGTGACTATGTCGTCAGACTCAACCCGGAGCACTTTATCTACAGGGCGCATTTCCCCGGCGAACCCATCACTCCCGGCGTGTGCATCCTGCAGACGGCAGTCGAGCTGCTTTCGCTTGCAACAGATAGGAAACTGTCACTGGCAAGCGCTGATAATGTCAAGTTCCTTCATGTCATATCGCCGTTGGAGTCGCCGTCCGTCCGATTCTCCATACGTGGAATACAGTCCGAGGACGGACTGCTCAAGGCATCGGTTACGGCCTGCGGCGACAATGTGACCTATGCCAGAATGTCTGTACACTGCAAAGAGATAGTCAGATGATAAACAGCCAGCAGCAGAAACTGAAGGACCGCGGCATCTGCGTCATCATTCCGACATACAACAATGCCGGAACGATTGTCGATGTGGTGACACGCGCAATGTGCCAGTGCTCCGATGTCTTTGTTGTCTGCGACGGCTGTACCGATCCGACTCCCGAACTTCTAAAGGGTATGTCGCCGGCTCCCGAAATTGTCCTGCTGCCTGTGAACAGGGGCAAGGGCCGTGCCCTGAAAGAGGGCTTCAGGGCCGCCTTGAATGCCGGCTTTGCTTACGCCATCGTACTCGATTCCGACGGACAGCACTACCCCGAGGACATACCGCTTTTCCTCGAGGCCAACATAAAATATCCCGGTGCGCTGATTGTTGGATGTCGCGAGGGCCTCGGTCAGGCCGAGCGTTCGTCAGGCAGCCGCTTCGCCAACTCGTTCAGCAATTTCTGGCTGATGTTGCAGACTGGTCACCGTCTTCATGACACACAGTCAGGCTACAGACTGTATCCGCTCAGAAAACTCCGTTTCCTGTCTCGTCTCACCGACAGGTACGAAGCCGAAGCCGAGCTGCTGGTCCTCTCGCTGTGGAAGGGAGTGCAGGTCAGAGAAGTGCCTGTCCGTGTCTGGTATCCGAA
>JAZUJU010000141.1:0-1506 GCA_045642985.1 Bacteroidaceae bacterium | reverse complement strand
GTTTTAATGCCGGATCGCCAAGAAGGACATAATTGAGTCTGTTCTCAGTGATATCCCTGTACGGAGAACCGGTAGAGACAAGCCGTGCCTTTGCTATACGGACAGCATCGCCCAAAGCATTTGCGCTGTTCAGGACATTCTCACAGAACAGTCTGTTAATCAGCTCATTCGGATTTGAAAACACCGTTCGGGTAGTGGTGAACATTGCCAGAGCGCCACCCTTGTCATTCAGTATGGCGTTCATTCCTATACTGGCCTGTCCGTTGTCGAACGGAGCTATGTCGCACGAAGCCGTGACCCACAGAGGCAGTCTGGGAGAAGTCAGTTCAAGTAAATCGTCACGCAGGAATACCTGTTCGTGCGAAAGCACATCGGTGGACCCGTGACCAGTGTAATTGACCATCAGGGCGCCCTTGTCAAGCAGTCTGAAAATCTCCTTCCTCAGTTCGGGATAGCTATTGCCAGCCGCTGTCGTCTCCATATGATAGGCATCCCAGTAGACTTTGCGGACATCGAGTGACGGATTCTGGTTCAGTATCAGTTCGGCTATTCCGTCAGCCTGCTTCATATGCAGGTTGTTGTCTCCGTCATCGCCGAGTACCAGCACTGTGTTGCGCCAGTCGCCGGCATAATCACCTCTCATATACGAGATGCATTTGTCAACCATCGAAGCAGCCTGTTCGGCGGTAGCAACCGGGAATCGTCCGACACCGATGTCAACCTTTTCCGTAAGAATCTTGACGCCCTTGCCGTCATCCAGCAGAGCGTAATAGTCTTCCGCCACATACGATGCTGTCTTGCTGATGCTGTTAACCGATTCGTAACACAGCAGATAGTCCTCGGGCGAATAGCCGCGCCAGGATTCCGTCACCATTCTGTTATCCCAGGCCCCGGAGCCGAACAGCAGCAGATACTGCAGCGAATCCTGAGGATTGGAACGGTCGTACAGCATCTTCAGGAAACGGCGGTATGCTGTGGCATCGGGCGTGCCGGATGAGAACTCGTTGTAAATTCTGTCCGCCGGAACGACAGCCACCGACATATGGTCACAGGTCCTGTGCCAGTCTGCCAGGCGTTCTGCCTGAGCCGTCAGTTTTCCTCCAGACGGCACTATGATGAGCATATCCACCGCATCCATTCCGTGCAGATTCTGGTTCGGAACCTCGCCCACGGCTTCCGGTTCGGGGAACTCGGCATCGGGAACTATAGCGACATACTCGTCGTCCGAAGTGCTCCTTATAGGGGGAGTCACGCAGTAGCCGCCTGCCATTTCGAACGGGACCTTCCTTATTGCGCCATCTGTACCTATCCGCCACAATGCGACCTTGCCGCCAGGCACCTGAATCTTGAAGTGTGTGTTCTTAAGCCAGATACCTGTTCTGAAACTCAGCGACTGACCGTCAAGGACAAGTCTGCGCGTATAGTTCAGTCTGATATAGTCAAGATGCCCGGATATGCCGTCCTGATGATTGTGATAGAGTCTGACGGTGTTGTCACTTCCGAACA
>JAZUJU010000140.1:0-23740 GCA_045642985.1 Bacteroidaceae bacterium | reverse complement strand
GTGGAGCATACGAGACTCGAACTCGTCACCTCTTGACTGCCAGTCAAACGCTCTAGCCAGATGAGCTAATGCCCCAAACCCTAATTGCTCTGCAAAGTTAACGATTTGCTTGGAATAATTGATAACTTCGCAACAAAATTGCAGGAAAAAGTGATCAGACCGGTTCAGGAAAAGATTATTCTAGGCATTGACCCCGGAACGAACCTGATGGGATATGGGGTGCTGCGGGTGGTCGGTGTAAAACCGTCCGTCGTTGCGATGGGCGTCATTGATCTCCGCAAGGCCGGCGATGCATATATGAAGCTCGGAAAGATTTTCGAGCGGGTGACTGGTATAATCGATTCGTTCCTTCCGGACGAGATGGCCATCGAAGCCCCGTTCTTCGGCAAGAATGTCCAGTCTATGCTCAAGCTGGGGCGTGCTCAGGGGGTTGCTATGGCCGCGGCTATTCATCACAGCGTGCCGATTACAGAATATGCGCCGCTTAAAATCAAGATGGCCATAACAGGCAACGGAAATGCCAGCAAGGAACAGGTGGCCGCAATGCTGCAGCGCATCCTGGACATATCGCAGGATGACATGCCGCGTTTTATGGACGCGACAGATGCCCTTGGCGCGGCTTACTGCCATTATCTGCAGATGGGCCGTCCTGAGTCGGACGGAGCTTCGAACGGTCGTACCTGGAAGGAATTCATCTCCAAAAATCCCGGGAAAGTTTCAAAACATTCTTGTTAAATACTTAACTTTGCAGTCTAAAACGAGTTGCTGGCTTTCAGCGAAACATATTAGATTAACATTAAATGAATTCACTTAATCCTTTCTTGGTGTTCTGTGGCTCTGACAGCATGTATCTGGCACAGGAAATTTGTGATTATCTGCACTATCCGTTAGGGCAGATGAATGTAACGCATTTTGCCGACGGCGAGTTTGCCGTTTCTTTCGAGGAGTCAATCCGCGGCGCAGATGTGTTTCTGGTACAGTCAACTTTCCCGCCAGCCGATAACCTGATGGAGCTTCTGCTTATGATTGATGCCGCAAAGCGTGCTTCAGCCAGAAGTATCAATGCCGTAATTCCGTATTTCGGCTGGGCAAGACAGGACCGTAAGGATAAGCCCCGTGTTTCCATCGGAGCCAAGCTGGTGGCTGACCTGCTGAGCAAGGCGGGCATCAACCGTCTCATCACAATGGATCTGCACGCAGACCAGATTCAGGGCTTCTTCGATGTCCCCGTAGATCATCTGTATGCGTCAAAGCTGTTCCTCCCGTACATCCAGAGCCTGAATCTTGACGATCTGGTGATGACCGCTCCCGATGTAGGCGGCAGCAAGCGTGCCAGTGCTTATGCCAAGTTCCTCGGAGTGCCTCTGGTCCTCTGCCAGAAGACCCGTTCGAGAGCTAACGTTGTCGATGAAATCAAAATTATCGGTGATGTCGAGGGCAAGAATGTGATTATCATCGATGATATCGTTGATACTGCAGGTACAATCTGTACTGCTGCTGATGCAATGATGGCAGCCGGCGCCAAGTCGGTCAGAGCTCTCGTGTCGCACTGCGTGATGTCTGCCGATGCTCCCATCAAGGTTGACAATTCGCAGCTGGAGGAAATCGTATTCACCAACAGCATTCCGTATCGTAACCCGATTCCCTGCCGCAAGCTGAAGCAGCTCTCCATCGCCAACATGTTTGCCGAGACAATCCATCGCGTCAACTGCAACGAATCAATCAGTACCCAATACATTATTAAATAAGAAACTGCATTATGAGAAAATTCTGGCTTGCAGCATTATGTACTGTTCTGCTGGCATCGTGCGGCGGTAACAAATACAAGGTCTCCGGCAAGATTGACAATGTCAATGACGGGGATTATGTCTATATGTGCACTCTCGAGAATGGCGTTTCCCTGGCAAAGGAGGATTCTGCCATAATTTCGGGCGGTAAGTTCGTCTTTACGGGCGAAACCGATTCGTGCGATATCCGTATCCTTCTGTTCAATGATGACGGCGAGGGCAATTTCGAGACCTGTCCGTTCTATCTTGAGGCCGGAAAGATTAAAATCACTCAGGAGAATCAGGTCCAGACTGTAGGTGGAACTAAGGTGAACAACAATTTCCAGAAGTTCATCGACAAGATGGAGGAGATTGACTCCAAGGCTCTTGATCTGGACCGCAGGATGCGCGAGGCTCAGGCTACCGGTCAGTCTCTCGAAGCATACGAGGAAGAAATGAGCGATCTGGAAGTATCATACAAAGCTGAGATTGCACGCAGCATCTTTGACAATGCTGACAATGCGTTCGGTCTTCAGCAGTTGCTTGAGACTTTCGGTATGTTCGAACCCATCGAGGTGGATGCGTTCATCGAGGCTCTTGAGCCGAAGTATGGTGGAACCTACTACATTCAGGAACTCCAGCGTATGGTTGATAGCCAGCTCAGAGTAGCTGTCGGCTGCTCATATCCGAACTTCTCGGCACAGCTCTACACTGACGACGGTCTGGCTGATACTACTCTCAAAGACATTATCGGCGGCAACAAAATTACGATGCTTGATTTCTGGGCAAGCTGGTGCGCACCATGCGCTGAGGAATTCCCTGCATTGAAAGAAGCGTACGCCAAGTATCACGACAAGGGATTTGAGATTGTGAGCGTGTCGGTTGACGAGGACATTGACGAGTGGAAGGCTGCTCTCGACGCCAACAAGTTCCCGTGGATTCAGCTGCTGGACAATCATCCGGGAACGGAGAATGCGCCGAGCACTGTCTATGGCATCAAGACTATTCCAAGCTGCTTCTTCATCAGCGAGGATGGCGTAATTGTAGCTTCCAACCTGCGTGGTCCGGAATACGAGGCATTCCTTGAGGACTATCTGAAGGAAAATTGATATTTCAGGGGGACAGACCCCGTACAATAAATAATAAAGAGCGTGACCGAAAGCCACGCTCTTTATTTTATATCTGTAGTGCTTATTCCGGAATCTCCTGAAGCATTGCAATCAGGTGGAGGAATACCATATCTACGGTGCAGAGTTCGAGACGTTCGGACGGGGAGTGAACGCCGCGAAGGGTGGGGCCTACGGAAATCATATCAAGATTCGGATATGACTCAAGGAACAGACCGCACTCCAGACCTGCATGTATGGTCCTGACCTTCGGCTCCTTGTTGAAGAGCCTGCGGTATGTGGAGGTGGCTATCTGCAGCAATGCGGAATCGGTGTTCGGAGCCCATCCGGGATACCCGTCGCCGTATTCGATTCTGGCTCCGGCCAGACTGAAGATGGCCCCGATGGTATGGGCAACATCCCATTTGCACGATTCCACCGAACTGCGCTGACTGGTCGTGATGCGTATGATACTGTCCAGTGTGCGTACCGATGCGAGATTGCTTGAGGTTTCGACCATTCCGGGGATGTCCATACACATTGCGAACACTCCGTTTACCGCACCCTGTACAGCTGTGATGAAATTGCGCGCTGTCTGACTGTCAATGCAGTACTGCCGGCTGTCGGCCGATTCCATCCTGAATTCCACTGACTTCTCGGTGGAGCGCAGTTCGTTCTGAATCTTGTCTGCAAAAATGTTGAAATCGACGCGGAGAGCCTCTTTGTCCTTTGATGGAACAGCAATCACTGCCGCTGCGTCGCGTGGAATGGCATTGTGAAGGTTGCCTCCGTCGAAACTGCATAGACGCAGATCGTACTTGTCCATGCTTTCGTAGAGGAAACGGTTGAGTATCTTGTTCGCATTGCCGAAACCCTTGTCGATGTCGTCGCCTGAGTGACCGCCGTGCAGTTTGTCAACTGAAATGTTCACGAAGAAGAATCCCTCCGGAATCTCTTCCTTGGCGTAATCGAACTCTATGTTGGTGCGTACGCCACCTGCACAGCCTATGAATATCTCACCCTCGTCTTCTGAATCGAGGTTGATGAGCATCGTCCCGTTCATCATATCGGGCTGCAGTTCCTGAGCTCCGCAGAGACCTGTCTCTTCGGACACTGTAAACAGACATTCTAACGGACCGTGTTTGATTTCATCGCTGTCGAGTATGGCAAGAGCCATGGCGATGCCCATTCCGTCGTCTGCGCCCAGTGTCGTACCCTTGGCTTTGAGCCATCCGTATTCGATATATGTCTCGATGGGCTGATTGAAAAAGTCGTGGCTTACCGATGCGTCCTTCTCGCAAACCATGTCCTGGTGTGCCTGAAGGATGACTGTGCGCCGATTCTCCATTCCCGCACTGGCGGGCTTGCTTATCACTACGTTGCCGATTTTGTCCTGTTTGAAGCCAAGACCGCGTTTGGCTGCAAAATCCTTCAGATATTCGCCGACTTTCTCCTCGTGCCCTGAAGGACGGGGCAGTTTGCAGATTTCAGCGAAAAAGTCCATCACACTTGCAGTCCAGTCAATCTTTTCCATATTGTACCTATTGTTAAGTCCGACATCAAATGTACCCCATAATTTTGAATAAAACTCGCATTTTTATAATTTTTTAAGCCCTCGAGATGTCGATTGAATTTTAATTTAGTTAAATTCGCCCGTTAAAATTTTCGACACCGTTCAGATGGTCAGAACTTTCCTCATAGCTGTCGCTTTTCTGCTTGCAGGCGTAGCACTTCTGTCAGTCGGAATATGGATAAGAAAGAATGGAAAATTCCCGAATATCCACGTGGGCAGGAATCCCGCAATGAGGAAGTACAAGATTGGATGTGTTGAGGCGCAGGACGCTCAGGCACAGCATGAAAGTCCGCTGGCGGTCAGCGAAAGGAGCAATAGAAAATAAAAGTATTATTTTATATGAAGACAAACAGATTTTTCAGCATTCTGCTGGCTGGTGTCCTGACACTTTCATTCTGTCAGTGCAACCAAAACACTACGACTCAGGCAAACACATCGAACGGGGCTGTTGCAACCGGCATCAAGATTGCTTATGTTGAGATTGACTCATTGCTTTCAAACTATCAGTACTGCATTGATCTGACTGAAGAGATGCTCCGCAAGGAGGAGAACAGCCGTCTGCTTCTCACAGAAAAGGCAAACGAGTTCCAGACTGAGGTGGAGACTTTCAACAAGAAGCTTCAGAACAACGTGTTCTCGTCGCAGGAGCGCGCTCAGCAGGAGCAGAACCGCATTGCCAAGAAGCAGCAGGATCTGGAGGAACTCAACGCCCGTCTCAGCAACGAACTTGCAGTAGAGAACCAGAACAACAGCCTTAAGGTGAGCGAGGCTATCCAGGACTTCCTCAAGAGGTATAACGAAACCAAGGGCTACAGCATCATTCTGAGCAAGGTCGGCGACAACATCCTTCTGATTGACGAAACGATGAACATCACCAACGAGGTTATCGAAGGTCTGAACAAGGAGTATACCAAGCCTGCAGAAGACTGATACAGATTATAGGACAAATGAAAAATCCGGCTGATGCTTTCGGCCGGATTTTTTATGTTGTCAGCTCTGACGGACAGTTCCTGTCAGATAACCCCTTTGGTCGAAGGAAGCTGGAAATTTTCAATGTCACGGCGGACAGCCTGTTTCATTGCCCGTGCAAAAGCCTTGAATATGCCTTCAATCTTGTGGTGCTCGTTAGTGCCCTCGGCCTTGATGTTAAGGTTCATTCCTGCGGTGTCGCTCAGCGACTTGAAGAAGTGGAAGAACATCTCTGTCGGCATGTCGCCAATCATTTCGCGCTTGAACTCCGCATCCCATACCAGCCAGGGACGGCCTCCGAAATCTATCGCCACCTGCGCCAGACAGTCATCCATCGGCAGGCAGAAGCCATAGCGCTCTATGCCTCGCTTGTCGCCTAGGGCCTTTGCGAGGCACTGGCCCAGCGCGAGTCCGGTATCCTCGATGGTATGGTGCTGGTCTACATTCAGATCGCCTTTGACTCTGACGCTAAGGTCGATGTTCCCGTGACGTCCTATCTGCTCAAGCATATGATCAAAGAAACCTATGCCCGTGCTGATGTCGCACTTGCCGGTTCCGCCAAGGTCTATCGCGATGCTGATGTCTGTCTCTGCTGTGGTGCGGGTGACAGATGCCTTGCGTTCGCCTGCGAACACGTGTTCGGCGATGCGGCTCCAGTCCGAAGTGGCAAGCACGCAGAACGGCTTGAGTTCGTCGGGCAGGGAGTCTGTACCATCCTGCAGCAGTATCGCCTTGCAGCCCAGATTTCTGGCCAGCATCACATCCGTCGGCCTGTCGCCTATGACGAAACTGGACCCCAGGTCGTATTCGCCGGTCATATATTTGCCGAACATACCTGTGCGCGGTTTCCGTGTCGGAGCATCGTCTTCGGGCATGCTGCGGTCTATGAGAATGTCATCGAATGTCACGCCTTCGCCCTGCAGCGTCTTGAGAATCAGATTCTGTGATGGCCAGAATGTCTCTTCAGGAAAACTCGGAGTGCCCAGACCGTCCTGGTTGCTTGCCATCACGAATTCAAAACCGGTGTGCTTGCGCAGAAAGGCAAGGCTGCCTATTGCCTTGGGAATGAACTCCAACTTGTCGAGCGAATCGAGTTGATAGTCGGTGGGCGGCTCGACGACGATAGTGCCGTCGCGGTCAATGAAAAGTACTCTCTTCTTCATCGCTTGCAGTATGAGGTAAGTGCGTCCGTCAGGATACGGTTCTCCTGCGGAGTGCCAATGGTTATTCGAATGCAGTCGCCGCAGAGCGTTATGTGGCTGCGGTTCCGGATGATTATGCCCTGTTCGGTCAGGTATCTGTATATACCGGTGGCGTCGGTTACGCGGACCAGCAGGAAGTTGGCGTCGGACGGGTAGATGTGCAGACAGCAGGGCAGCGTGGCAAGACTCTCTGCCATTATTCCTCGCTGTGCTGTTATCTCACGGACCCAGTCCGCCACGCGGTCAGCCTGTCCCAACTGTTCAAGGGCAGCCTGCTGTGTCAGATGATTCACATTGTACGGGTATTTCACCTTGTTCATCAGACCGATTATCTCTTCTGAAGCGTATGCTATTCCGAGTCTGATGCCTGCGAGTCCCCAAGCTTTGGAGAATGTCTGCAGGACTACCAGATTGGGGTAACGGTCAAGCAGCGATACGAACGACTCGCAGCCGGCAAAGTCGATGTAGGCTTCGTCGATGATGGTGATGCCGTCGAACGAGTCAAGGGCCTTGAGCAGACGCTCCTTCCCGATAAGATTTCCCGAAGGATTGTTAGGCGAACAGAAGAACATCAGCTTGGTGTTCGGGTCGGCTGCAGCCAGCATACCGTCTATGTCAGGTTGGAATGATTCGTCTGTAGTGACAGCGCGGTATTCGATGTCGTTGATGTCGGCGGATACACGGTACATTCCGTATGTCGGTTCCATTGCCACCACATTGTCCCGGCCGGGATTGCAGAAAATACGGTACATCAGGTCGATAGCCTCGTCACTGCCGTTCCCCAGAAAAATGCGGGTCGGGCTGACTTTGCGCAGCGAACCCAACTTTTCCTTAATGGCCAGCTGCAGAGGGTCAGGGTAGCGGTTGACTGGACCGTTGTACGGATTCTCGTTGGCATCGAGAAATACCGATGCGTTTCTTCCGCTGAATTCGCTGCGTGCCGACGAGTAGGGCTTGAGCTGATAAATACAGCTGCGCGTAAGTTCCTTTATACTTTTCATTTGCGTGAAAGTCTGATGGTTACGGCATTCTTGTGAGCGTCTAACGATTCTCCTGCGGCCATTGTCTGAACGGTCGGACCAAGTCTGTCCAAGCCTTCGCGGCTAAGCTGCTGGAAGGTTATTTTTCTGAGGAAACTGTCAACGTTGACACCGGAATATGCTTTTGCATAGCCGCTTGTCGGCAGGGTGTGGTTTGTTCCCGATGCGTAATCTCCCGCACTTTCGGGCGACCATTCACCAATAAAGACAGAACCGGCGTTGACCACACGTTCCGCCAGCTGTTCAGCGTCAGCGGTATGTATAATAAGGTGCTCGGGCGCGTATTCGTTGCTCATCTCCAGCACTTCGTCCATATTGGAAAGCAGAACCAGCCGGCTGTTTTCGAGCGCTTTGCCGGCAATCTGGCAGCGAGGCAGAAGCGCAGTCTGACGCTCCACCTCTTTCTGCACTTCGGCAAGGAGTCTGGCGGATGTGGTCAGCAGCAGAACCTGACTGTCGGGACCGTGCTCAGCCTGCGACAGAAGGTCGGCGGCGATGAATGATGCGTCGGCCTTGTCGTCGGCTATTACTTCGACTTCGGATGGGCCGGCGGGCATATCGATTGCTACATCTTTGAGCGAAACCAGCTGCTTTGCCGCCGTTACATAGCTGTTGCCTGGACCGAATATCTTGCTCACTTTGGGGATACTCTCGGTTCCGTATGCCATCGCGGCAATTGCCTGCGAACCTCCGACTGTGAATATCCGGCTCACACCTGCAGTCCTGGCTGCAAACAGGATGGCAGGATTGACGTTGCCGTTTCTGTCGGGCGGAGTGCAGAGCACGATGTCCCTGCAGCCTGCTGTGACTGCTGGGATAGCCAGCATCAGCACGGTCGAGAAGAGAGGGGCGGAACCGCCTGGAATGTATAGACCGACTTTCTCTATTGGAACCGCCTTCTGCCAGCAGGTGACACCGGGAGTGGTCTCTATCTTTTCGAGACAGGGAATCTGTGACTTGTGAAATTTCGCAATGTTCGATGCCGCTGTCCGTATGGCCTCCTTCAGCTGCTCGGGAATGGACTTTTCGGCTTCGTCAATCATCTGCTCGGATACCAGCAGAGTGGTGAGCTCGACTTTGTCGAATTTCCGTTCCAACTCGAAGATTGCCTTGTCTCCGCCTTCGCGCACTTGTTTCAAAACTTCGCCGACGGTATCGTACAGGCTCTTACTGCTAAGCGCCGGTCGCCTGAGCAGTTCCTTCCATTGACTCCTGTCGGGATATTCAACTGTTTTCATAAAATCATCTTTTCGATAGGTAGTACAAGAATTCCCTCGGCCCCGGCCTGTTTGAGGCGGCCGGTAATCTCCCAGAAGCGCTTTTCATCGAGAACGGTGTGGACAGAACTCCAGCCGTGCTGCGCAAGCGGCATTACGGTAGGACTCTTGATGCCGGGCAGCACTGCAATAATGTCGTTCAGCCTGTCGTCGGGGACATTCATCATCACATATTTTTTGCCGCGTGCCGCGCGAACGGCTTCGAAACGGAACAGCATTTCGTCGAGTATGGCCTGCTTCCCGGCATCGAGTGACGGGGTCGCTATGAGCATGGCTTCGGACTGCATTACAACCTCAACCTCTTTGAGATTGTTGCTTATTAGTGTGGAACCTGAGCTGACAATGTCGAAGATAGCATCGGCCAGACCTATTCCGGGGGCAATCTCGACCGATCCGGTAATGATGTGGATGTCGGCCGATATGTTGTTCCTGTCAAGGAATGAACGGAGGATACCAGGATAGGATGTCGCTATCTTCCGCCCGTTGAACCATTCCAGACCTTTATAGTCGGTGGCTTTGGGGATGGCAAGCGACAGACGGCAACGGCTGAACCCGAGCCGCTTTACAAGGCGGGCGTCGGCATTGCGTTCAACGAACTCGTTCTCGCCAACAATTCCGATGTCGGCTACACCGTCGGCAACAGATTCGGGAATGTCGTCATCGCGCAGGAAAAGAACCTCGACCGGGAAATCGGCTGCCTGCGCAAGAAGTGTCCTCTTTGATACACCGATACTGATGCCTGACTCCTGAAGGAGTGACATAGTTTCATCGTAAAGTCTTCCTTTTGACTGTACTGCAATTCTTAGCATATTACTGTCCTTATTATTAATACTCAAACAAAAAAAGCCTGCCTCTACGGCAAGCTTCAGAACATACACAACGCTTCGGCCTGCCGTATCAACTGCAAGCGTGATGATGAAGCTGGGTGTAGTTCGATTGTTTCATACAACTTATTACGCTGCAAATGTAGGGCATTTTCACATCAGTTGCAACACAAGACTGCAGTTATTTTGAACAAAAACAGTAATTTTGTGCGGAATTATCAATCTATGGGACAGCCGGAACCGGAACTTACTGCAGGAAAAGTGATAACGCTGCTTTGCACTGCGGCGCTGATAATCGTGCTTTTTGCTACAAGAAACAGCAGCAGTAAGAAGCTGGAGGCTGTTCCTGCGCCGACAGAGATGGCTGAACTGGTGATTTCTCCGTACGATTCGCTTTTCAAGGAGATGGCAGATACCGTGCTCGACTGGAAACTGCTGGCTGCCATCGCCTGCGTGGAGTCTGGTTTCGATACCGCCTTGGTCTCTCCTGTGGGCGCATTCGGACTGATGCAGGTAATGCCGTCCACGTATTTTGGTATGCTGGACAAATGCGGTGTCAGCGATTCAGATTCCGTCTGCAGTACCCGCCTCAATGTGATGGCGGCGGCCCGTCATCTGATGGATATGGAGGAACTTTTCGGATTCATCAATGAAAAGGAACGTCTGAATTATGTCCTGGCCGGTTACAACTGTGGCGCAGGGCATGTTTTTGATGCTATGCGCATAGCTCGCACACACGGCATTGACCGGTACCATTGGGACAGTGTCGCAAATATTATGTCACAGATGGGCGAAGGGGAGCTGTACTCTGACTCTATCTGCGAACTCGGCCCGTTTGGCGGCACCGAAACGATTCAATATGTAGGTAAGGTGCGCAGAAAATATAATCAATACTGTCAGGAAGACAGTCTGCTGCATGTGGCAGACAGCACTGCCGCTGTCATCCCCGGTGCATGACGCGCGCCATTTCGCGACGGTCATCGTTCTCACGCAGGGTTTCCCTCTTGTCGTACTGATGCTTGCCTCTGGCCAGTCCGATAATCAGTTTGGCCAATCCCTTCTCGTTGATGAACAGCCTGGTCGGTACTATTGTGAATCCGGGATTTTTGGAATCGGCCGCCAGCTTGCGCAGTTCCTTGGCTGTGAGCAGCAGCTTGCGGTCACGTCTTGCCTGATGGTTGTTGTATGAGCCGTAGAAGTATTCTGCAATGTGCATTCCCTTGACCCAGAGTTCGCCGTTCAGCATGGTGCAATAGGTGTCGGTCAGGCTGACCTTAGACTGACGGACGGACTTTATTTCAGTCCCCGTCAGTACTATGCCTGCCGTGTAAGTATCAAGAATCTCGTAGTCAAATGAAGCTTTCTTGTTCCTGATACTGACATTTGCCGACTTGCGCGCCCCCATCGTTATTTTGCGAAGTCAAAAGCGAATCTGGTAACGTAGTTCTCTTTCGGGAACTTGCGGTACTGGTTGCCCTCGGTTATGCCAATTGAGTCGCACGATGTCACTTCCAGATAGAGAGAGTCCTTGTGCAGGGCCAGCATCTGTTTCATAAAGTCGTCGGCTCTCTTGCTGTCACTTTTCATTATGGTCGAAAGGTCATACCGCATGTGCCTGTGCTCCGGATCGTACTTTGTGTTCTGATCCGGTATGTTGCCAACGATAAGGATGCTCAGAGTGTCACCGTGGACATTGTTGAGGTAGGCCTGGAAGTCATTCTGCTTGATTGACTTGTCGGGATCCGGAAAGAATGTGACGACGGCGTTGAGGACATGACCGCTGCACCACGCGAAATCGTAAATGGTGTTGAGGCCGAGCTGTGTCCTGCTCAACTGATAATAGTCTGTGATGGAGTCAGTCTTGAATTCTCCGAAATTCAGGGTGTCGACATCTTCCACCTCGAAACTTTCAAGCTTGTACTGGTAGATTCCATCGTCTGGAACCAGGTAATACGAAATTTCGGCTATTCCCATATCGCCGGCCTTCAGTCTGAATTTGTCCAGATCCTTGGCCGCCTTGAAATTGTCCAGAGATGCGTGGTATGCGACTTCGGTCATGGTCGGGTCGTAGTAGAGGTCCACCTTGTCGCCGTCCTGACATACAGTGGCGTAGCGCACCGTTACACCTTCGTACGAAGAACTTGATACAGGTTTGCACGAGGCGAGAATGATACCCAGGGAAACTACCGCTAAGAATGATAATGATTTGTTCATAAGTACTATCTTTATTTACGACGCAAAGTTAGTCAAAAAAGAGAAATAATCCCTAACTTTGTGAACTCTTACGAGACATTATGGAATGTTAACAACAAACATATTTTAATAGTATGATTTATTCAAAGGAAGTTGAAAACATGTGCGTGGTTCAGAAAGGACCGAAGCACGGACCCGCTCCAATTCCAGAGGAGGGCAAGTGGATCAAGGCCAAGGAGATCAAGGACATCTCAGGCATGACTCACGGTATTGGCTGGTGCGCACCTCAGCAGGGCGCCTGCAAGTTGTCACTCAACATCAAGAACGGTATCATCGAGGAGGCTCTCGTCGAGACCATCGGCTGCTCGGGTATGACCCATTCAGCAGCTATGGCAGCTGAGATTCTGCAGGGCAAGACTCTGCTCGAGGCCCTGAATACCGACCTTGTATGCGACGCAATCAACACCGCTATGCGCGAACTCTTCCTTCAGGTTGTCTATGGCCGTACACAGAGCGCTTTCTCGGAGGGTGGTCTCGTTATCGGCGCAGGTCTTGAGGACCTTGGTAAGGGCCTCCGCAGCCAGGTTGGTACAATGTACGGTACCAAGGCCAAGGGCGTCCGCTACCTTGAGATGGCAGAGGGCTACGTAAAGCGTATCGCTCTGGACAAGGACGATCAGGTTTGCGGCTATGAGTTTGTCAATCTGGGCAAGTTCATGGATGAGATCAAGAAGGGTACCGATGCCAACGAGGCTCTCGCCAAGGTTACATCAACCTATGGCCGTTTCTCAAAGGAGGCAGGTGCTGTCAAGTTTATTGACCCACGTAAAGAATAAGGAGGCACAGCTATGATTAGAGAAGTTAAGTTCGAATCACAGGAGCGCCGCATTAAGCAGGTGCTCGCAGCTCTCAACGAGCATGGCATCAAGTCAATCGAAGAGGCTAATCAGATTTGTGAAAGCTACGGTCTGGATCCTTACAAGGCTTGTGAGGAGACTCAGCCTATCTGCTTCGAGAACGCAAAGTGGGCTTATGTCTGCGGTTGCGCCATCGCATTGAAGGAGGGTGAGAAGACCGGTGACAAGAGCGCTGTCAAGGCTGCCGAGAACATCGGTATCGGTCTGCAGAGCTTCTGCATCCCGGGCTCAGTTGCTGATGACCGCAAGGTAGGTCTCGGCCACGGTAACCTGGCTGCCCGTCTGCTCAACGAGAAGACACAGTGCTTCGCATTCCTGGCAGGTCACGAGTCATTCGCAGCCGCCGAGGGTGCCATCAAGATTGCCGCCAAGGCTGACAAGGTCCGCAAGCAGCCGCTTCGCGTTATCCTGAACGGTCTGGGCAAGGACGCTGCACAGATTATCAGCCGTATCAACGGTTTCACATACGTGCAGACCAAGTTCGACTACTATACCGGCAAACTGAAGGTAGTCAAGACTATCCCTTACAGCGATGGTCCGCGTGCCAAGGTTAAGTGCTACGGCGCTGACGATGTCCGCGAGGGCGTTGCCATTATGTGGAAGGAGGGTGTCGATGTTTCCATCACCGGTAACTCAACCAACCCGACCCGCTTCCAGCACCCGGTAGCCGGTACATACAAGAAGGAGCGCGTGCTCGCCGGCAAGCCTTACTTCTCAGTTGCATCAGGTGGCGGCACAGGCCGTACCCTTCACCCGGACAACATGGCTGCAGGTCCTGCTTCCTACGGTATGACCGACACTATGGGCCGTATGCACTCCGACGCCCAGTTCGCAGGTTCCTCATCAGTTCCGGCACACGTCGAGATGATGGGCTTCCTCGGCATCGGCAACAACCCGATGGTAGGTTGCTCGGTAGCTTGCGCCGTTGACGTCGCTCAGGCTCTGGCTGCAAAGAAGTAATTATATATATAGGAGGAGATGATGTCTTCAATGGCATCATCTCCTTTTTTCTTATAGCATCGTAAGAACCAGAGCTCATCCTGAAAAAGAATAGGGACTCGTACAGCGCGACTGTGGTACAGTTCCACAATGTCTCCTATGCGTTTTGAGAGAATATTTTGCAGCAACCGCTTCTGGCGGTGCTGAAAATGACTATCTTTGTAGAACACGTGGAAATTGGACGGTCACACATTCGTGACGGATAACAATGAGTAGATTCAGATACCCTGTAGATACTGACCAGTTCCAGAAGATAAGGGAACAAGGAAAGTTGTATGTTGACAAGACAGACATGATGTATGATCTTGCCAACAAGTATGAGTATGTCTTTCTGGCTCGTCCTCGCCGCTTTGGCAAGTCCTTGCTTTGCAACACCTTCAAGGCTTATTTCAAAGGACAGAAGGATTTGTTCGAAGGGCTGAAGGTGATGGGACTGGAGAAGGAGTGGAAAACGTACCCCGTGCTACATTTTATCCTTAGTGGTCTGAAGGACTGTAGTATTGAAGATGCTAAAGGCAAACTGGAGGCTTTCATTGGTGACTACGAATCGGTGTATGGCAGAAACGAGGCAGACAAAACACCAGGAGCAAGGTTTCGCCGTTTGATTCACAATGCAGGTGCTCAGACAGGCGAGAAAGCCGTAGTTATTTTTGATGAATACGATTCACCAATCATGAGATTGATGGGACAACCGGAAAAACTTGAGCAGATGCGCTCCATGTTCCGCGAGTTCTATCAGGTGCTGAAGGACGAGGGTGAGTATCTGCGCTTCGTCTTCATCACCGGCGTGACGAAGTTCTCACAGCTCAGTATCTTCTCGGAACTGAACAACCTTAAGCAGATTTCGCTGCTGGATGATTATTCCGGTATCTGCGGAATCACACAGGAGGAACTTGACACAACCCTCCGTCCGTGCGTTGAGGAGTATGCCGAGAACCTCGACATCACAGCGGATGAGGCGTATGCCTTGTTGAAGAAGAACTATGACGGTTATCTCTTCCCAATAAAGAGCAAAGATGTCTATGCTCGGTTCAGTCTGCTTAGAGCACTTGATGACAATGATACATACCACTACTGGTTTGAGTCGGGAACATCCAGCTCATTGCTGGACCATCTCAGGCATTTTCCGATAACCCGTGCCTTGGATTATGATGGCGTCGCGGTGAGTGAGAACGAGTTCAGCATCCCATGTGAGAATGCCGACACACCAATGCCTCTGCTTTATCAGAGTGGCTATCTCACCATTGCCTCCTATGACCGACTGCTTCAGCGTTATGAATTGAAGATTCCAAACAATGAAGTTCGCAAGGGACTCATAGATTGTCTGATGCCGATTATCCTGAAACGCCCGGTAGCTGACAATAACAGTGTGGTAGCTGCAATCGCCAAGGCAGTCTTCGACGGCAACCTGTCAGAAGCCCTCACTGCCTTTCGTTCCTATATCGCCAAGATTCCATACGACATCATCACGAAGGAAGAATGGGATGACAAGGAGAAACGCGAGTCGTTCTATAAACTCCTAATATATATGGTGTTCTCCCTGCTCAACTCCACAGTTGATACCGAAGTCAAGAGCATCCTCGGGCGTGCCGATGTAGTTATAAAGACCGACACCGACATCTTCGTGCTTGAACTGAAGGTCGATGACTCAGTGGAAAATGCCCTCGCACAGATAGACAGTAAGGGCTATGCCATCCCATACGAGGCAGATGCTTCGACAGGTTCAGAACAAGTCTCCCGAACTGTTAAAAAGTGCGGAGTCAGCATTTCAAGTGAGCAACGCAATATCACCCATTGGCGCGTTGTTGACATAGAGGGGAATGTAATAGACGAGCAGAAGTTCCAATAATATGCACATACTGAATAGCCATGTGTAACAATTTAATAATCAGGTATTTATATAAGGGACGGCAAAGGCCTTTCCTTTTGGATATGATTACACATTACGGCTTGAAGTTACGGATGTTGATTATGTCAAGGAGTACAAGATGATTCTTACCTTCAATAACGGTAAGAGGAAACTTGTCGATTTGGAGCCTTATCTTGTAGGTGAGGCGTTTGGCGAATTGCGCGATTTGGACAAATTTGTCCAGATTGGTCTCACGCCTGTAACTTTGGAATGGTGTAATGGCGCAGATCTGGCGCCTGAATTCCTTTACGATATAGGGGAGAGTGTTGACTGTCCATGCTACCGTCGTTGTGTCAAAGCCTGAATTCTGCAGGTATGCCAAGTTGCTCGTACAGCTCATCTCCGAGCCGTATTGCCTTTTGACTGACAATTCTGCTGCGTGCGGAGGCATTCCGGATTCGGCTTGTCTGTGAGTCCCATGTCACCCTGTCTATATCCATCCTTATGCGGCAGTTTTCAATAAATCGTTCTTGCAGTTCTTTATGATTCCAGAGAGTTGATGCCAAAGCATTGACAATTATTATTACATATCGCTGCTTTTTCTCTCTGGATTCCAGCTTGATTGGCTCAAAGCAGTCGGCTTCGTCATTGAGGAACTTTAACAGACATATCGCAGTAACAGGATTTTCCAGGTAACCGTTCAGTATATCGACAATGCTCTCTGCCTGTGAAAGGTTAAAAAGATGTGTGCCTATGTATTCCGCATCGCTATCCCGTAATGGATGCCCTTCCTGTTCACTTTCAGGACTTAATGTTTCGAGAAACATTGAAAGGACAATATTCCCTGCGCATATTTCTTTACCCAGATTATACATTGACATAAATTCTTTCGTTTTAAGGTGTTGTGAGGTTATTCCTTCATACAACCGATAGGGATAACCTTTATCATGGCCGATTGCAACTGTGTCATAGGACAAACTTATAGAAAAATATTGTGAATGTCTAATTTGCAGACATCATACATACTTTCAAAGCTTTTGCTAAGGGGTGCTCGCTTAATTTGTTTTGTAGTTCTTGCTCTAGTGTGTACAACATCGAAATGGTCGCTTTTTCTGGAGGAATGGTGCAAAGAATAATTCCGGTACAATCGGCTTTAATACCTTGTTCGTACATCAGAAAGGGTTTTGTATTGGCATCGTTAATAAAGACCGGATAGAATGTATCTTCATGTTTGTAGCCTAATTTTTCGCATATTTCAAACGAGATTGTGTCAAGTTTGTTAAGTTCCTGCAAAACGGCATCATACTGCTGAGAATACTTTTTGTCTCCGTATTCTGAATAGAATTCATTGAGCATCGGTATCAAATCATTCGTTAAAAGGTTAGCCTTAAGCGTTGCAAGGATGTCGCTCCCTCCAACTATGAAGTAATCATAAACACTATTAGGAGCATAATTCTTCATAGTATGCCTGGAATACTGCATTCTATAGTATTCATCCTTTGACAGGACCATAGTCTTCATTAATTGAATAACAATTGTTCTCATTTTGGATATTGTTTAAGCTATTGCACAATATCATCAAAATACATTACCTGAGTCATTACGCCGCTTACTTGCGCCCGTCCAACTTTTATCCTTGCGATAGTTCCAGGTCGATTTCACCCTTGTCGATGAGTTCGGCTTCTTTACCGAGAAAACGCAGAGTCTTGAGTTTGAAGCATTCGTTGATAGGGTCGTTCATTATGCGAATCCACGCATTGCAGGGCACCAGCGCTCGATTTCCTCCTTCGCGAAGAGAATGCCCATTGACAGTATACCGCGGAGTTTCACCATCCGTATGCGTCCGTATTTATTGATGTATCCTTTCCGCTCTGGATCCGCATTCATGCTGCGGTCCTCGTAATAATTGCCGCCTCGCAGGAAATCGGCGTTCACCTGGCACTCGTTTGCCACATAGTACATCACATCGCCCTCGTGAACCTGGTCCTTCCTGACTACAATAGTCCGACCTTCGACTAGAACCTGAGCGAGAAAGTCCGAATTTTCAATGGCTTCCACCTTCCCGATTTGCACAATTGTGCAGCAGTACTTCTGCTTGAATGTTTCTGATCTTGTAAGCATATCCGTCGTTTCTTTTCAGCAAAGTTCAGGGGAATTATCGGCAATGTGAAATGAAATTCTGATATTTTATTTTATTGTTCATCAGTTGATTATATGAATAAAGAAGGCCGGAAAAGACTATCATTGGCAATTGCTGGGCGTTACATTTGGTATTATATGGATGGCGATCTGCTTGCCTTCAATTGTATTGACAGCATCGGTGGCACTGAATTCCACGAGAACTTGAATGCCGCGGTCTCTATCGGAAATTGGTCGGTCGTGCTGTGCTGTGCTGTGCTGTGCTATGCTATGCTATGAGTGTGCGCACACTCACCCCCATCAGGCGGTTCCTGAGACCATTTTCCGGGCGGAAGTGTGCGCACACCCTGGTTGAGTAGTCAGTGTGAGCACATCTCTCCGTGGCACATTTGCTAACGTATTGAGACAGTGACGATTAGTTGACTGATTTTTGTGGTAGTGTGCGCACACTCAGAAATGTGGCTCGAAATTGCAAGTGCATCGAATATCTCAGTCTACAAATTATTTTTGAAAAATAGTTGAATTATAGTTGGACTATTGAAAATTAGTTGTATGTTTGCAATGTCAACTATGATTCAACTATAGTTTTATTGCAATAAAAACAAAGTGTTATGAAGAAATTGAGCAAGAAAGAGCTTGAAATCATGGAGCTGTTCTGGAAGAACGGAGCCATGACCACGAGTGAGATCCGGGAGATGATGCCGGATCCGAAACCCCACATCAACACGGTATCGACCCAGGTGCGGCTGCTTGAGAGCAACGGATTCCTGGATCATCGCAAGGAAGGTACCGGATTCCGCTATTTCTATAAGGTGGAATGGCAGGAATACAATGAAGCGTTCGGCGGTAATCCTCTGCCGCGCTGTCTGAGGAATTCATATATCAAGGCAGTCTCGGCGCTTGTCAAGGACGACAAGATAACGGTTGACGAACTGCGCGAGTTGATAGATCTTATTGACTCGGACAAATAACTATCAAAACCCTCGGTTATGGAGACCTTTTTAATCTACCAGTTGAAAGTAGCCGTTCTGGCAGCCATAATGTACCTTTTATATAAATGGCTGCTGAGCAGGCAGACATTCCACGGCTTCAACCGTATGGTACTGCTGCTGATCGGCGCTCTGTCCTTTGTACTGCCAGCCTGTCATATTGAAAACAGGCAGTTGGGCGAACAGGTCCGGAAGGTATTTCCTGTGCTTGTCAGGTCGGTTGACGGCAATGTAGCATCGCCCAGTCATTCCGTGTCACCAGCGACAGGACTGACTGGCAGCGACGGTTCAGCCGAAGATTCCACATTGGAACCGACTGGCAGTCAACTCTCCATATCTGAGCCGGAATCACCAGTCCGACAGGCTGATGAACAGATTGATATTGCATCGGCAGATATAAAGTCCGTAAGTTGGAGCAATGTCGTACTGACAGCCCTGTTCGCAATCTGGTGTATAGGATTCATCTGGTTCCTGCTACGAAAGGCAATGTCGCTGCTCTCCATCCGCAAACTGATACGCGATGGCCGATATCAGGACCGTCAGGACGAATGCGATCTGATAGAGAACGACAGCATCTCGCAGCCGATGAATTGGATGAACTTCATAATGATGCCACACGACTGGATTGAAAAGGAGAATCAGGCGGTGTGGAAGCACGAACTTTCACACGCCCGCAAGGCTCATTCGATAGACTTGATGATTATTGGCCTGATGCAGTTGTTCCAATGGTTCAATCCGGTGATGTTGCTGCTGTACAAGCAGATGGAACTGCTTCATGAATACCAGGCAGACAGGGCTGTGATTGATTCGGGAGCCGATGCACGCCAGTACAAAATGATGCTGGTCAATGCTGTGGCTCAGAACCGCGGCTTCGCAATGACCAGCTGGCTGAGACAGACCAACCTTAAAAATAGAATAGATATGATGCAAAGAAAGGAATCAAACAGGTGGAACAGACTCAGAGCTCTGTTCATACCGATTGCAGCAGCAGTGTTCACGGTGGTCAACTCGTCTTTTGCCAGTGCCCAGGACCAGAACTTCCATTGGGAGCCGTTCCAGGACGGCAAGACATGGGTGTACGAAAACGGTATGGCCAAAGTCCGCACAGTCGATGGTGTCGAAGCCAATATGAAGGCTACTGAGGTAGCTGATTACCTGGCCAGTTACAAACCGGTCAAGACGACGCGTATGACACTGCGTTACATGCCTACTATCGAGGACTTGAATGATGCGTATCCGCTGGCCCGCAGTCTGGCAGACAAGGGCATTCACGTCAGCATTGCCAACAATGACGGGATGCTGACCGAGATGACTATGCCTGAGTACCGCACTCCTGCCATTTACGACCTTGGAGACGGTCAGTTCCGCTTTGAGGTGAACTGCAATCAGAAGATGAATGTTCATCTCTCACTGATAACCGGTGACAGCATGAATTATACTAAAGTCGTCAATCCGTCGGTATCAGGCAGTCTTGAAGAGGTGATGAAGTGGATAGACCTTTTTGACGGTCACGGACTGGCCATTTACCCGAAGACTATGAACACGAAGGATGTCGATAAGATTGCACGTGCGGTGTGGAAGCGCGGACTGGATCAGGTATCCATTGTCGGTGAGCAGACATTCAGGGGAGAGGCTTACAATATTCCATGCGAGATGCGTCTTACTACTATTGTTCCCAAAAACTACAGTTTTGAAAAGGAATTCGGAAACATACCGGCCCTCGATGCTGTCAGGAAGATGCACGAGAACCAGACATCTGCGTATTACGATAAGGGACTGCGTGTAGAGAAGCCCCAGTTTTTCTATGGCGATGACTGGCATCAAATTACCGATGTCATAAACGGTCCGGACGAACTGATTCTGATTACTCGCATAGATCAGGGTTCGTACCAGTGGGTGATAGGATTTTCCGACTGTGAAATCGAAGCCGATGGTGTACGCTACAAACAGACGCGCAGCGAAGGTATGGAAGGCTTTGAATCGACATATTTCTGGAGCCCGACATTCGCATACTTTTACCAGACCCTGCATTTCCCGCCTATTCCAAAGAATGTAAAGACAATCAACTTCTACGAAAGCAATCCCACGAACACCATAACCAAACTGCAGGTCGTTCCGGACATAGACATTTTTGAAGGTGTCAGGGTGGTGGAATATGAGCAGGGTCCGGAATATGTTCTGAAGACTACACACGTCGGTGAACGTGAAGGTGTCAGGGATGTGGTCAGCGTGGAGCGTGTTGATTTTACCGATTCTGAGACCAAGATATACTGCAGCGCATACATACGCAACGCACATTCATACCCCGGCCATATCAGCAGCGACTTCAAGCTGACACTTGCCGGAGGTCGTGCGCTGGAACCGATTCGCTACGAAGGCGTACCCGTAGATCAGGACTTCGACCGTCACGGTGACTGGGTTCCAACTCCGTTCCAGGTCGTATTTCCTGCAATAAGTGACGAAGAATGGGAGGAAGGCATTCCGGTCCTTACCGGTTCTGTTCTGCATGAACCGTGCAGGCTTGAAATCGCTGAACACTTCGCTGGAATTGTACGGGCCGCTTTGTGGAATGTTCCAAACGGCACGTATGAATTAATCACTGTTGATGGTGTAGAAGACACAGCAGGGGCTGCTGAATTCGGGCTTGACAGTATCGTAAATGTAAGTGTGAGTAAAGACGATAGAACACTGACACTTACAAATTACTATGGGCAGAATGGCGGGAAATCAGGAAAATGCACGCTGACCCCATCAGGCAGTATTGATAAGCCCATAGATTTAGGCGCTTCGGGGCGGATTCCTGCCGGTACGACAGTTGTGGAAATAAAAGCCGGTAATGGTAAGAAGGCAAAAGGCTATGGCCAAGCTCTGATGCAAGGTGGCAGAATGATTCAGGCTATGGTGACTACCATAGAGAATGATGAGATTGACAAGGAGATTATTCTGCTCCCGTGGAACGGAGATTCCGGTGAGTGATCTTCCACATTTCCCTAGTTCGTTATTGCTTTGAGTGTGCGCACACTCGGGGTAATTAGGCAGTGTGAGCACACTTCTCCGCCGTGCGTTTTCTAACGTATTGAACCAGTGGCACTTATCTGCCTGACTTTTCGGTAGTGTGCGCACACTCGGGGTAAGTAGATGGTGCGCGCGCACCTATGATAGGTACGCATAATCGGGAAACGGGAATCGGGGGCTGAATTCCTCAGAATATCGGCCAATGATAATCATAGCAAAAGCCCCATTCTCCAGCAAATGACGGAGAATGGGGCTTTGTTTGTCAGTTCAGGAGATTACTTCTTGTTCTTCTTGAAGTCGCGAACTGTGTAGTAAACAGGCTTGCGGTTGTACTCGCTGTCGAACAGGAGCGGGAAGTTGTTTGCGCCAAGCCATGAGTCACGGTCGCCGAGGTTCCAGAATGTTACGCAAGAGAAGTTCTTCTTGTACTTGCGCAGTACCTTGAACAGCTCAGCATACTTGTCCATCTGCATCTGTGCGATAGAGTCGGTAAGAACCTGACCCTCGCCGCGGCTGAACTGAAGACCACCACCGGCCTCCTGGTTGATACGGACGTCGAACTCTGTGATCTGGAGGTTGTCAACCAGCTCGAGATACATATTGATGGCAGTCTCGAAATCTTCGATGTTCGGGTTGTCATAGATGTTGTAGTGACCCTGCATGCCGATACCGGTGATAGGAGCGCCCTCAGCCTGAAGCTTCTTGACCATGTTGTAGATGTAAGTTCTCTTGGCAGGAGTCCATGCGCTGTAGTCGTTGTAGAACAGGTCTGCTTCCGGATCTGCCTCGTGAGCGAACTGGAAAGCCTTGAGAATGAACTCGTCGCCGCAGAGCTGATAAGCCTGTGACTGACGGAATGACTTCTCGTAATCGCAGTCCGGATCGTTAGCGTCGCTCATAGCCTCGTTAACAACATCCCAGCAGTAAACAACATCCTTGTAACGGCTGATGATGAAGTTGATGTGAGCCTGAAGTGAATCGTAGAACTCTTCCTTGGTAGCCTTGGCATACTTTGGAACCTTGGTCATCTGAGGAGCTGGAGCCTGACCCGGCTGATCCTGTGGACGAGGACCACCAAAGCCTGGGAAACCGCCCGGGAAGCCTGGGAAGCCACCCTGAGGAGCCTGACCTGCCTGTGGAGCCTGAGGAGCCTGTGGACGTGGACCCTGTGGAGCCTGACCCGGCTGACCCTGAGGAGCACCCTGTGGGCGAGGACCGCCGAAACCTGGGAAACCGCCTGGGAAACCACCGCCGAAGCCGAAGCCGCGTGCCGGCTGCTCTACCCAGATGGTATCGCCATTCTCATCGCGCTCAACGACCTGGTTGCCGTTTTCATCGTACTTGTTGAACATCCAAGTAGCGAACTGGCTGTGCCATACAAGGCAGTGACCACGCATCTTGATGCCGTGCTCGCGGCAGAAGTTAGCGATGATGTCGGCCTGCTCAAGGTTCCATACGCCCGGCTGTGGATGAATTTCGCCCGGCTTCATGCAGTTCTCAGCGGTAATGCTGTTGAACTCCTTGAGGATGATGGCAGCCTGAAGTGAATCGGTGACGTTACGCGGGGTAACTGCAACACCGATCTTGAAATAATTTTTGTAGGCATCCTTAAGACCTGGGTCCTTAGGGCCACACGCGCTCATAAGCACAACAGATGCTACAAGAGCGATAACTGAAAGTTTCTTCATTGTTTTGAAAACTAAGGTGTGATTAATGTTTGTAGTCAATACTCCAAATTGAGCCCCAAAATTAGGCATTTTTTAATAATGTGTGTTGAATTGTTGCAAAATGTTTCAAAATGTTATTAAGTTGACGATGCCTTAAGTCAGCGCAGCGTGCTGCCGACAAGTATGGTGCTGACGGAGTTCCCGATGCAACTGAC
>JAZUJU010000139.1:0-8095 GCA_045642985.1 Bacteroidaceae bacterium | reverse complement strand
CACAAGCAGTGTGTTGGCAGATAAATACTTCACACACCGGGCATCACCATTGTCTTACCGTGCAGTAGAGTTTTGAAGTTGCAAGATTCAAGCGACCGCAGATAAGACGTAGTCACGCCTTTCAATATGTCTGCATCCGTGTTGCCACGGATACGATTGCAATATTAACGATTATTTTACAATAAAACAAAAGTTGCGCACTACGCGAATGATTCGCGTAATGCGCAACTCCAGAAATCTATTTCAGAGTAGCGTCAGATTACCAGGTTCTGAAGTTCCACTTGTAGTTGTCGCTGTTGAAGTCGAACTTGCCAAGTGACGGAGTACTGTCGCTGGTTGACATCAGAACGAGTTCCTCGTCGCAACCCGGAACCTCCTTCGGCATGATACGATAGGTGCCGTCGGTCAGCTGCTCAATTCTCCAGAGCTGCTCAGGAGCGCCTGTGTACTGCGGAACAGAGATAACCTCGCGGTCAGCGGTAGCTGCAAGAGCGCGCTTGGTACCGGCGATTGTAATCTTGTAGTACTGACCACCCAGATAGCCACCTGCCTCAGGAACTGCGGTGATGGTCCACTTCTGGTGAGGACGGAACATATAGTCACCGATACGGATATCGATGTTGCCCTTTGGCCAACCCTCGAATACATCAATCAGAGACTGCTCTTCGACCTTTGCAGGAGCGCTGTTGCCACGGCCACCGCCGAAGCCCATCATACCGCCGCCACCAAGACGGACGAAATCTACAGCAAGCTCAAGAGCATAGCCTCTACGCTCTGACTCGATTTCATAAGTACCCTCCTGGAACAGTTCACCGGCATATGGCCAGCCATTCTTCCAGAGAAGAGGACGGATAGCCAATGTGCTGCGGCCACCCATATCGAAGTCAGCCTCCCAGTGGAATGACATCTTCTCAACGCCTTCCTCCTCGATGTAACGGCCAAAGTGACCGGCACCGGTCTTTCTGTCGCGTGCGCCGATGACGAGCTTGCCGCCACCCTTCAGCATATCGCGGCCCATATTGTCAAGGTACGGTCCGGTGACCTCCTTTGAACGGCCGACAACGATGTTGTAAGTTGAGTTTGTACCATCGCAGCAGGTTCCGTGTGTACCGAGCAGATAGTACCAGCCATCGTGATAGATAAGAGCCGAAGCCTCGCAGTCGATAGCGATATCCTTAGCCTTGTTGCCTTTTACACGCTCGAATGTCTTAGGATCAATCTCGACCAGACGGATGAAGCCATAGTAAGTACCGTATGATACCCACATACGACCGGTATTCGGATCCAGAAGAACTGACGGGTCAATTGCATCGCAGTCCTCATCGAACTCAGATGATGCAATTTTGATAGCCTCAGTGAAGCCGAAATCCTCTGACTTCGGATCAAGAGTCTTTGACCACATAGTGTTGATCTGACCTGCGTGACCACCACCGAGTCCGCCACCTGTCGAACCGTAAACGATCAGGTACTTGTCGTCAGCAATCTTCATTGCATCAGGAGCAGCACCGCCACCAGGACGCTGGGCACCGCTCTGCCAGGTCCAACCATCCTCTGACATAAGGCCGCCGCCACCGGTGCC
Source organism: Bacteroidaceae bacterium (assembly GCA_045642985.1). Lineage (GTDB taxonomy): Bacteria > Bacteroidota > Bacteroidia > Bacteroidales > Bacteroidaceae > Colenecus. Next base: position 6,516 of record JAZUJU010000139.1, on the reverse strand, counting down.
GAATGTATAATACTTACCATCGCACTTTACGATAGTCGAAGGGTCGTGAATGAACGGTGAACCGATCTGTGCAGACGAATTGACTGTGAATGCTGCTGCGAGCAGGGCCGAAAGACCCAGAATCATATTTTGTCTTTTCATATCCGTTCTTGATTAATCGTTAGTAATTGTAATGTTCTTAACCGGCTGGCAGTTCTCGTCGATAACGCGAACGCAGAAATCGCTCATACCAGGACCATTGATGATGACGCCACGGACAACATTCTTACCCTTCTTCAGAGTAAGGCGCTTTGAAGTAGCATCGTCAGCGACCATACGACGGTCACCCGAAAGGATAACAGCCTCCTCGCCGTTTACCCACCACATTGAAGCGGAGTTCGAGCCTACGGCAAGACGAACGTTCTCCATATCCTGATCGCAATTGATAACTGTAACAGCCCAGCACAGAATGCCGTAACGTGGAGCATTGTCAGCAAGACTGGTAGCAAAACGGAACAATTTGACATTGAAGAGCTTGCTGTCCAGAGCATGCCACTTGAGTTCCTTGCCTTCGACCTTTACCACATCGCCGTCCTTCGGGATGATGGTCTGCTGGTTCTGGAAATACTGCTTGCCAAACTCGGTGCGCAGATAGCTGTCGGTGAAAACAGTGTTGCTGCGGTTTGCCTTCTCAATCGGTTCGAGAAGAGTCCAACGACGGATGAATCCCTCTGCATCCGGAGTAGCCGGCTTTGCTGTTGCAGGAGCGAAATACGGGGTGATGTCAGTCTTCGTGAATGACTGCTGCTGACCTCTTCCCATTCCCATTCCGCCAAAGCCCTGAGGAGCACCTGCAGGACGGGCCTGACCTGGCTGACCTGGCTGACCTGGCTGAGCAGCTGGACGTGGGGCACCCTGAGGAGCCTGAGGCATACCGCCACCCATTGGCATCTGAGCATTGGCATTCATGCTGAGGCCGAAGGCCAGCAGAAGGCTCATTGCTGAAATCAAATAGTTACGTTTGTTCATAAATGAAATTATTTAGTTAGTGAATAAATTTTTCTCAATCGCAAATTTATAAATAACTTTTAAAAAAAAGTGAAAAATCAGAGTCGGATAAACACTGGAATCGTCTCGAGTGTGACCGGAACATCCATATATTGACCGCCGCTGTAAACATTACCATTCCAGTAATCTTTCCAACCGCCCTTATTCTCAGGCAGATATACCCGAACACTTGTTGCCCCCGCCTCAAGGACAGGACAGACAAGATATTCCGGTCCGAACATATATTCACAGTTCTGCTTCAGAGCTTCGGTGTCGCCTGCAAAATCGAAAACCAGCGGACGCATCATTGTGTAGCCTTCGGACGAAACCTTTGCCGCACATTCCATTATGTATGGCTGCAGCTTATACCTCAATTTGATAAAGTCTGTCATAATGCGCTGGGTCTGTTCGCTGTAACGCCAGGGCTCGGTCTGGCTCATATAGCCGTGCACGCGCATGAATGGCAGAAACGCCGAAACCTGAACCCAGCGGATCATACGCTCCTGATATTCCTGATTGGTATACTGGTCCGATGGGCGGAAGAATCCACCTGCATCGAATGTCCACCACGGCATACCCGTCGCCATATAGTTCAGGCCGCCGGCTATCTGCCGTCTCAGTGTCTCGAAATCGTTTCCGACATCACCCGACCAAGTGACAACCCCATACTTCTGTGCGCCTGCAAATGCGTTGCGCGTCAGGATGACCGGTTCTTCAGCGCCGGACTTTTCCTTCAGTCCGCCGTACATTGTACGGTTCACCAGCAGTGGATAGACATTACGGTAAAAGTCGCCCGGAATGGAATCATCACCTACCCTGCGGCCGTGAAGATCGTCGTTTTCCGGCTCCGTAGCATCGAACCACCACGCGTCGATGTCATAACGGGTAAGACTGTCAATAAAGCATTTCAGATAAAAGTCACGGGCCGACGGTTTGAAGAAATCAATCCAGTCCGTACCTTTTATATAAAAGTCATTAGCTTCGAGCTGGCGGCCGAGTACCGAGGGATGTTCGACCTTTGACCAGACGGAGAGCATAAGCCTGATATCCCTGCCGTGCAGCCAAGTGGTCAGAGCCTTGGGGTCAGGATAGCGGTCTTCGTCGAAACGCAATGCGTTCCAGCCGTACTTGCCCCACCACTGCCAGTCCTGTACGATAACGTTAAGCGGTATATCGCGATCGATGAACCCCTGGGCATTCTCGATTATTTCGTCCTGTGTGTTATAGCGTTCGCGGCAGTGGATATAGCCGAACATCCAGTCCGGCATCACCGGCACTTCACCTGTCAGTTTCCGGTATGTGGCAACTATTCTGTCCGCGTTTCCGGCGAATACGGTATAATCCAGCGCAACAGCCACAGGTGAACTGAAAGTAGTGCTGTTGTCTATCTTGTGCCAGCCTACAGTCGGTTTGTCGCCCATAGAGCCTTTGACTTCGACCTTATGTGTCCCCGCTTCCAGAGCTACAATAACAGACGATGTCGGCGGTAGCCAGGTATTGTTGACATCAATCACGGCATTGCCGTCAATTGCCAGATAGTGCTTGCGCGCCATTGCCTGACCGACATCAAGCAGCAGCGAATAGTCTCCGCTTTCGGGTATGTTGATTTCACCTTCAAACTGACCGAACGAACGCCGTTCGCGGCGATTGCCTGATGTTCCTGTGGCATCGACAGTGACACTGGTACCGTCCGAACCGGCAGCCGACAGCACGACAGTCTCATCGACGGGGTTGAAATCTGTCAGTCCGTAATTGTTCCATAGAATACCGTAATTCCGGCTCGACAGCACAAGCGGGATGGAAATCTGTGTGTTGACTTGAGTCAGCCGTCGGGTCAGTCCCTTAATGTTCAGATATCCGTCCTGAAACTGTCCGGTTCCGAACAGATACTCGTCGGGATCGGTTTCGAAACGTGCAGCAACACTTACACAAGGCACACCATCCACGTCCGAAGGAACCATAGCACGGCTTTCCTCACGCAGAATCTGCCTGCCGTCAGCGTCAAAGAATGTAAGTCTGTCAGCATCGACATCATACTGTACCCTTATGGACTTGAGACGTGCATCGATAATGTTATTCTTTTCCTTCACTTTGAATTCCGGAGCCTGTACATTTTCAGTATATACAAGTTCTTCGAGTTTTGGCAGTTCGGAATCCGGTACGAACCTGATTCTAACCGCATTGTCTGCCAAAGGAGAGAGAACGAGTCTCGACGACTTGGTGTCAATTATCAGGTCGTTTACACCATTAGCGCATAACGACATAGTCAGGACAAGCGCTGACAACAATATCTTTTTCATTCAATAGGATTTATTCCGCAAAATTGAACGTATAGACCTTTCCAGGCTTTGTCACAATATCATATTCGTAACAGCCAGCCGGGGTCTGGGCATCCGAATACCCGTATGCAGGCGCAAGCAGGCTGTTCGGGCAAGGTCCCTCTGCAACCTTGATTCCCTTCACCTTGTCTGACAAAGGCACTGTTGTACGGATTCGAAGCACGCCTCCGATGGTCGAGCGGACAGTAGCCGAAAAGATTTTTCCGCTGTTGCTCCACTTCATATCAACGATGAATCCTCCACGGGCACGCAGACCGCTGACAGAACCCTCCTTCCACACATCCGGAATAGCCGGCAGGAAATGGACGGCACCATCCTGACTCTGCAGAAGCATTTCAGCTATACCGGCAGTCGCACCGAAATTACCGTCAATCTGGAATGGCGGATGAGCATCGAACAGGTTGGGATATGTACGTCCGTTAGCATTGTAGCGGGCGCGCTGGCCGTTGACAGTACCGTCAGGAAGCAGGCGCAGCATATTGCTCAGAATGGTAAACGCGTGGTTTCCGTCGTGCATCCTAGCCCAGAAGTTGACCTTCCAGCCCAGGCTCCATCCGGTAGCCATATCGCCACGCTGGATGAGAGTGTTGCGCGCTCCCTCGAAAAGTTCAGGAGTATAGTATTCGCTTATCTGGTTCGACGGATACAGTCCGTACAGATGTGAGATGTGACGATGCTGGTCCTTAGGATCGTCCAAATCGTCAATCCATTCCTGCAGCTGACCGTACTGACCGACCTTCATAGGAGGAATCTTTGCAATGGCCTCCTTGAGTTTCCCGCGGTATTCCTCATCAATGCCAAGCACTTCGGATGCGATCACTACGCTGCTGAGAGCATCGAACACAATCTGATTATCCATAGTGCATCCGGCTGTCACTGTTGACTTCTTGCCTACTCCGCCATGCTCTGGACTGACAGACGGGGCCACAACCAGATAGCCGTTCGGGTCTGTAACCATAAAATCCAGATAGAAATCGGTTACACCTCTGAGAGCGGGATACCAGTATGCAAGGAACTCCTTGTCACCGGTAAAGAGATAATGCTGCCAGATATGTGTTGCCAGCCAGGCGCCGCCGTTGACATACATACCCCAGGTGGCACCATCCACAGGACCGGATGAGCGCCAGATGTCAGTATTGTGATGTGCTACCCAACCGTTGCAGCCATACATCTCGCGTGCTGTTTCGGAACCGGTCACAGTCAGATCGCGAATCATCGAGAACAGCGGTTCCAGACTCTCGGTAAGACCTGTCACCTCTGCCGGCCAGTAGTTCATCTGGGCATTGATGTTAATCGTGTACTTGGCATCCCAGGGAGCATCGACCTGATAGTTCCAGACGCCCTGGAGATTGGCAGCCTGACCGCCTTCCTGTGACGAACTGATAAGCAGGTAGCGACCGTAGTTGAACATAAGAGCCACCATACCGTAATCCTCGCTGCCATAGCTGGCGTCGAGTCGTTTGTCTGTCGGGAGCAGACGGTTATCATTGGACGGGAGCTGCAGTTTTACCCTCTCATACTGATCATAGTATGCCATAAGATGCCTGTTGAGCAAGCCCTTATATTTCAGCTTGATGGCATTGGCCAACAGCACATCATTTATTCTGTGAGCATCGCCCGACACGTCGCGGAAATTGACGAAATTCGTGGCGGACGAGATGAAAAGAGTTGCTACAGTAGCATCCGTCACCGACATAACTCCGTCCTTCGACACGACCTGACCGTCCGTAGCCACCACTATGCGGCATTCGGCATTGAGCGCAGCCTTAATACCTTCGTGGTCAACGCCGTGGACTGTAGTTGTCATCATATTGCCTTCGACAACGGTCTCGAACTCAAGCGGGCATCCGTATGACAGCTTGAAATTGAGAGCCTTGGCCTGATTGACCTGAATGTTTTCGATCACCACCCTGTCAGGAAGCGAGGCAAATGCCGTGCGGGTATACGATACTCCGTTCGATGTATAGGTAGTGGTGTTGACGGCAGTCTCCAGATTAAGTTCACGGCGGTAATTCTGCACTTCCTCGCCCACTCCGTCAAAATCCAGATAGATGCTTCCGAGCGTCAGATACTTCATTCCGTGAGGACCTACAATAAAGTCCTTGTTGATGATATCCTCAGCCTCCTTCTCCCGGCCTTCGAATATCAGCTTGCGGACTTCGTCCAGACGCTCCAGAGAACGCGGGCTGTTATTGTTGTGCGGGCCTCCGCTCCAGAAAGTCTCGTCGTTCAACTGAATCTCTTCGCGCTGAGTGCCGCCGTAAACCATCGCTCCCATACGCGAATTTCCCAATGGCAGAGACTGCAGCCACGATGTAGCCGGAGCATCGTACCACAGCAGGTTTTCGCTGTCAGCCTCTTTCAGTTCGACTTTCCTGTAATCGTTGGAATCCACGCCAAAAGCGCTCACAGACACCATCGCAGCCATAAAGACCGCGGTCATAGTCTTAAAAGAACAACTCATATTCATTTTGTACAAGTTTTTACTTCTACAAATGTAATGGTTGTTTTTGAATTACGCATTTGTCACTCCGCTTTCTTTTTCAACACGACCGAGGCTCCGACACTATTGTTATGTTCCTTAATGAAGTCCCTGAACTGTACGTACTCCCCTGATGGGATATTGCAGGCTTTCAATTGGAGTGAATACAATACGTTTATAGTCCTTCCGTCTTCGCTGACATTTGTTCTTAATGAGTAAACCGCTCCGGCACTCTCCGATTCAACAGTCTGGGGAATGAACTCCACTTCATAATCATCCGGGATGGAATATTCAGCCGTAATATAGCGGAATATAGGTTTTTTGCGAATGAACGGATGAACTCTGGCCGTTTTCTGATAATTCAACAGCATTCTCGATATTGGAGAGAGAGGGAATATGAGACGGTCTCCGGTAATATTGGCATAAGTTCCGCTTTTAAAATGGAGCCCTTACAATCTCTTTTCTTTCCAGCTGCGCAAACTTTTCGTACGGAATAGCATCATCAGCGATTCTGATTCTAGGTCAACAGCCCGATAGACATCCACTATCTGTGTGTTGTCCAGAACAGCGCTGCCGACATTCAGGCCGTGTTCTGTTTTACGTTCAGACTGAATCATGCCATCGCCCCTCATCGTTCTATTCGTCATCAGCCAATGTGGGATGCTTACC
>JAZUJU010000138.1:0-9215 GCA_045642985.1 Bacteroidaceae bacterium | reverse complement strand
CGGTATGGTAATTTCCTGTACCCTGGCTATGCTTCATATACGCGGTGGTGTGCTCATCGGCATTCTCGTCACTTTCGTGATTGCTATTTTCGTCAAGGATCCTGTAACCGGTCAGGCTATCGCTACCTTCGGCGGTGTCGTTGATATGCCGGATAGCATTGCTCCGATCTGCTGCAAGTTCGAATGGGACAAGGTGTTCTCTCTTGATATGCTGGTAGTTGTCTTCACATTCCTTTTTATCGATATGTTCGATACAATGGGTACAGTAGTTGGCGTTTCACAGAAGGCCGGCTTCGTAGATGAGAAGGGTAACATCGACGGTATTGACAAGGTATTTATGGCTGACGCTATCGGTACAGTTGCAGGTGCCTGCTTCGGTACTTCGACCACTACCACATACGTTGAGAGCTCGACAGGTGTAGGTTCCGGCGGCCGTACCGGTCTTACTGCATTCACAACTGCCTGCTGTTTCACTTTGGCTCTGTTCTTCGGCCCTCTGTTCGTGGCTATCCCGGGCGCAGCAACTGCACCGGCTCTGATCATCGTAGGTATGATGATGATGCAGCCTGTAACAAAGATTGACTGGCTCAACTACCGCGAGTCCATCCCGGCATTCCTTACCGTTATCCTGATGCCTGTCGCTTACAGCATCTCCGACGGTATCCTGATCGGTATGATTGCATTTGTGGTTCTGAACGCCATCTCAGGTATCTTTGACCGTCAGTTCCTCAAGAAGATCACCCCGACAATGTGGGTGCTTGCAATCCTCTTCATCCTCAGATACATATTCCTGTAACTGATATAAGGACATAAATGACGCGAGTCCGGCCGTAATTCCGACCGGACTCGTTTTTATTGTTCACTGTCCTTCTAACCGTCCCTTACTCTTCGATGCTCTTCACATTGCCTGTGGCAGTGTCGAAGATGACTTTTGTTGTTGCCGATTTCGAGAAAAGCCCTGTTGCAAGAGTCTCGGTGTTGCCGAACTGGGCAATGCTGATTTCTCTGTCGTAGTATGTTGACAGATTGTCGTATATCTTAACTGACGCTCTTCCTGGAACACAGTATCTTACGCCTGTGGCCGCTGACTTTGAAGAGGTTTTTTTGCCGCTTTCCACTGGAACTGGCAGAATGTTCAGGTTCTGGATGTCGATATATACAGGAGTGCCGGCCAGATTCTCAGCATCGGTCAGACCCAGTTTGTCGGACAAACGGAACAGAACCTTTTTTGTAAGAGACTCCTGCGGAATGATGTCATATGATGCGGTGTGTGTCACCGTCTTTGTCTCGCCTGTGAATAGCAGCATCAGCGCGTTTTCCTGCTTTTCAAGATTCTGCAGCAGGAATTTGAGCGATTCCCCGTCGTTGGGGATGTAGTCAGCCTGACCGCGTGTTATTTCATTGCGGCTTTCGCGTATGTCGAAAATCTCCTTGGCTGTAAGTTCGGCCATCTTGGCTGTCGAACCGGCCAAGAGAATATCTTCGGTCAGGTAGTCGTGCGGATTGACCGACTTTGCCTGGGGCTGTGCAGCCGGGGCAGGGGTGTTCGGCACACTGCTGACCTGAGTGTTGATGGCGGCAATCAGCCCGTCTTTGGTCAACTGTACTCTCGATGCTGCGCTCTTCGGGTCAATCTTTATTGTGTACATCCGTCCGCTGTCTGGTGTTCCGTAAGGCTCGACCTCGATTCCGGTGATTGTCCAAGTGTGCTGCTCCTTGTCAGAAAGTCCCGAAAGTTTCAGATAACGCTCGGCGTAGCGGCTGAATTCGCCCGGTGCATATATCTGTTCGGTGGCAGTTACAGTTATTCTGAGAGCTGTCCTGGGCAGGACGTAGGTAATACCCTCGGCAGTAATTCCGGGCGTGTATGCGGTCACGTCAGTCTGTGCCGCAGCAGTTACGGCTACTGCTGCAAAAAGTGTAAGAAAAACGAACTTTTTCATCATCTTGTCAATTTCAAGGCGCTAATTTAAGCATTTTGATAAATGCACTTGACAAAAGCTCTGCTGTTTTGACAAATCGTGCCCCTTTTTGTCAAGTTGGAATGCTCTGCAGGGTAAAATAGCAGCACTTTTGTTAAATTCGCGTCATATAGAAACAACATTCCTATGAGCGATAAAATTCAGGTAAAAGACAAGACGTTCAGTCGTACACTCTGCGAGCAGGACATCTTGAAGGAGGTCAAAAGAGTGGCCTCGGAGATTAATCGGGACTATGCTGGCAAGAACCCTCTCTTTCTGGGCATCCTTAACGGCTCTTTCATGTATGCGGCGGATCTTCTGAAGGAAATAGACATTCCCTGCAACATTTCTTTCGTCAAGCTAGCATCGTACGAAGGCACTGTCACAACAGGCGTCATCCGCGAGGTTATCGGTCTGACCGAACCCATCAAGGACCGCGATGTAATCATTATCGAGGATATCGTTGACACAGGGTTTACCATGCAGCGCGCACTCGAGACCCTCGGCACACGCGAACCCGCATCGGTCAAGATTACCTGTCTGCTCAACAAGCCGACCAAGATGAAGGTCGATTTGGGAGATGCCCTGAAATATGTGGCACTGACCATTCCGGACGATTTCATCGTTGGCTACGGACTTGATTACGACGGTTTCGGCCGCAACTACAGAGATATTTACACAATTGTTGAAGAATAGTAGAAAATGAAGAATATTGTGATTTTCGGTGCGCCGGGCTCAGGAAAGGGAACAAACAGCGCAGAGTTGGTAAGTGAATTCGGTTTTGACCATATCTCGACTGGTGATGTGCTTCGCGGTGAGATAAAGGCCGGTTCGGAACTCGGTAAGATTGCCAAAGGTTATATGGACAACGGGCAGCTTATCCCCGATAATCTTGTGATTGACATTCTGACAAAGACTTACGATGAGAAGCTGGCAAACGGCGCGGGCGTCATTTTCGACGGATTTCCACGTACCATTGCCCAGGCCGAGGCTCTGAAGCAGATGCTGACCGAGCGTGGTCAGAGCGTTACCGTCGCCTTGAATCTTGAGGTTGAAGAAGATGAGCTTATGGCCCGTCTACTCAAAAGGGCTCAGATTGAGGGCCGTGCCGATGACAACGAAGAGACAATCCGCAAGCGTTTCGCGGTTTACAACACCCAGACCAAGCCTCTGCTCGAGTGGTTCGAAAAGGAAGGAGTCCTCTGCACACTGCCTTACAGCGGGAGCCGTGAGTCGTTTGCTCGTGAAATCATCGACAAAGTAGCGAATCTCTAAACTATAACTTGTATCTTAGCATCCGTTTTCCGCAGCAAATGCCGGAGAACGGATTTTTTTACAATTTGAACAGCTATGGGTGAATCGAATTTCGTGGATTATGTCAAGATATTCTGCCGCTCAGGGAAGGGCGGGAGAGGTTCTGCACATCTGCGTCATGACAAGTATATTCCTAACGGCGGACCCGACGGCGGTGACGGCGGACACGGCGGCGATGTGATACTGCGCGGCAACAGAAACTATTGGACACTGCTGCACTTGCGCTATCAGCGGCATGCTCTTGCCGAAAACGGCGGACACGGCGGCAGCAACAAATGCTTCGGCAAGGACGGCAAAGATATAGTAATCGAGGTTCCGTGCGGCACTGTGGCCTACAATGCCGAGACGGGTGAATATCTGTGCGACATAACCGAGGACGGTCAGAATGTTGTGCTTCTTCCCGGCGGTCGCGGAGGGCTGGGCAACTGGCATTTCCGCACTCCGACACGCCAGGCTCCACGCTTTGCACAGCCAGGAGAGCCAGCGCGCGAACTGATGGTCGTTCTTGAACTGAAACTGCTGGCCGATGTCGGTCTGGTGGGTTTTCCGAATGCTGGCAAGTCCACTCTGCTATCAGCCGTTTCCGCTGCGAAGCCGAAGATTGCCAACTATCCGTTCACTACGCTCGAGCCTAATCTCGGCATTGTCCCGTATCGTGACGGCAAGTCGTTCATTATGGCCGACATTCCGGGAATAATAGAGGGCGCAAGCGAGGGCAAGGGCCTGGGACTCAGGTTCCTGCGTCATATTGAGCGCAATTCGCTGCTGCTGTTCATGATTCCCGCCGATTCAGATAATATAAAGAAGGAATACGAAGTGCTTCTGGGCGAGCTGACCAGATTCAATCCCGACATGCTGGACAAACATCGTGTTCTGGCCATCACCAAGTGCGACCTTATTGACGAGGAATTGCAGACAATGCTCGAGGATAATCTGCCGGACGATCTGCCGCACGTATTCATTTCGGGTGTAAGCGGTATGGGACTGCAGACGCTGAAGGATATCCTCTGGACCGAACTGAATAACGAAAGCAACCGTCTTGAGGCCGACTACCTGTCGGAGAGGATAGTGCATCATTCCAAGAATCTGGAGGAACTCAATTCGGAGATTATGGCCCTGGGCGATGATGATTTCGATTACGAATACGAGGATACCGATGATGATTCCGAGGATGATGACGAAGGCGGTACGATGATCGTAGACTGGGACACGAACTGATGTTTTTTTCGAAAGTTCTTGCTGAATTCGTTAATTTTTATTCTCTTTGCATCCGTTAACTTTTTATGTGACAATTCGGGATTTTTAATGTTTTGAATTAAACTTTAAGTTAACGGAACAATCTAAATGACAGAGACAACTTTTTACAAATTTTAATTTATTTATCAAAATGAAGAAAATGTTATTTGCAGCTGCTCTCGTACTTGCAGCGATTTCACTGAATGTGAATGCACAGGCTCCGGCTGATGCTCCTTACGGTGTTAAGTCAGGCGTTATCGTTACCAGCATGGATATGATGGGCAACGAGATGGTTACTGAGACTTATTTTGACAACTACGGCCTGCTGACCGCTACCGTTTCCGAAGGTGGTGGCTTCATGATGGGTGGTGGCGAAGGCAAGACCCGCCAGATCACTGTTGATGGTGTTCAGTATCGCGTAAACGACGAGGCTAAGACTGCAACCAAGATGCCGGACTTCGGCGGTGGCATGGGCTTCGGCGGTGGCCGTCCTCAGATCAACTGGAACAAGCTGACTGATCAGGTTATGAAGGACAACGGTATTAAGGAACTCGGCAAGGAGACAATCGCCGGCAAGGAGTGCACCAAGTATTCTATGACTATGGATATGATGGGCCAGAGCATGGAGCAGATCGTATGGATCTACAAGGGCATCCAGCTGCAGAACTCAATGTCAACCGAAATGGGTGACTTTGGTCAGACCTGCAAGAAGTTCGAGGAGAAGGACATCGAGGCTTCAATGTTCCAGCTCCCGAAGGAGTACAAGGTTGAGGAGTTCCAGATGCCTGATATGGGCGGTTTCGGCGGCTTCTAATCCGGCTGGCAGTATCTGCAATAATTGATATGCGAGGCGATTCAGAAATGAGTCGCCTCGTTTTTTGTCATCTTGTGATGTCAATTTCCGGATTTTTGTATTTTTGTGGAAATCAGTGCTGACGGCATTGAAAGCGATCTGGCAAAACCTGTATTAACAATTAATATCCAAGTGTTATGAAAAAGTATTTAGCTGAAATGATCGGAACAATGGTTCTGGTGCTTATGGGCTGCGGTGTGGCTGTCAGCCTGAACTGCAGTTCTGTGTGTGATCTGGTAACTGCCAATGCTGCAACAGTTATCGGCACTTCTCTCGCATTCGGTCTCTCTGTCGTGGCTATGGCTTATGCTATCGGCGGTATCAGCGGCTGTCACATCAACCCTGCAATTACCTTTGGCGTATGGCTCAGCGGCCGTATGAGCGGTAAGGATGCAATTATGTATGTCATTTTCCAGATAATCGGAGCAATCATCGGCGCAGCCATACTGTTCGCTCTCGCTCCTCAGTCCGGCCTTGGCGCAAACGGCCTTCAGCCTGAAATCAGCACCTGCACAGGATTCCTGGCAGAGCTGGTATTCACATTCGTGTTTGTTCTGGTAGTTCTCGGCACAACCGATTCAGAGAAGGGCGCCGGCAATTTCGCAGGTCTTGCCATCGGTCTTTCACTGGTTCTCGTTCATCTTGTATGCATCCGTTACACCGGAACCAGTGTCAATCCGGCTCGTTCAATCGGTCCGGCTCTCTTTGTAGGCGGTGCTGCCCTGAGCCAGCTTTGGATATTCATCGTAGCTCCTCTGATTGGTGCCGCTCTGTCAGCACTTGTCTGGAAGTGCATCTCATCGGAATGCAAATGCTGCAATAAGAAATAATGATGAATAAGCTTTACGCAGTTCTGACTGTCGCCCTGCTCGTTGCATGCAGCGACAGTCAGAACTTTAATATTACCGGGTGTTTTGATGAGCCTGACGGCACAGTCTATTACCTGATTGACGAGAATCGCGAAGTGGTTGATTCCGCTGTCATTACTGATGGGAAATTCTATTATTCCGGACAGTTTACCGGCATTGTAAGATACTATGTCACAGATAATTCCAATTATCGCGCATCTGAAATCAGAGTGCCTGTATTCATCGAACCAGGTGACATCACAATCGATTTTAATGAGAATAACGACTTTGTGGCAGGCGGTACAGCTCTGAACGATGCTTATGTCGCTTTGCTTACGAAAGAGAACAATCTGACGGAAATGTACTATTCCGAAACAGATCCGGTGAAGCGTTCAGAAATAGAGACTCAGATTGATGAACTCTTAGCTTCGTGCGTAGCTGACAATCTGGACAATCCGTTGGGACTGTACACCTTTCAAAGCGAGCTGTTCTATAATTTCCGAGGCCAGGAACTGCTTGACGAACTTGCCCGGTTCTCAGATGGAATGAAGGCTACCGAGACCTGGAAGAATATGGTAGGCAAGGCGGAAAAGCAGATGGCTGTCGATGACGGCAAACCTTATATTGACTTTGCTCAGAAATCCCCCGAAGGCGTGGAGATATCACTCAAATCGGTGGTGGAGAATCCTGCCAACAGGTATGTCCTTCTGGACTTCTGGGCAAGCTGGTGCGGCCCCTGCATGGGCGAGGTTCCTTTCCTGCTCGAGGATTATGCAAAGTATAAGCCCCTCGGCTTTGAGATATTCGGCTCGTCACTTGACAAAGACGGGAACGACTGGGTGGAAACTATAGCAAACCGTGGCATGGACTGGGTTCATGTCAGCAGCCTGAACTACTGGGACAACGAGGCAGCAGCTCTCTATGCGGTCAGTTCCATTCCGTCAAATTTCCTTATTGACTGTTCGACCGGTCTAATCGTCGCTCACGGCCTGCGTGGGACTGATCTCGGCGACAAATTGAAAGAATTACTATTAGCAGACTGATTTATATGAAGTTGAAACTTTTGCTCTCTTGTGCGGCAGTTACGCTGCTGATGGCCGGCTGCTCCGGTGGAAAGCGTAATGCCTTGGAGTTCATCCCCGGTACTTATACGGCTACGGCTACGGGTTATGCCGGTCCTGTCACTATTGATGTGTCATTTGACAGTCAGAGCCTTACCGACATCAAGGTGGTGTCGGAAAATGAGACTCCTACAGTGGGGCATCCTGCATTTGCCGACATCATTTCCCGGATTGTTGAGGCGAACGGTGTGAATGTGGATGCTGTGACAGGTGCGACTGTAACCAGTGAGGCTGTAATCAGTGCGGTATGCGATGCCGCACAGCAGGCAGAGGTTTCGAATATGGAGCGCTTCGTCCGCAATCATCCGCGCAAGTCACGCAAGGAACTGTTTGAGGATACTTGGGACATTGTTGTGATAGGCGCGGGTGGAGCAGGACTGGCAGCTGCGGCTCAGGCTGCTCAAGACGGTAACAGCGTTCTTGTTCTGGAAAAGAACGCCGAGCTTGGCGGCAACACCGTCATTTCAGGCGGTCTGTATCAGAGCCCGACTCCGTATCTCGTATGGGATCCTGAAGACCCCGATGCTACTACTGGCACATCGTACGAAGGACTGACACAGCCCAAGTGTACAATGGTCAGCGGATGCCTCAAGACGCTTGAAATGATTCTCAACTGGTCGGAGGAACCGTTCGATACGGCGTACTACCGTGAGCATCCTTTTGTGGCGGGAGATGTGGAGACTCTTGCACATAATGGTGTGCATCCTGAATATCTGCCGGTCCTTCTGGAGCTCAAGGACGAAATCCGTGCTTATATGAAATGGGCGGACGGGCGTATGGCTGATGGCGCGACCGAATCCCAACTGACACTGTTCTCTACGCCGAACCTGCATATTTTCCAGACATACTATGGCGGCATTCGCCAGAGTGCCGATGGCAGCGAATGGGTATATGGCGATGTGGATCTGGTACGTCAGTTCGTGCTTGAAGGACAGAAACTCAGGCCGTGGATGCTTGAACTTGGCTCGACATTCACCGAAGAGCAGTCTATGCTGGTCGGTGCGCTCTGGTATCGTGCCAACCGTATGACCGGAGCCAATGTGAACATCAGCGGCAAGGACTTCTATTTTGACGGCAACAAAGGCGCATACGTTATGGCTCCTTATGCTGCATTCATTGGCGGCAATTCCCATAATATGCTTCTTACGCTTACCACGGCCAAGGATCTGATTGTTGAGGATGGCAGAGTGACGGGAGTATATGCCAAGCGTCAGAACGGTACTAGCGTCAAGGCCCACGCCAGAAAAGGCGTCATAATTGCCTCTGGCGGCTATGCGGCTAATATTGAGAAGGTGATTGCTACAAACAAATACTGGCCGGACCGCTATCTGCAGTCATCGATAATGAGTTCGAACCGTGCTTCGATGCAGGGCGACGGCATAGATATGGCACAGGCCGTCGGCGCGGATGTGACAGGAATGGGCTGGACCCAGCTTATGCCCCTCAGCTACATTGATAATGGTTCGCTGGCTTTCGGAGAGGTTGACAATTCGGTGTTCATCAGCCCCGGAAGCGGTATCCGATTTGTGGATGAGACTTCGGAACGGGATGCGTTATGCTTCAGCGTATTCAAGAACGGACTGCGTTTCAAGGGCATCAACGGAGTCTACCTGTACATCGTAGGCGGTCATGCGCTTACCAAGGTGCAGAAGTCTGTCGCAGACCAGGAAATGCGTCAGTATACTGTCAAGGCAACTGAACTTGGCGACATGTTCAAGGAAATCGGACTTGTGACGAATCCCGACCGCGTGCTGCAGACAATACGCAATTACGATATGGCCATTATGGACGGGCGCGTACCCGACTATGCAGACCGTCAGTATGCTGTAAACACCATAGGCCGCGTGGAAATGAATGCCGACGGCACATACAACAAGAGCAC
>JAZUJU010000137.1:0-8068 GCA_045642985.1 Bacteroidaceae bacterium | reverse complement strand
TCAGTACTGTCGAAGTTCTCCTCCCAAACCAGCCTGTAATTGTCACTGCTGTTGCGCCCGGATGCCGATATGAAGGCAACCGATGCGAGAAGTGCCGATATGAGCAGCGAAGCGGAAATGTTTTTGCGCATTACGGAACGGGTATCGAAGTGAAAAACAATTCAGGGTTTCAACCTTCTATATTTGGCGGAGTTGATGTGGTTGCCTATGACTTTTACCGAATAGGCAGGCATAAACACGAAGAAAAGATATGCGTACGATGCTATGGTAGAATATCCGAAAACCTGTTTGTATATGTTCGCATTGTACTTGACCAGTTCAAACTTGTTCTTCGAGACAGAGCCCTTGGAAATACGGTAATAGGCCAGTGGCTCAGTTATGGCATATGCCTCTTTGCAGTCTTTGAGAATTGTAAGGAACAAGGCCCAATCCTGACGCTTGCGGATTGTGGGCATATAATATTTCCCAAACCTGGTCGTGTCATAAAGTGCGGTCAGACAACCTATCTTGTTGTCGTGTTTCATATCGGTCAGCGTTACCGATTCCGGTGCGATGACAATGCCTGTCGTGGCATCGTTCTCATCGCATTGCCAGTACGAGGAGAATACAAGACAATACCCATGTTCCTGAATAAATCTGACCTGACGTTCCAACTTTTCCTTTACCCAGCGGTCATCACTGTCACAGAAAGCGATGTATCGGCCCTGAGCCATTTCAATGCATTTGTTCCGTGACGCTCCCGGTCCCTGATTGGTATCAAAAAAATAAGCCCTTATGCGGGAATCCATACCGGCGTAATGCATGATTATTTCCTGAGTCTTTCCATCATTCGAACAGTCGTCAGTTATCAGCAACTCAAAATTTGAGTAGGTCTGAGCTAGAACGCTTTCGATGCTTTCTGCAAGGAATTTGCCCGAATTGTATGTCGGCATTATGACTGATACCAGTTCTGACTGCATTGAATGCTCCTGTTGCTGTTAACAATTGCAAAAGTACTCAATTAATTCTTAATACAAAAGAAAGATATGGGATATGTCGTTTTGTCCGGCGGCGATGGGAGATCAGATCCTGAGCATTTTCAGCAGGTCTCTGTCGGTCCTGACCGAAGAAAGACTCTGGGGTCTGTTCTTTTCCGGGCTTTCGGGGTACATTATCATCAGGTTGCAGTCTTCCTGTCTCAGACGAAGATGCTCGTACAGATGCATAAATGCACGACCTGCGTGAGTCTCGGTATTCCGGTGGCCGATCAGAACAATCAGGTCGTCATTGGTCGCATTACGGATTATACTGTTCATATCGGCCGATTCGCCGGTCGGGAAGAAAGACAGCTTCTCGCTCTGAGTGCCACGGCTGGCGCTCCTTACAGCATCGATTGCCGATTCCTTGCCGTAGAATACCGATTCACAGCCAATCGCAATTCCGAGCCTTCCTATCGTTCCGACGCATTTCTCCAGACCCTTGTCCTGAAGAACCGGACCGGGAACCAGCACGACAATGCGATGTATCGTGTTCAGCGGCACCGATATTCTCAGAAATGTCTGCTGTATGCCGCAGTTGTCAGCAAGCGGACGGATAATGTTTTCATAATACCTGGCATTCAGGTTGGCAACAGATGTCAGTCCCATCACTATCTGTGTCGATTCAAACTCTTCGGCGGCATGCACTATGCTTCCGGTGATGTTGGTTCCGACGCGATTCTGCATCTGAAAAGGCACTTCGGCTGCCACCGCGATAGACTTGGCTTCGAGCAGAGTGTCCTTTCCGTCCGACATATACTCGCGGACATGTTCTCCTCCAATTGTGATATGCAGACCTACAAGTTCGTCCTTGCTGCCCTTGCGCCGTATCGCCATTGAAGCATCCATCAGGGAACGCATCATCTTTGCTCCCGACATACAGACCAGTATGCTTTCTTCGGATGACAGATTGTCCTCCGGTCTGTCGGAACTCAGGATGGTAGCAGAGCCCCTTTCTGTAATGATGTTGCTCAGAATACAGGAAAACAGTACAATCATTACGATTGTCCCCAGTATCTCGTTGCTGACTATACCAGTAGCGGCAGCGCCCATTATGATGGCCAGAGCTCCCGCCGCATGCGATTCGCTCAATCCGAATATGATCATACGGTCGCCTCTGGTCATACGGCAGCCTTTCTGAACAGCCAGGGCGGGCAGCCATTTCGCAATTGTGGCGACAGAGAACAGAATCAGGAACGACACTAGTGCGCTGGTGCTTTCGGTCAGCTCCGCAGGCCTGATCATCATACCCGTGTCAAGCAGAAACAGGGGGATGAACAGCGTGTTGCCTGTGAAATCCAGCCTGTTCATCAGCGGAGATGATTGCGGAATGTATCTGTTCAGAACGATGCCGGCCAGAAAAGCTCCCAGAATGCCTTCCAAACCGATAAGCCCGGCCAGTCCGCAACTCAGTGCAAGCATCATCAGCACAAAAAGGAAATGCGAGTTACTGTTTCCCGAACGGCGGAAGAACTGCTTTGCAATCTGCGAAAATACAACGACAATCAGTGCAAGATATATAATAAATTCAACAAGGAATATCCAGATGTTGAAACTGTTGTCCCCTTTTGATGCCGAAATGATGAAGGAGTATAATACAAGTGCAAACACAATGGCAACCAGAGCACCGGTTACGGATATCGCAACGCTCTTGCGCCTGCCAAGTCCGTGGCGGCTGATAATGGGGTAGGAGATCAGTGTGTGCGAACCCAGTACGCAGCCGATAATGGCGGATGCGGTCAGATCATATCCGAGAACCACATATCCGATGGCAACGCAGAGCGCGAAAGGAACAGCGAATGTGAGCAGACCGAACAGAATTCCCCAGCCCTTTGTCTGCTTCATTTCCTCGATGTCTATGCTCAGACCGGCAAAGAACATTATGAGAAGCAGGCCGATACGGCTGAAATAGCTCAGTACGTTGTTGGGCGTCAGCAGTCTCAGACAGCCGGGGCCGACCAGCATACCTATGATAATGAGCCCGGCTATTTTGGGGAAGCGGATGCGTCTCATAACGGCAGGGACCGTCAGGATGATGGCCAGTATCAGGAATGAACTCCAGATTTCGTCTGCTATTGGAAAGTTTACCATTTTGTGAAAAACAACCTTACAGTGCCGTCGGACAATATCATTTCGCCGCCTTCGAGCTTCTCTACAGAATGTGTGGTTACGATGTCGCGCAAACCGCAGCGGTGCAGCTCATCAAGCAGTTCGGTGTGGATGGAATCGCTGTCGTACATCGAAAAGTCAAACTTGAGGGAATCGCCATAGTCTGTTAGAACGCCGATTCTGCCTGCCGGAGCATTGCATCTTACCTCAACCAGGTCTCTGGCAAATCCGTACCAGACATTTTCTGCAGTCCGCTCCCTGCATTCTTTACCGTCAAAGTCAGTCCCGTTCAGGAAACATATTCTGTCAAGTCTCCAAAGAAAATCCAGTTTGTCGTTGGGAAATACCTTGTCGCACGAAACCGCCAATGCGGACAGGCACATAATCAGAAAGATGGCGAATCCTGTCTTTTTCATAACATTTTCCAGGTTTTGGAGATACTGAGCATAATGCCTCTGTTGTCACCGAGCAGGTCACCGTTGTCGAAATCTGCTCCTAATGAAAGACCGATTTTCCAACTGTCGGCATCGGAAAAACGGTAGAATCCTTCAAGCAGCAGCGACGTTATTTCTTCGCGCAGGGGGAGAGGATACTTGTATGTGCCCCATTGCGAGGAATGTGTCACCATAAGACGGTAGTCGAAATGTCGGGCTATATTTCCATTGATACCCAAATGGAACATCATAGCACGGGTGCTTCTGTATTTCAGATTCCCATCCTTGTTATATGCCGGGGAAATCAAGATCGGACTGCCGTTTGCGTAACCGTAATGGGTATAGCTGCTGTAAACCGTGTGCTCGTACATCTCGTCCCTGCCGTCCACACCTTCCAGTATGGGAGACGGCGGCAGCTTGCAGATCGGCCCGCACTGACCGCGCGTATTCAGGAATTCAAAAACAATGTTCCTGAATGGGAGTCCTTCGGGCGCATTGACTTCGAGACCGAAAAGACCGTCAGCCCAGTTGCGGCGGAAACCGTAACATACATATCCGTTGTTCCCGTACAGGTCCGGCTTGTATTCCACGCCCAGCATCGATGAGTGGTCCTCGTAGAAATGCTCATAATAAAGCCGGTATTTCCATTTTTCGAATGTCAGATCGAACGCCAGATGCCAGCTTCCGAAAGTGTTGCCATTCTCTTTGGTCTGTTCGCCGGCCTTGTTCACCGGAAGTATTATCCTGAGGAATGCATTGAAGTCGGATGGCAGATCCCTGTCGGCAATCAGTGGTTCTGAAACGTCCAGAGGAATGTTGTGCCTTGTCCCTCCGAACTGAGCGTACATCTCGAGTCCGGCAGTTACTTCGAGCGGGAACCGTTCAGGGTCGCCGACCTTTATGAAAAAGGATTTGCTGTGATGTAGAATCTTATCGGTGTATTGGGGCGGCTTGGAATAAATGTTTGCTCTGTCCCTTCTCCATTCTCCGTCCTGATACCATCCGTATGCGAAATGTCCTTTCAGTGACACGAGCCGGCCAAGTATGTCCAGACGCGTGAATTCCGGGACTTCCAGTCTGATCTGGGGGATGGGACGGCTGTTGCCCGACCAGGTAAGTCCTCCGGTGCTGAGATCGCTGTTCACGAGTTCGCCCCAATGTTCCTTGGCTCCCAATGACAGGTCAAACCATTTGTAGCCTGCATCAACATAAATCTGCTGAAGATAGAAATCTGACTGGTGGTTTGCTGCCACTGCCAACTCCATTCCGTAATTGAAATGGAAGTGGCTGGGCAGATACATCGAACCGAAGACCCCCAGATCCAAAGCAATCGCCTTGTTGTTGATTGAAGAAAGTCCCTGCCTGTTGGTGGAGAACCAGAACGGAGCAAAATCGCCGGAACCTACATTTCCGAACAGCTCGGCATCGAATACCAGATTCCTCCTGATACGACTGCCGGCGGCTTTGAGCAACAAGTCCACATCGTCCTGATCGGCATAGCGTCTGAGAAACGCGTCATCGGCGTGATGGTCCGGTGAGGTCGCCTCACTGTCCGGGATGTCCTGGCCGGGTTCAACATATTGGGCGCCGTCGTTCTGGGCTGCAATTCTGACCGGCATTGACAACATCGCCGCAACGATCAACAACATATTACACTTCATTGCGCGGTAAGGTGCTTCTTCTGACAACAAAATTAGTAAAAAACAAGAACTGATGGCTTGGGGCTGTCGATAAATTATCTGGCTCTTTGTCGGATGAGTCTGTCGGAGGATTGCCGGATTTGAGTAACTTTGCAGAGTATGCTGATTTTGAAGGATGATAAATTTTGACGAGGAACTGAATCCAAGCCAGGCGGCGGCTGTAAAATACGTTGACGGTCCGCAGATGGTGATAGCGGGTGCCGGCTCAGGCAAGACCCGTGTGCTGACATACCGCATCGCGCATCTTCTGGAGCTGGGCGTTGAGCCCTGGTCCATACTGGCGCTGACATTCACCAACAAGGCTGCCGGCGAAATGAAGGAGCGTATCGCCCTGAAGGTGGGAGAACAGCGTGCCAGGTATCTGTGGATGGGAACTTTCCACAGCATATTCTCGCGCATATTGCGGGCCGAGGCTGGCTTGCTCGGATTCACATCAGACTTCACTATTTACGATCAGGCTGATTCCCTAAGTCTGATCAAGCATATAATCAAGGAAATGCAGCTGGACGACAAGGTCTATAAGGCGTCTGTCATCCAGAACAGAATATCGAACGCAAAGAACCGTCTGATGCAGCCTGATGACTATATGTCCAACGGCGATATCCTGAAGAATGACCGATACAGGAACATCGGAATGTGCGGTCAGATATATCAGAAATATGTAAACCGCTGCCGTCAGGCGAATGCTATGGATTTTGACGACCTGCTGCTGTATACATTCCAGCTGTTCCAGCAGAACGAGGATGTCAGGCAGCGCTACGCCGAACGCTTCAGCTATGTGATGGTGGATGAGTATCAGGACACCAACTACGCGCAGCACTGCATAGTCTGGCAACTGACACGCGACAGACGTCAGGTCTGTGTGGTAGGAGACGACGCCCAGAGCATTTATTCGTTCCGTGGGGCCAATATCGACAATATGCTCAAGTTCACGAACCTGTATCCCGAGGCAAAAGTGTTCAAGCTGGAGCAGAATTACCGCTCCACCAAGACTATTGTGGGCGCAGCCAACAGTCTCATAGACAAGAACCGCAATCAGATACGGAAGACCGTCTTTTCAGAGAACGACAAGGGCGATCCCATTAAGGTCTGCCAGGTGCAGTCCGACATTGCCGAGGCGGCGATGGTGGCTGAGAACATTGTCAGACTGCATTCGTACGAGAATATCGATTATGGCGATATGGCTGTTCTCTACCGCACGAACGGACAGTCCAGAGTGCTTGAGGAACAGTTCCATACCCAGGGCATTCCCTATAAGATATACGGCTCTCTGTCGTTCTATCTCCGCAAGGAAATAAAGGATGTGATTTCGTATTTCCGTCTGGTGGTCAATCACAACGACGAGGAGGCGTTCAAACGTGTCATCAATACCCCCAAGCGCGGAATAGGTGACACGACAGTGGAACGCATAGCGGCTGCTGCGGATGATGCCGGCGCGAGTCTGTGGGATGTGGTGAGCAATCCGGACAGGTATCAGCTTAATGTGAACTCGGGTACCGCTGCACGCCTTTCGCAGTTTGTGTCACTGATTGACGGCATTACCGACAGCCTGAAGTCGGAGAATGCATATTCCGTTGCCGGCAGGATTCTTGCTGATAGCGGACTTCAGGCTGAACTGAATGCGGACAGGTCGCAGGAGGGTAGGGAACGGTCCGCCAATGTCCAGGAACTTATGAACGGTATTGACACGTTCTGTCGTCAGCACATGGAGATAGACGATGATAACTGCGGACTCATTGATTATCTGAGCGAAGTGTCGCTTATGACCAGTCGGGACAATGAGGGCGAGGATGATGTCCACAAGGTTACTCTGATGACAGTTCATGCGGCCAAAGGTCTGGAATTCGACAGCGTGTTCGTGGTCGGAATGGAGGAGAACCTTTTCCCGAATCAGATGTGTATGGAGAACGAGCGGCAGCTGGAGGAGGAACGCCGTCTGTTCTATGTGGCTATCACAAGGGCAAAGCGCAACTGTATGCTTCTGTTTTCAAAGTGCCGCTTTATCCGG
Organism: Bacteroidaceae bacterium; assembly: GCA_045642985.1. Taxonomy (GTDB): domain Bacteria; phylum Bacteroidota; class Bacteroidia; order Bacteroidales; family Bacteroidaceae; genus Colenecus. The sequence goes on along the minus strand of JAZUJU010000137.1, from coordinate 801 downwards.
GGCTCGCTTGAAATGTCGGAGCCGAGCCGTTTCCTGAAGGATATCGATTCCGAATATCTTGAAATGCATCTGCTGGGAGATTCGTACAGGTCACGTTACTCATACAGGAGGAACTCCGATGGCTATGACGGTTCTGATGAACCGTACTCCGCGCGCTATGAATCACCCCGCTCGTTCAGCAGCAGGACGGACGCATATAATGGTTCCGGAAAACGCTTTTCAGAGCGTGCTTCATCTTCTTCGGAACGCCGTTTTGAAAGCAGGAACACTGGTGGCGCAGCCGCTCCGGCAGCGACTTCCACTCCGGCAGCGACTTACACTCCGGCAGGACCTCGCAATCTGAAGCCTGTGTCAAGTCTGATAGGGCAGGGTGCATCATCGGATTCCAGCGGTGTCGCACCGGTTGCTGTGGGCGATGTCATTGAACACGAACGCTTCGGACGCGGCGATGTTATCTCGGTCGAGGGTTCCGGCGACGGCTGCAAGGCCCGTATCCGTTTCAGAGATTCAGGCGAGAAAGTGCTGCTGCTGAAATTCGCCCGCTTTACTGTGGCCGGCCGATAAGCTCGGATTCACTTCTCGGGCGATTTCAAGCCAAGGACAAAGAAAATACCGACCAAGGCCTCGACAATGAGTATGCCGGCTCCGTAGAAGAGGGTGTCTGCCCAGCAGAAATTGCCCTTTATCAGATGGTATACAGGAAATACAATAATGCTGGCGAGGGCGTACAATGCCATTGCCTTAATAACGTTGCGCTGGTCGTTTGAAAGTTTCATATTTGTGATTTTTAATAGACGCTCT
>JAZUJU010000136.1:0-6398 GCA_045642985.1 Bacteroidaceae bacterium | reverse complement strand
ACGACACCGCCGAAGGTAGCGATAGCCTGACCGGTTACAGGATCCTTGACGAAAATAGCAATCACGAAAGTGACGAGAATGCCGATGAGCACACCACCGCGTATATGAAGCATAGCCAGGGTACAGGAAATTACCATACCGATGACAGCCACCAGAGCAGTTCCGTGAGTCAGGTCACCCAGACCTACGAGTGTCGAAGCATTGTCAACGATGATACCAGCGTTCTGCATACCGATGAAGGCGATGAACAGACCGATACCGGCGCCGATGGCGTGCTTCAGAGATACCGGAATAGAATTGATGATAAGCTGACGGATCTTAGTGGCAGTCAGGATGATGAAGATGATACCCTCGATGAATACTGCTGTGAGTGCGAATGACCAGGTATAGCCCATACCGATACAAACGGTAAACACGAAGAATGCGTTGAGGCCCATACCCGGAGCAAGTCCGAAAGGCTTCTTGGCAAGGAATGCCATCACGAATGTTGCTACTGCTGCGGCAAGAGCGGTAGCAGTGAAGACTGCTCCGTTCGGCATATCAAGTGCCGAGAATATATTCGGGTTGACAGCCAGAATATATGCCATCGTAAGGAATGTGGTGATACCGGCCACGATTTCCGTACGGACATTGTGCTGTTTCGGATCGAAGCCGAAGCACTTGGTCAGGAAGTTTGAATTAGCCATTATACCTTATTGTAAACGAGTTTCAGATTAGAACACCCACTTTGCACCGAGGCAAGGACGGCACTTGAAGCCCTTGACACCTGCGAAGTTTGATGAAAGTTCAATCTCGGTACCGATGTGGAGGTTCTCGCAACCGAACAGGCAGCCGATGTTGTACCAGAGCTGCGGCTCGGAGATGAAGATGATATTTGCCTCGTCAGCAAAATGATCATCCTGGCCATACCAGTAAGAGGTCTTCTCGCCCCAGAGATCAGCGAAACCGCTGAAACGCAGGCCCTTGACACCGAAGATGTCCTGCATGCCCCATACGAATGTGAACTGCAGCGGGCAGTCGCTCTCAGCACCGCCGTTGAATGTCTTATACATAAACTCGAATGTGAATGTATTGCTGTAGTCAGCATTGTGCAGCAGGTAGTTGACACCCATAAGCCAGTTGTTGTTGCCAAAACCGATACCACCGTTGAACTCAGCGTGTATGCTCAGATCCTTCAGCTTTGAGTTCTGCCAGAAATTCAGTCCACGTGCAATCTCGAAATAGCTTGCATTTGCTCCGTGCATACCCTCATCTCTCATTGTCTTGGTTGAATAGTCGTAGTCTACAAAGAAGAAGGTATCGCCCCACTTGTCACCATAGTAGCCCTCGAGGGTTGATGTGAAGTGCTTGCGGTCTGAACCTAAATCGTAGAACACCTGAATGTTTGTGTCGGCGAAAGCACCGATTGCCAGCAGGCTGAAACCTGCAAATGCTAATAACTTTTTCATTGATTGTAATAAGTTGATGATTAATAAATATTTATTAGAGTTTCGCTTCGTCTGGATGATCCTTCTTCCAGTCGGTCGGGTTACGGGTCGAACCGCCCAAGTTAACCGAGAAGTCACCACGTTTGTTCTTGCCGAACTCGTAGTCGTTGCCAGGAATGATAGCATTCATTATAATGCCGACCAGAGCTGCAACAGCCAGACCGGTAAGTGAAATCTTGCCGATAACGATAGCACCGGTTCCACCGTAGTTCACACCAATGGCAAGAACCAGAATCAGAGCAACGATGATAAGGTTGCGGCTCTCGACCAGGTCAACCTTGTTCTCAACCAGATTTCTGACACCTACAGCCGAAATCATACCGTAGAGCACCAGGCTGACGCCGCCGATTGTCGCTGCAGGCATTGCAGATACCATAGCTGCGAATTTCGGTGAGAAAGAGAACAGGATTGCGAGGACTGCAGCTATGCGGATGACCCTCGGGTCGAACACCTTAGTGATATTGAGCACACCGGTATTCTCGCCGTATGTGGTGTTGGCCGGTGCGCCGAACATTGAAGCCAGAGCTGTTGCAAGACCATCGCCGAGAAGAGTACGGTGCAGACCCGGATCCTCAAGGTAGTTGATTCCTGTAGTACCTGAAATTGCGCACATATCGCCGATATGCTCAACCATAGTGGCCAGTGAGATAGGAATAATGGTGATGATTGCAGTCAATACCAGACCCCAGTTCGGATTCTTGAACACTGCGAATGCCGTGTTCTGCCACTCGAACGGTGAACCTATCCAAGAAGCCTCACTTACAGATGTGAAATCTACCAGACCGCAGAGAGCAGCTACCAGGTATGAACCGACAACACCCAGAAGGACCGGCAGAATCTTAACCATTTTCTTTCCCCAAATGTTGCAGACAACGATAATTGCAATTGCAAGAAGCGCAATCCACCAGTTGGTATTGCAGTTGTTGATGGCCGAGCCGGAAAGCGTCAGACCGATTGCAATGATGATAGGACCGGTGACAACCGGCGGGAAGTACTTCATAACTCTCTTGACACCGAAAATCTTGAAGAGCAATGACAGGATGAAATACATCAGACCTGCGCAGAACACGCCGATGCAGGCATAAGGCAGAGATGCGGCCTGATCCATTCCGTAGTTGGCACCGAGAGCGACCACCGCGGCATATCCCCCAATAAAAGCAAATGAAGATCCGAGGAATGCAGGGACCTTCATTTTTGTCAGTACATGGAACAGAAGTGTACCAAGACCGGCAAAAAGGAGAGTCGCAGATACGGACAGACCTGTCAGCGCCGGGACGAGCACCGTAGCGCCGAACATTGCAAACATATGCTGAAAACCGAGCATCAGCATTTTACCTTTTCCCAAAGTACGGGCATCATAAATGCCCTTTGTGAGAGTTTTCCCTTCTTCCATCTGTAACGAGAGTTTTAGTTCTCGCAAATTTACAGCCATGAAAAGAGGGAACATAACAAATGTTAAAGAAAATTATGAATTGTTGAAAACTTTTGGCAGCGGAGTTTCATTTGCATTTTCAGTCTGCATACACTAATTTTGCGGCATAAAACGAAACGGATATGTTTGAGAATCTATCAGAAAGACTTGAAAAGTCGTTCAAAATACTGAAGGGCGAAGGAAAAATAACCGAAGTCAACATTGCCGAAACGCTCAAAGACGTGCGCAAGGCACTGCTCGATGCCGATGTCAACTACAAGGTGGCCAAGCAGTTCACCGACACTGTCAAGCAGAAGGCTCTCGGTATGGATGTGCTCACATCCGTCCGTCCGGGGCAGCTGATGGTTAAGGTGGTGCACGACGAACTGGCGGAGCTTATGGGAGGCCAGGCTACAGACATCGACATCAAGGGTCACCCAGCCATTATCCTGATGGCCGGCCTGCAGGGCTCCGGTAAGACCACGTTCAGCGCCAAACTGGCCAACCTGCTCAAGACAAAACGCGCCAGGAAACCTCTGCTGGCAGCCTGCGACATCTACCGTCCCGCCGCTATCGACCAGCTGTGCGTACTTGGAGAACAGATTCAGGTCCCCGTATATGCCGAGCGTGAAAACAGAAACGCTGTCGAGATTGCCCAGAACGCCATAAAGGAAGCCCGCGCCAAGGGATTCGACGTTGTCATCATCGATACAGCCGGCCGTCTTGCTGTGGACGAGGCAATGATGCAGGAGATATCTGCCATCCGCGAAGCTGTCAGCCCGAACGAAATTCTCTTCGTGGTTGACTCAATGACAGGTCAGGACGCAGTCAACACCGCCAAGGAGTTCAATGACCGTCTCGACTTTACCGGCGTCATTCTGACCAAGCTGGACGGCGACACCCGTGGCGGTGCCGCACTCAGCATCCGCACCGTAGTCGACAAGCCTATCAAGTTCATCGGAACCGGCGAGAAGATTGATGCATTCGATGTCTTCCATCCTGAACGAATGGCAGACCGTATTCTCGGCATGGGCGACATCGTATCGTTCGTGGAACGCGCGCAGCAGAACTTCGACGAGGAAGAGGCCACGCGCCTGCAGCGCAAGATGGCCCGCAACAAGTTTGACTTCAACGACTTCCGCGATCAGATTGCCCAGATCAAGAAGATGGGAAACCTGAAGGACATAATGGGGATGATTCCCGGACTGGGCAAGGCGGTCAAGGATATTGACATTGACGACAACGCGTTCAAGGGCATCGAGGCGATGATCGGCTCCATGACCCCCGAAGAGCGCAGCAACCCCGACCTGCTGGACAAGAGCCAGTCGCGCCGAATGAGAATAGCCAAGGGCAGCGGCCAGCCCATCAACGAGATAAACCGCATGCTCAAGCAGTTCAACGACACCCGCAAGATAATGAAAGGCGTTGCCGGAGCCAAGTTCCCGACTATGCCAAAATTCAGATAATCCACAACTAAAATAGAAGGTATGCAGTTAATAGACGGCAAGGCAGTCAGCACACACATCAAGCAGGAAATCGCTGCCGAAGTAGAGAGGCTGGTGGCAGACGGTCACAAGCGCCCTCATCTTGCGGCAATTCTGGTAGGTCACGACGGCGGCAGCGAGACATACGTTGCAAACAAGGTCAAATCGTGCGCCGAATGCGGTTTCAAGTCAACCCTGATTCGTTTCGAGGATGACATCACCGAAGATACGCTTCTTGACGAAGTGCGCAAACTCAATCAGGACGACGATGTGGACGGCTTCATCGTACAGCTTCCTCTGCCCAGACACATAAACGAGCAGCATGTCATCGAGGCCATCGACTATCACAAGGATGTGGACGGTTTCCATCCCGTAAATGTAGGCCGCATGAACATAGGTCTGCCCTGCTTCGTATCAGCTACACCTAACGGCATACTAGAACTGCTCAAACGCTACAACATCGAGACCAGCGGCAAGAAATGCGTGGTGCTGGGCCGTAGCAACATTGTAGGCAAACCGATGGCATCGCTTCTGATGCAGAAGTCCTACCCTGGCGACTGCACGGTAACTGTATGCCATAGCCATACCGTCAATCTCAAGGAGGAGTGCAAGGAGGCAGACATCATCATCGCAGCAATGGGACAGCCTGGATTTGTGACCGCCGACATGGTCAAGGAGGGCGCCGTTGTAATTGATGTCGGTACGACACGAGTCCCCGATTCCACCCGCAAATCAGGCTTCAGGCTCTGCGGCGATGTCAAGTTCGACGAAGTCGCTCCCAAGTGCTCGTTCATCACTCCAGTTCCGGGCGGTGTAGGACCTATGACCATCTGCTCCCTCATGAAGAATACCCTTCTGGCAGGCAAGAAAGTCATATACGGCTAATTCCCGGTGATTGCCCTGATCGCATCTTTGCTTCTGGCGATGCCTTTACGGGATCTTCCCATAAGGCACGACTGTTCAGTTGTATTCGCAGGTGACATGATGCAGCATCAGAGCCAGATAAAATCCGCCTTACACGAATCGTCCGTATATCGTTATGACGAATGTTTCAGAGGGGTAAGTCATCTGATCAGGCAGGCAGACATCGCCGTCTGTAATCTTGAAGCGCCGTTAGGCGGCAGGCCATATACCGGATACCCGGCTTTTTCCGCACCCGATGAGTTTGCCTCCGCAATATCCGATGCAGGATTTGACATCTTTCTAACAGCGAACAACCATTGTCTGGACAAAGGCAGGAATGGTCTGATCAGGACGCTCGATATTCTTGATTCACTCGGCATACGGCATTTGGGAACATATCGCAATCAGGCTGAAAGGGACTCCCTGCATCCAATGATAGCGGATATCTGCGGAATCAGATTTGCGTTTCTGAACTACACGTACGGAACCAACGGAATAGCTGTTCCGCCACCTTGCGTAGTCAACCTCATTGACACGATACAAATTGCAGATGACCTGAACAGAGCGCGCAATCTTAAAGCGGACTGCATCATCGTCTGCATCCACTGGGGTGACGAATACCATCTGATGCAGAACCGCGGGCAAGAGAATCTGGCCCGGTGGCTAATATCCCACGGAGCCGACCACATAATCGGCAGTCACCCTCATGTAATTCAGCCTGTTGTTATGCTCCCAGACGCAGACAAAGGCGTTCCAAAACACGTCGTAGCATACTCTCTCGGCAATTTCATATCCGGTATGAGCGCTGCGCACACTGACACCGGCCTACTTCTGAAACTTAATGTTTCGCGTTTCATTTCAACGATATGGACCGATGGATACAAGGAATATCGCGTCAGGACACTGCGTCCTTCGGTCAGCGGCAATCCATACTATCAGGTGGTCCTGGAATAAAGCAGCAAAAAACAGCCGGATTTATACTTGTTTTTCAAATTTTAGCAGTATCTTTGCACCGCATTCGGGCGAAAGCCGAACATGGTGCCTGTAGTTCAGTTGGTTAGAGCGTCAGATTGTGGTTCTGAATGTCGTGGGTTCGAGTCCCACCCGGCACCC
>JAZUJU010000135.1:0-5500 GCA_045642985.1 Bacteroidaceae bacterium | reverse complement strand
TTTCCACTTCCGTCAACCCTTGCCACCACTATGGAATCCTCAGAATTGCCGGCCGCAACCCAGGCTCCGCCATTATGGTCAGCTGCCACATATCCCTCACAAGGAGGCACGGGATTTACCCATTGATGTTCAAGGTCCTGTTTGAAGGTATAGAAAAGAATGCCGTTTCCATCCTGTCCCCAGGCACGATGTCCGTCTGCAGTCAGTTTCTGGACATAAGGCAGCTGCGCTCCTGTTTTTACGTCTTTCACGTTGAAGCAGTCGATAATATCACCATCTGACGTAATGTCAAACACGGTTGTGTTGATATATTGTTCCGAAGGGAGCCTTGTGATATGAGTCCAGTCAACCCATTTTGCATTGCCATCCGCATCGAAGCACTGGTAGCAACCGATGTACGACTCCTGTCCGGAAATCATTTCACTGTCCCAGGACTCGACAACTGTGATTTTGGTACGGGCATCTGTCTTGTACAGCATATCGTACACCCGGAATGGAGTGGCATATTCGTCAAGACGGCTTACAACAGGTTCAGGCTCATTTTCGTCACCGTTGCCGGGAATGGTCTCTGTCTTTGTGCAGGAGACGAGTACGGCAATGAAAGAAATTGCAACAAATATCTTTTTCATATTTCAGTACTTAGTTGTGAACCGGGCGGATGGATGCACCTACAATACGGGCCATACCGTCTCCATACCCGATGGTAGTTATCTTTGAAGGGTTGAAAGTGAAAGCATCTGACTGTATGCTGTTGGAGTCTCCACAATTGGTCGAAGTCCAATAATAGCCCTCATATCCCGGATAAGAGCCATTTGCGTCGCTGAAACCTGCAGCGGGGAAGAAAATCCATTCATCCTCATAACCGGGTATCTTGCTGCGTGCCGTATAGCCCTTGACACCGTCTATGCTGCTGAATGTCCAGTCGCAGTTCCTGATAAGTTCCATCAGTTCTTCATACGTAGGCATCCGCCATCCATTTCCCCATTCCAATGCAGCCACATCATCTTCAGGCAGCAGTTCGGTAAGATAATCCGAATCATCATATGATATATTGCTGCAATACTTGATGATATGTCCGTCATTGTCATACCACTTGTAGTTTTCTGCGGAATAGCACTCTTTCGGAGAAACTTCACCCCAAGCGAAATAATCGCCGTATCCGGATATTTCGGTAGAACCCACATTGACCTTCGCCCATTTGACCGAAAGCCCGAGATCCACCCACTGATACTCAATTTCAATCTTTTCGCAGCCGCACAATAACAGAGTCATCACGGCAAGCGATGCCAAAACGATTTTTCTCATAACCGATCGGATTTCAAAACTTTTTGTATTGTCTGGTAAAGTTATACATTTTATTTCAAGGGAGTCACTTGGAATAGATCCGCGGGCTAAGCCCCTTTAAGAGGAACAAGACTCCTGCCAGCGAAAGGGCACTGCCGAGACCAGTGTAGAAGAAAGCGAAGAAACTGTCCGGCAGTTTCCCTATCCCCCTTAGAGTGAATCCCAGAGTCATCATAAATGCAATGATGATGTAGCCCTTCAGCGTCAGGAACTTATAAAGCGGAGCCTTTTCCTCCATAGACATTATCCTACGGGTGTTCTTCCTGACCATTCGGGTGAACATAATTCCGAATGCCACAAAGACAGGGATGAACCACAGCCAGACATAGCTTGCATCAGCTAATGCCGCACGGACACCAATCCTCGCAATGTTGAACCCGGCGGCGAACCACAGGATACCGTTTGTTATTATCAGCCAGTGTTTTCTTACCATCGTACTCTTTCGTTAACAAACAATCCGGATGCCGGTCAGACCAAGCCCCGTTTTGACAACAATTACCAGCCAAGATCCTTCTTCAGATCAAGAGTATAGATTTTGGACATATCGTTGCGCATATTGAACAGAATGGTGCGCTCGGCGGGGTTGAATACCATTGACCAGTCGGTGACGCCACCATATTCCTCAATTCCGTAATGGCCTTCCTGCAGGCATTCCAGAGCCTCCATTTCTGTCATAACGGGATGATAGAAGTTCATCATATGCTCGACGCGAAGCTTGTTTGTCATCTGCTGCTGCCAGTTTGCCGTGTTGAATGTAAGCAGAAGCGGTCCGGCGCCACCGTCAAAGTTACGTCCGAACAAGGTCTGCCCAGCCGGGTTCTTGCATGCGAAGCCCGAGCAGCTCAATGCATTGATGTCACCGAAATCTTCCTTCTCAGGTTCGTTGAACAATATTGAATGAAGGGCAAGATTGAAATCCTCAACGCTGCGCAGGTCTTTGTCAATCAGAGAATCCAGCTGCAGGTCAATGGTGTAATCCATATAATAGAATTTGTCATCAATGCGACGCAGAGATGCCAGAACATCTGCCGATTCTGCCGGCTTGCAATGATCCAGGCCGAGCGGATTTGTTGTTACAGGTTCACCGAGAGACAAAACGCGTAGTGGCGCAGATTCGTCAGATTTCTCAACGCAACCGACACACAGAACAGCTGCGGCAACTGCAAAAGATAAATGCGAAAATTTCATAAGCAGATTTAGAATTTGTTTTGAAATGTTCGATTAAAAATATTATGAAAGATTTTCGAGATGAAAAATCGGTTATTTGAAGGAGCAATGGGGATTCCATTGTGACTGAAAACAAACGAATTTTCAGCCGGAAAGATTTTATAAAAGATTAATTGGAACATTTCAAAACAGATTCTTATTTATTTGACATTTTTCAATTGGATAAATGAAAGAGATTATAGGCTTGACCTGAATGATGGAAAATGACCAGAACAGTCAGAAACAGTTTCAGGTTATCCAGATAAAGACTGCGTGAATCCTCTTTCATGATTATTCTCCTTAATACTTATATGAATAACGCACAAAAATATACAAATCTCCAGATTTATATAGAGTTCCGTGCTTTTTCAATGAAGAGGCCCGAAAAATCCGGATTGTATGAAACGTCAGAAAAAAAAGGGAGACGACGACGCATCAGGCGCCAGACCGGCGGTATTGATAATTTCAATAGTCATAATTGAAGAATATCCACAAAGTCAATATTCGGCGACTACGCCCAGTTGTATTTTTGCATTGTCAAAGTCGCTTCCCTAGGTCAAGGATCCGGACTGAAGGGGCGCAACGACAAAGAACAATTTAAAATATAAAACTATGATTACCAAGACAATGCAAAACGCAATTAACAGACAGATCAATGCTGAATTATGGTCTGCATACCTTTATCTGGCTATGTCAATGGATGCCGAGGCGAAGACTTTCAAAGGAATAGCGAACTGGTTCTTCATACAGTGGCTTGAGGAACAGGATCACGCCAGGATTCTCCAGAATTATTTGAACTCGAGCGGAGCAAAAGTAGTTCTGTTACCGATTGACAAGGTCGAAACCGAGTGGAAAAACCCATTGGATATGTTCAAACAGACTCTAAAGCACGAGAAGGAAGTCACAGAAATGATCAACGAGCTCGTGCGTATGGCCATGAACGAAGGGGACTTCGCCACTCTCAGTCGCTTGCAGTGGTTTGTTGACGAGCAGGTGGAAGAAGAGGAGAATGCAAGCGACCTTGTTGATGATTTCTCCAGGGCCGGGAATGATTTCGGCACACTCATCGAGCTTGACTCCAGACTCGGGAAAAGAGAATATTCAAGACCGGCAGTCCTCAAATAACCCGCGCCAGACGGTGTCTCACGGCCGAAGGATGAGAGACTACAACGTGCCGATTTTCTCAAGTATATACAGCAGGTCGGCACGGGAGTCGAAACCCAGGCGTTTGTAATCGTCCCAGGTTGGTGTCCAGTCCGGACGGAAGACCTTGGCGCGAGGGTCATCGGCAGGGAGGAAACGCTGGATGGCATTGGAAACTGAGCATTCAATGCCGGTGTTCGGCAGGCTGAAAGGTGTGGACTCCATATATGTATTGGGAGCCTGTGAACTCGGTACGCCGACAATCGTGGCTCCCATCTTCCACAGCATATATGTAAAGTGGAACGCAGCGCTGAAAGTGCCTTCGTTTGTTACCACGTATATATGCTCAGGCCTGTAAAGCGGCTTGCCGTTCTGGGCTCGGAGAATATCTTTGTCCAGACACATATAACTGTCGATGAAGGCATCTCTGAGGCTGTCACCGACAGTTTCGGGCACATTCTCCCCATCGCCCGCCATCAGGTCTCCGATGTTATAGGAAGTCCCCCGCCATTCGTTGAATCCTTCAAGAGTCACATTGTTTTTCTGCAGATACAGTTCCGAAAGCCTTGTCTCATAGCGGCAGCCCAGATCTGTGGTAAGATACTCGTCGCCATAGAGCTGATAAAGGACCGGAAATACTATCGGGCTCCATCCTCCGCCATTGCCGCGAAGATCAATGATGAGATACTGCGCACCCGCTTCTTTCATTTCGGTCAGCATACTTCCGAAACGCTCTGCGATGGACGGTATTTCCTCGAAAGGAGTATCTGGGAACGCCCAGTCCTTGATCGCATCGTACTCACCCATCCCGTGGTCGAGGATATACTGAAGGCAGTCGCGGGAAACAATGTGGCTGCACTTGAAAACCATCACGCCCCGATTCTTATCGGCCCACCTGTACTCGAAATTCGATGAAGGGAAACGCTGGTCGGTGGGCATAGAACAGAAGACAGCAGTCTGTTTCTCTTCATCAGAAAGCAATGGTAGAACCACCGTAGTATCGGCCCCGGAAACGGTTCTGAACCCCATTTCAACTTTCTCGCCGTCAAAATCATCAAGCATCAGCGAAAGTGCGACGCTGTTCATCTGCCAACCGCTGACGGCACTATACAGACCATAGACGTTCTCGGACGGGACGTATTCCGCCAGCCTGTCCATCGCCTTGTCCAGCGACAGGCTTCCGATACTCAATACTTCAGCTCCAAGCAGGCCCTTGAAATCTTCCGGCGCACTCCACACAAAGAACCCGTCCGTCATGGTCCGCAGATTCAAAGGCAGGGATTTCACTTCGGAATCGTAAGAATATTTCATCTGTCCGCAATGCGTGTGGCCGTCGTGAAGAGGTACTAGAAAGCGACCTATTTCAGCCTGCAGACGATCTGCGTCCAGCCCCTCGGCGCGGCTTAATGTGCGCCTGAGGTTCTTCACTTTTTTGTGGAATTTCCTTTCCCCACCAAAAGCGGAATATGGCTCGGGATGAGTCTGCTCGTATGCCCGGAAGAAATAATCGAAGTCCTCAAGAATAAGAGCATCCGACAGGCCCGGAGCCGCCCAGAACTGCCCGGCATCACTTGTCACTATGTCTACGCTATTGACGCCGAACGGCTTGAATCCTTTCGGGACAAGATGGATATACCTGCCGGCATCTTTACCTGCAGCAGGCTCCTGGTCAAAATGAATGGTCTCCCAGCAGGAGAACCAATAGGTGTTCTTGGCCATATAGTCATAATACCAGTTGTCGGAGCCTCCTGTTTCAGCAAACTGTGGGTGATATAGAATGGGCTTCCCCTGGATATATGACTCTCTC
>JAZUJU010000134.1:0-2546 GCA_045642985.1 Bacteroidaceae bacterium | reverse complement strand
ATCCAACTGATGGAACAGCAAGTCCATTCTATTATGTGCGTAATCCTGAGACTGCTAAAAAATCCATGTTAGAAAACTTGTTGGAATAGTGCCCGCCCCACATACAGTTTCGACCTCATAGCACGCCAGTAGTCTTGATATACTGCGTGTCGGAGTTCTTGATCTGGGCGTAAAGGGGGCCGCGAGGGCTTCTATTGCCGCCTCGTGTGTCAGTTGCATTGTCTGTGGCACCCATTACTTCAGTAAGCGTTGCTCATACTGGTTGCGCCATTTTGCTTTCAATGGGTAATCTCAGCTAATATCCGGGAACAGCGACAGGCCGGACCAGGGCGGCTTCATATGACGCACCGTTTCTGCGCATTACCGCTCCATCTTGGAACCACAGGTATATATGTGAATTGCCGCCTGTCACATCAGGCGATGCATAATAGGTTGCACTATCTTCGTGTTTGTCACTACCATTATAATAACCGCCGGCCGGAAGGAAGATGCTGTTGCCCGTCTCCCCCTTGTCTTCTCTGCCTGTTACAAGCATGCCGGAAACCATATTGCCTTTATAGTTATAGCCGTCAACTCTTACCCAGTCGCACCGATCCAGAAGAGTTTGCCATATATCGGCGGTTGGGAGTATCCACTCATAATCGGAACTTCGTCCCCAGACCTGTGCGGCGCTGGCGGCATTTGCGAAAAGGTAATACCCTCCATAAATAGCGCTCAAAGCAACGAATGGCACGCTTCCCGCAGACTCAACGTTTTCGACAGCCCAATGGTATCCGGCGAGTTTGACGCAATTGTGACCATTCAAGGATGACAGAGATTTGACCCACTTTGCATAAAGGGTGATGTTGCCGTTCACTTTGTCTGTGGCAAAATTCCACTCGTTCTGACAGTAATTATCCTTGTACCATCCGTCAAATTCATAGCCTTCTGCTGTCGGGGCGGCCGGAATGGCGCAGAGAGAGCCGGGAACTAAAAGTTTGTAGTCCGTTTCCGCAGTTCCTTTACCGTTCAAATCAAATCTTACGACATTTTTGAATTCTCCCGAAAGGGTGAGCCTGCCTACGGTGTTGCGCTCAACTGAGGGGAAAGTCGAGGATTTCATTTCACAGACCATACCGTTCGATGCGGTGAAAGTGAGAGTAAGGTTGCTGTATTGCCCTGCAAGTATGGCCATGTAGAAATACTTGGCCGACTTGCCCATTTCGACACCTGCTCCGAGGTCAAGGGTGATGCCGACATTCTCCGCGTCATCATCAATGACTGCCAGCGCGCCGCCATCCTGGTCTGTCTCAACGGTGAACCTGCCGCTCATCGGCTTGTCCGCATCCTTGATGGTAACTGAAGTCACCGTGATGTCAGGAGTTACGGAGTTGAAAACTATCTGAAGCATCGCCCCAAGGCTGGAGAAACTGACAGTCTCCGCTCCTATTCCGGAGATGGTCTGCTTTGCATACATCGGTGCAACCTGACTGTTGGTCTGGACCGCAGGCCAGACATATCCGTCATCGGTTTTCAGCGAAGCGGGATAGAAGGCTTCAATCCCACCTGTGATGCCTTTGATGCCTTTCTCGACGAACTTTCCCTTGGGAGTGTCCACACCGTCTTCAAGAACGAACAGATCGTCCGTTCCGTCGGATTGTGTCACATAGATTTCATCCTTCTCCTGCCAACGCACTTCATAGCAGTATGCGTTATAGGCTTTTGTTCCGTTACCAATAGACTCGGCCACACCGTTGATCACGGTTCTTTCATCATCTCCAACGGAAGTGGACTTCTCCTCAATTTTGTTGCATGATGCTGTTGGAATAAAAGCCGCGGCCATACAAATTGCATAAAAGAATGCTTTTCTCATATTGTCATTTTTTCTCGGTAAATCTTTATTCCTCACTGAAGCCGCCATTCCCGTAATCGTGTTCACGCATCGGCTCGTTGCTGCTTAGGCAGAGTACACCCTGCGACTTGATGAAGAGCACTTTGGTCTGCGGACTTAGGTACGTGGCGTCTATGGATTCAGTTTTCTTATCTTTCTCCATCATATCTTTTTGTGCTGATTTTAAGCTCAAACTATAAAAATAGTCATTTCCTATGATATTTCAATAGGAAATGACATAATAGTTGGCAATCAGACAATATGAGCATTCAAACTTTATTCGTAAATTTGTAGGATAAAACTAATTTGGACAACTTATGCGAATTCAAGATTCCGAAGTCAAACTCCATATGCCGGTACAGTACACCTCCCCGACGATAAAGGTCATCAACGCCGGCATTCGCGCAGTTTTATGTGCCAGCCAGTTCGACACAGAACAATACACTCCCGAAGAATATAATCCATGGCAATAAAAACTATCAAGATGAAAACCAAACATTTGATGTTCCTGATGGCTGTCATGGCATTGGCCTCTTGCGTCAAGGAAGAGCCTGTACCACAAAACGTCATCTGCGACTCACACGAGCGACTGACCGTATATGCTTCCACGGGCAATCTGTCCAAAACTGCGCTGGACTCTGAATTCAATGTCCTGTGGTCTGAGGGCGACAAGATA
>JAZUJU010000133.1:0-4860 GCA_045642985.1 Bacteroidaceae bacterium | reverse complement strand
AGTGAACTCAGGGAGTTTTACCCAGATCCGAAGCCGCACGTGAACACCATATCGACACGTGTGCGCATTCTTGAGAACGATGGAATGATAGGACACTCAAAAGAGGGAACCGGTTTCCGTTACCACGCAGCCGTAAGCCGTGAGGAATATGCGAACTGCAACCTGGGAAGTCTGGTCTCAAACTGCTTTGGAAACTCGTACATAAGCGCAGTCTCGGCCCTTGTTGATAATGAGAAGATATCAGTCGATGAACTCGAAGAGCTGATACGTCAGATCAAATCCAGAAAATGAACTGACCTGAATCATTAAACGAACCCATAAAGCATAAATATATGGAAGCATTCCTGATATATCAATTGAAGGTGGCTATACTGGTAACCGTACTGGTGCTGCTGTACAGGGTCTTCCTTGGAAAGCAGACATTCCACCGCTTCAACCGTATTATGCTGCTTCTCATTGTCGTGCTGTCAGTAACCCTGCCTTTAGTACACGTCAAAGCCCTTCAGATGCATCCCAATCAGCGGCATATTGCAACAAGCCTCATTGCCGTGAGTCCTGTCGATGGATTGGCGGAACCTGCTTTGGAGAGCACTCCCAGGCAACCTCTGCCGGCTGCGAACAAGACTCCCTTCTGGATTATCATACTTGCTGCAGTTTACTGCGTGGGGCTTATGCTCTTTATCGTACGGTATACAAAATCGCTGAAATCAGTGGCACGGCTCATTGACGAGGGCAATTATGCCGACCGTCGTGACGGCTGTGACGTGATTGAATCAAGCTCGGTAAGCCAGCCTCTCAACTGGATGCGCTATGTTGTCATGCCCCGCCAATGGCTGGAATCGGCAGACGA
The DNA here is from genome assembly GCA_045642985.1 of Bacteroidaceae bacterium. GTDB lineage: Bacteria > Bacteroidota > Bacteroidia > Bacteroidales > Bacteroidaceae > Colenecus. Next base: position 4,010 of record JAZUJU010000133.1, on the reverse strand, counting down.
ATCAATGGCCTGGAAGCACGAGCATCTGCATGCAAGCCGCTTCCATTCGCTGGACCTGCTGCTGGCCGACCTGCTTTGGGGCATGCAGTGGTTCAATCCTGCCATGAAGCTGCTCCATAGCGAGATAGAGCTGATTCACGAATTTGAGGCCGACCGCGCAGTTCTGGAAAGCGGGACCGATGCCGTCAGTTATAAATTGATGCTTGTGGGTGCCGTTGCCCAGAAGAACGGCATAAGCATGGGCAACTGGCTGAAAAAAATCAAAACTCAAGAACCGAATAGATATGATGGAAAGAAAAGAATCAAGCCGTTGGAATATGCTCAGAGCCCTATTCATTCCGGTAATCGCATTTGCATTCCTGTTTGCCGATGCACAGACCGCCAGCGCACAGGACGAAAACTTCCACTGGCCAATATTTGAAGACGGCAAGGTGTGGCTCTTCAAGGACGGCACTGCCAAAGTGCAGACATTCGATAACGTTACAGCCAGCATGAAGGCCGATGAGATAGCCGGTTATCTGAAAAAACATGAAGGTTACAAGACCACCCGAATGACACTCATGTACATGTATCCCATAGAGAGTCTGGCCGAGGCACAGCCTCTTGCCGAGCAGCTGGCAAAGGTGGGCATACATATCAATGTGGCCAACAACGAGGATATGCTGGACCACATGACCATGCCGGAATTCCGTCTGGTACGCATCTACGGTCCGGAAGCAGGCGGCCAGTACCGCTTTGAGATGATATGCAACCTGCATGAGGATAGAATCACGCACAGTATGAACGGGAAACCTTATACATACAAGGACCTTTCCATTTCGGGTGATGTCAGTCTGATGCTCAAGTGGATTGACCTGTTTGACGGTCACGGACTGGCAATATATCCGTCTGAAAATATGCCTTGTGCCGATTTGCAGAAGTTTGCCGAAGCTGCGTGGGACCGTGGCATTGAGCAGGTGTCGGTCGTACAGAGTGACAAAGGCATCATTACACTCATACCACAGGGAACAAAGATGACCAGGGAGTTTGGAAACGTGACGACAGTCAAGGCCGTTGACCGCATGAACGCCAGCCATACCGAATTCAGGAATGCCGAGGTCATTAAACGTCCCAAGTATTCATACAACCCCAATCCCACGAGAAACATTGTCAAGATTGTCCGCACTGCCGACAGGACCGTAATTGTAGAAAACGTGCAGCAGGGACCTGATCTTTGGCTCAGAAGCGGCATCAACAATGGTATCATAAGGTGTAACGGCAACGAATACCATCAGACCGGAAAATACGGCCTTGAAGGTTTTGATCAGAAGTATTTCTGGAGTCCGGACTGGGGCAAGTATGTGCTGGTCGACTATTTCCCTGCCCTGCCAGCCGATGCCGAGGTGGTCGACCTGTGCGATGCCGAGGGCACCCCTATCATCAGGAACCTGCAGGTGTCGAATTCATTGCCAGAAAACTTCTATGACCAGTTCGTTTCCATGAAGTTCGGAGTAACGTACCTGTTGAAGACACTGCCGAAGGGTGTTCAGGACGGCGGAGGGGACCATTTTTCAGTCGAGGAAATTGAATTCTCCGACAGCAGGACCACCGTTCACTGTGATATGGTGTTGGCGCAACCGCATTCATTCAAAGGTTACATAAATGATTTCAAGCTGATATTGCCCGATGGAACGGAAATCATGCCTACCCGTGTTGATGGCGTACCTGTAGGCGAGGAATTCTATCGTGGCGGAGACTTTGTGGCCACACACTTTGAATTGGTCTTCCCGAAACTTGAGACCGCACTGTTCTCCGGTTCAGAAGGTGCGGTAGTCCTGACAGGAGATGTCTGTCACGAACCGGTATCAGTCACATTTGGAATACAGCCAGAAAGTATTGCCGACTATTTTGAAGATGGCATTGACAGACTGGACATCGAATCGTATGTCAATGCACTTGATTCATTCACAACCGTCATGCCGTACATTGGCGGTGACACTGAATCGGAATGGGCAGCCGACAGCATACATGTAATGGTCAGGAGCATTCTGGATGGCAACATGGGCTATTATGAAACCATGTGCAGGATTTATTGGATTCAGGACTATCTGGCATACGGAATGTCATATCCGGTGGCCATAATGGGGTTGCGGAATGATTCGGTCATTGCAAGATATATGCTCAGCGTCCCGGCTCAGACGAATGATTTGTTTGAAGCCATTGCACAGGACGGATTCAATGATTTGAATTCAATCAGGTGGATGGGACTCAATTCGCTTGCAAACATACAGCTGTACTTCCGTCTGTATGATAAATTCAAGGAAACCTTTCACGAAAAACCGATCTATAGTACTGTGAATCTTGGACAATATTCTTATTATAACGATCTGATTGAGAAACTTGAACCAGAAGGCAGGCCCCAACATGATATTCAGAAAATGTATGCAGCTCTTGAAGGGGCGCTGTTCTTCAACACCTTCAGCCCACTAATTTTGGCAAGTGCTCCTTCCCGGGAATATGCATTGTCCATATACGATTTCATCATTGAGGCAGCCGATTTCTTTGATGCCCATGCTGACCCGTTACACGCTGAAAAACCGGAGCCGATGTCCGACAGCGAATACAAGGAATTCATGACAAAGGCAACGGAATACAAGACTGCCATGTTGAGAATGCTGACTCAGGAAATAGACAGTCGTGAACAACATTCCGACATGAAATAGGATCCTGTTTCACCACTTTCTTAAAACAATATGATTATGAAAAAGAATCTTTTGATATTATGTTTTGTATTATTGTTTACTGTTTCGTGTTCAAAGGATAATAATAGAATTAATTATCAAACGAAGCAAACAATAAACTTATCAGATGACTCAAATAACTTTGATATTATTGATAGGATTAATGGTCTTGAAGTCATAGGTTTATCAGTGGATGACAATTGGAAATATCTTGACTATCCAATGATGGTTGCGTCTAAAACCGGTTATTATTTTCTTTCGGAAGAAACATATCATTTGATTAGTTATGATACATTGGGCAACTTAAGGTATTCAAGACAAATCAAAGGAAGAGGCAGAGGTGAGGTTTTAAATGTCGGCAACATCTTTGAGAGGAATGACACTTTGATGTTATATGATTTATATTATGGAAGGATTATGTGTTATAACTCAGATGGAGTTTTTTGTTCCTTCCTGAATAGAGGCGAGTATCTAGCAGATAAATTATACCCTTCAAATAACATGTTTTTTGGCTTGTCTGTTAATGGCTTTGGAGGATCCAATAAAAACTATTGTGCATTATTTGATTCTGAAGGAACTATTTTAAAAAGTCATTTGCCTCTACCCAATTTTTTGAATGGCCTTCATCATACAAGTGGACATACGGCCTTATCATACATGTTCCATGATACATTACGTTTTATGTTGAACTTTGATTACAATATTTTCTCACTGTCGAAGAAAGGACTGGAATCTTCATATTGTTTTAAATCATCAAACCAGATACCTGAAAATTTTTTTGGCAGAGAGAATGGGGTAGAGATGAAGGTGGTTGAAATAATAGGTAAAATTATGTCAAGTGGGTATACATGCTTATTCGAGGGATTATTTGAAACAGAAAAATATATAGTTGTGAATTATCGGTCTAATGGTAAAATATATATGTTGTTATATGATAAGGAGACGAATACATACAGTCAATTGGCATCCCCCAAAACACTATTTGATAAATCAATGGTGGCAGATTTGACAACAATAGATATTTGGAGCTATATTTTGTTTTCGTTTACACGTTTATACTCAGACAATGAAATTATATATGGCCGAATGCCATATAGCGTATACACTATTCTTTCAGCAAGTGAGTCTTTGTTCGATGAAAAGATAAGTGCGTTTTATAAGCAACTCAAGAATTACGTTCTTTCTAATAATCTTTCTGATGGAGAATCTATTTTTATAAAGATGAAACTTTAACCAGAACTTAAATGCATGCTTAAAGGAAAAATCATAATATGTTTGATTGTGACGATT
>JAZUJU010000132.1:0-4004 GCA_045642985.1 Bacteroidaceae bacterium | reverse complement strand
AGCTGCGAGCAATAGTACTTTTCTCATATTATAAATTATTGATTCTTATAGATACTGTACGGTCTCTTCAAGCGGACGATACTCGGTATGTCTGGCAGATGGAGCGGCATCTTCGGCAGGATAGCCGAAAGGCATCATCAGAACAGGATGGATGTTATCCGGCAGTTCAAGGACCTGACGGACCTCATCCGGGTTGAACATTCCGACCATACAGGTTCCGATGCCGATATTCCAGGCCTCGAGCATCATATGGGTCAGTACGATGGTGCAGTCAATGTCACCATAGTTGCCCTTCTCGCCACGTGAACATACACGATTGTCATCGTAGCAGATGATGAATGTCTGCGGAGCACCGTAAATGCAGCGTGACAGTTTGTTCGCCTTCTCCATAGCCTCGGGCGACTTGAGCACGTAAATCAGCTGAGGTTGGCTGTTGACAGCCGTCGGAGCCAGCTTGCCGGCTTCCAGAATCTTGTCAATCTTCTCCTGCTCGACAGGCTGGTTAGAGAAACTTCTGACAGAATAACGGTCTGCTGCCAGCTGCAGGAAATCGTTTCCGCCACATTCTTTCATTTTACACTCATTCATACACTCATTCTTTTTCGTTTTACAGTCTTTCTTGTCACAATCACTCTTTTCGCACGCTTTGTCCGCACAGCCCTGCATTTCGCAGTTCTGCATTTCACAGTTATGCTTGTCGCAATCATGACCTTGAGCACATTTCTGTCCACATCCGCAGTATGCCATCATCATAAACGACATTACCACGACCGATACCAATTCAGTTTTCATTTACTTTCAGTTTTTATCAAATTTTTCCAAAGGTACAATTTTGTTTCAATATGATGCGTATAAATCAACATTCCGTATATGATAATTCACAGTTTTGGCTTGCTATTTCAAAAGGAATTGTCAGCGCCTTAGTGTCTGCAAAAGCAGAGTCAGCAGACATCGAAAATATTCAACACGACAGGAACGATGAATCACAGAATCAGCATCAGGCAGGAACAGGGAAAAGATACCTTTGCAGAGGTATTATTGTTTCCACACATCCTTGAAAAACACAATTGGCCGGAGGTGCGACACAGTACGAACAAGACTTACGAACAGCTACTTGCCAAGGTATGTTCTGTTAGGGACGGACAGTTCTGCTGTGTTGCCCTCCTTGTCTTTTGTCACACAAAAAAAGCGCGGGATCCTGTCATCACTTATCCCGTCGCTTTGGCCTTCGCATTGCCATTTCACTGGAAATAAGCAATGTCGAAACCCACGCAGTGCGTTATCTGAACCTAAAAGTATTGGTAGAAATAACACTCCTACAAAGGGCATCACCATTGCCTTATCGAGCAGTGAAATCTTTTGAATTTGCGAAGTTCAAGCGACCGCCGACAAGACGTAAGTCACGCCTTTAATATGTGTCCACAATATTAGTACTTTAATCCGATTGTGACAAGCGAAATCTGTGAAAGTTATATCACTTATCAATATTTCATAATCATTCGGCAGGAGCAGCGGTCTGGGCCGATTCGCGCCTGCTTGCCAGTTCAGCCTTTGCAGCCTTGAACTGGTCAATCCAAGTATCCTCGGTACAGATGCGCGCGAAAGCGGCGCTTGCAGCAATGCGGGCAGCCTCAATATCACTCTGGTAATGGAAACCCACAATCACACGGCTGTAGCAGAGGTCGTACCCTATCTGCAGTATCTCATTCTGATGGTCAGGATCTACTCCGACAAGAGCCAGAGCGATAGCCCACGCACGCACGGCGTGTCCGGACGGATACGACGAAAGATCGTTCGGGCGTTCCTCGCGGGGTACAGAAGACTGCTGCTTGAAATATGAGTACGGACGCTCACGCTTGAAATAGTTCTTGGTTGACTGTATACTCTGGCGTGCCGATGTCAGCGTACTGTTTACAAGAGCGGCCATTGCAGGAAAGTCGGACGAGTTCATTTCGGGAAATCCCATAACGGCACCGAAGCGCTTGAGATAGTGATTCAGGCTGGTCGATGCGTCTTCGACTGCAAGTTGTCCGCGCGGAGTGTCGCGCAGGCTCTTGCCTATCTCATACTGTACGGAGTCGTTGTAGAACAGAGGGTCGCCGGGCTTCGGATAATCCTGCAGATAGGTTTCAGCCTTCGGCATCTGGTCCACAGGCAGGATTGATACAGCAGTGGAACTGCGCGGGCCCATCCCAGAAGGCATTGGGCGATGGTGTTCCTGTGCGGCAGCGCCAAATACGAGTAACTGAGTCAATACAAATACAGTCAGAAGTCTCTTCATACAACAATTATTTTTTCAATTCTTTACCATTAATATTCACTACATAATCATCAGCAGGAATCCGCTACTGGATTTCGCAGATGACTTATGCCTTAAATCATCTGATGAAGTTGGTGGTTTTCCACGGCTCCCTTTCCGGCTTCTTTGCGGAGCCGCTGGCAAACTGCTGCAGCATATAGGCCAAATTGCTGGCCAGAGTGCGCATAGTCTGGAGTCCCTCTTCGTCATCAGACACCTCGCCTTCGGCTGCACCATATCCGATATTCCAGTACTGTGATGTCACAATTGGCATATTCAGCATCTGGAAAGGCATCTGCAGTGTCTGGAATGCTGCAGTAGCGCCACCTCTGCGGCAAACGGTAACAGCTGCCGCTGGTTTGCCCTGCATAACAGCCCCGCCCGCATACGCCATCCTCTGCAACAGGCACAGAACCTGTCCCGATGGAGTTCCGTAGTAAACCGGCGAACCGACCACTATGGCATCACATTCGGCCATAAGAGATATGATTCCGTTGCAAACATCATCATCGAACACACATCTGCCGTTATTTGCGCGACACTGACCGCAGGCAATGCATCCGCGCACAGCACCATTGCCGATGTGAGCCATCTCGCTGCCTATTCCATACTCCGAAAGCTTATTAGCGACTTCGGTCAACATTCTGGCCGTATTACCGTTCTTACGCGGACTTCCGTTCAATAACAGTACTTTCATCTTCCTATTGTTTTTAGAATCGTCAGGAGTGCAGGCAGCCAGAGCACTTACGCCCGACAGAGCCGCAGCAGCCGTAACAGCAACGGCGCCCATCGTCTTCAATGCCTCACGTCGGGAAATACCCTTCTCTGCTTCGTCACACTCTTTCTGATGGTCAGTTTTCATATACATACAGTTTTGGCACAAACTTACACAAAAATTACATAACAGCGCTACGCCACGCTGCCGAAGTCTTGGTGAAGTCTTGGATGTGAGAGCCGTTTCCGTCAGAACGAGTAGTTGGAATGGGTGTTATAGTTTCGATAATCGTGAGTGTTCATCCTTGCAAAATTACGATAGTTATTGATTTTGGAATTTCAGCCTCGAAGAAACTTACAATGTGGATTTTATGAAAAGCATTTGAATATATAAAGCAAATTGCATTATATTTGCAGTACAAAAGAAAAAAACAATAAGATATGGCACTATCAACAGTTACAATTCGTGTGGACGATACACTTAAAGACCAATTCAACAATCTCTGCGGACAGTTCGGTCTCAGCAATACTGCAGCGTACACATTGTTCATGAAAGCTGTCGTGCGTGAACGCCGGATTCCTTTTGATATCAGGATAGACTCTGACGAAGAAATCAGAGCGAAAGCTGTCAGTGCTTTTGCTCAAATGAGAGCAGATGTCGCAGAACGCGGTCTGCAGGATTTGAGTCTTGATGAAATTAACCGGATAATCAGCGAGGTCCGTAATGAAGAGTAAAATGTACGCAGTCATTGATACGGATGTCATCATATCGGAATTCCGCGAATCGTGGTATTTATTGGATAGGATGTTGTATATTTGAAGGACTGATAGTTTGGTAGTGGTAATGCTATTAGATCAGATTTGAATACTCGCGATGTGAATGCAAAACTACCAGACGTTGACGAGTAAGATTTGTTGAACTCTAATGAAAAAACTAGATTAGCATATTATGACAGATGCAAAGCCTTTTATCAAGTGGGTTGGCGGAAAG
>JAZUJU010000131.1:0-5889 GCA_045642985.1 Bacteroidaceae bacterium | reverse complement strand
CAGACCTACAAGCGAGTTCAGCGGCGGCTGGCGTATGCGTGTCGAGTTGGCCAAACTGCTGCTAAGCCATCCTGATGTGCTTCTTTTGGATGAGCCTACCAACCATCTTGACATTGAGAGTATTCAGTGGCTTGAGGAGTTTCTGGCCCAGAGAAGCCGTGCGGTTATTCTAGTGAGTCATGACAGGGCCTTTATCAATCATGTGACAGGACGTACCATTGAAATCTCCTGCGGCCGGATATATGACTATAAGGTAAAATACGATGAGTTTGTGAAACTGCGTGCAGAACGCAGGGAACAGCAGATCAGGGCATACGAGAATCAGCAGAAGGAAATTGCTGATGCAAAGGAATTCATTGAGCGTTTCAGATATAAACCAACAAAGGCTGTTCAGGTACAGAGCCGTATTAAAGCTCTTGAAAAGATTGTCCCGATTGAGATTGACGGACTCGACAACAAGGCAATGCACCTGAAGTTTCCACCGGCCCAGAGAAGCGGCGACTATCCTCTGATATGTGAGAATGTGTCCAAATCGTACGGAGAGCATGTGGTATTCAGTGGAGTTGAATTTACAATAAAACGCGGTGAAAAGGTCGCTTTTGTAGGCAGGAACGGCGAGGGCAAGTCCACTTTGGTCAAGTGTATAATGGGGGAGATTCCGTTTGACGGTAATCTTAAAATTGGTCATAATGTTCAAATCGGATATTATGCCCAGAATCAGGCGCAGCTTCTGGACGAAAATCTGACTGTTTACGACACGATAGACAATGTGGCAGTCGGTGATATACGTACACGGATAAATGACATATTAGGTGCGTTTATGTTTGGTGGGGAGGAGAATCAGAAGAAGGTGAAAGTTCTGTCGGGTGGTGAGCGCAGCCGTCTTGCAATGATCAGACTGCTCTTGTCACCAGTCAATCTGCTGATTCTTGACGAGCCGACCAATCATTTGGATATGGCTTCGAAGGATGTGCTGAAAGAGGCTGTCCAGGCTTTTGACGGGACAGTTATTCTGGTCAGTCATGACAGGGAATTCCTCGATGGTCTCGTGACTAAAGTGTATGAATTTGCCGATGGCAAGGTGCATGAGCACTTGGGTGGCATTTATGATTTCCTGAGAAAACGGAATCTTGATTCTCTGGCGGACATTGGCAGAATGAAGGGTGGCAGTGCTGAAACGATTAATATGCCGGAAAAGGCTGTCAGTGCAGGAAAGGAAGATTACGAACAGCGCAAGCAACAGGAACGGGAACTGAGGCGCTTGAAGAAACGGGCCGAGGATGCAGAACGTAAAGTTGAAAAGATTACTGCTGAGATGAAGGAACTTGAAGGATGGCTCTCCACTCCTTCGGGTGCCCAGAACATGGAGATGTTTGAGGCATACTCAAAGTTGCAGACCGATTTGAAGAAGGCCGAAGATGAATGGGAGAGCGCTATGATGGAATTGGAGTAATTCATTATAATATGAGAAATTTTATAGTTTTTGCAGTCGCAGCTTTGACGCTCGCTGCATGTTCAGAGAAAGTAGAAAAGATGAACGCAGGTATCAAAGCTGAGAATTTGGATTTGACAGCCGATCCAGGTGTCAGTTTCTATCAGTATGCTAATGGTGGCTGGATAGCAAACAATCCGCTGACGGCAGAGTATTCCCGTTTCGGCAGTTTCGACAAACTGGCCGAGGATAACCGTCAGCAGTTGAAGGATTTGATTGACGGCATCGTTGCCGCTGATAATGAATTCGGCAGCAATGCGCAGAAAATTGCGGATCTCTACAAGCTGGTTATGGATACCGTACGTCGTAACAACGAAGGAATTGAGCCTTTGAAGCCGTATTTGGATCGCATTGCGGCTATCACAGACCGCTCTCAGATCCTCAAGGAAATGACCGAACTTGATCCTTATGGCATGGGCGGTCTGTTCGATGTAGGTATCGGTGCCGATATGATGGACAGCAAGATGAATCTTGTCAGTGTCGGTCAGGGCGGTCTTTCCCTCGGTGAAAAGGAGTATTATTTGGACGATGACGAGGCTACTGTCGCCATTCGTGAGGCTTTCAAGAAACATGTAGTCCGTATGTTCACCCTCTTCGGATTTGATGAGACTGCTGCTCAGTCAAAGATGGAGGCTGTAATGAGGATAGAGACACGCATCGCGGAGAAGTCTTATGACAATGTTCAGCTGCGCGATCCGGCAGCAAACTATCACAAAATGGCTTATGCCGATTTGCAGAAGGATTTCAGTGGCATTAATTGGGATGAATTCTTCGGTATCCTCGGACTTGACGGTGTTGACTATGTTGATGTCGGTCAGCCTGAGCCAATTCACGAGGTTGAGGCAATCCTTGCAGACCAGCCTCTCGAAGATCTGAAGGCCCTGATGGAGTGGCAGTTGATTGATTCCAACGCTTCTGCCCTTTCGCAGGAAATTGATGAAGCCAACTTTGACTTCTATGGTCGCGTGATGAGCGGTCAGCAGGAGCAGAAGCCTCTTTGGAAACGCGCGACCAGCACTGTAAGCGGATGGATGGGTGAGGCCATCGGTCAGCTTTATGTAGAGAAATATTTCCCGGCGGCAGCAAAGGAGCGTATGGTGACTCTCGTACACAACCTGCAGATAGCGCTCGGACAGCGTATTGACGATCAGGAATGGATGAGCGATGCCACAAAGGCAAAGGCCCATGAAAAGTTGGATGCATTCCACATCAAGATTGGCTATCCGGACAAGTGGCAGGACTATTCGAAACTGGTGGTTGACCCGACTAAGTCGTTCTACGAGAATTCAGTTGCTGCCAAGAAGTTCTTCTGGGAGGATGCTGTCGAGAAGAAATTCAAGAAGCCGGTTGATGATACCGAGTGGTTTATGACTCCGCAGACGGTTAATGCTTATTACAATCCGACTACCAACGAAATCTGTTTCCCGGCAGGTATTCTTCAGTATCCGTTCTTCGATATGAATGCTGATGACGCTTTCAATTACGGAGCCATCGGTGTTGTTATCGGTCACGAGATGACACACGGATTTGACGATCAGGGCCGTCAGTTCGACAAGAATGGCAATTTTGCTGACTGGTGGACCGAAGAGGATGCTGCCAAGTTCAAGGAGAGGGTTCAGGTCATAACAGATCATTTCGACAATATTGAGGTTCTGCCGGGTCTCAAGGCAAACGGCTCTCTGACACTTGGTGAGAACATTGCCGATCACGGCGGTCTGATGATTGCTTATCAGGCATTCAAGAACGCAACCAAGGACCAGCCTCTGGAGGACAAACTCGGTTTCACACCCGAGCAGCGTTTCTTCCTGGCTTATGCCGCCGTATGGGCAGGTCAGATTCGTGACGAGGAAATCCGCAACCGTACAAAGAGCGATCCTCATTCACTCGGCCAGTGGCGTGTAGATGGAACACTTCCGCATATTGATGCTTGGTACGAGGCATTCGGCATTGACGAGCAGGATTCTCTCTATATCACTCCCGAGAACAGAGCCAAGATCTGGTAATTTGGGTTTCTCCTGATGAAGGAGCTCAGAAGAATAGAACTGCTTGCTCCTGCCCGTAATCTGGAATGCGGGCGTGAAGCCATAAAGCACGGCGCCGATGCGGTCTATATCGGTGCCGCGCGTTTTGGTGCGCGTGCCGCGGCAGGCAACAGCATTGATGACATTGCGGAACTTACGCGTTTTGCCCACCTGTATTATGCCCGTGTTTATGTCACCGTCAATACAATACTTAAGGATTCGGAACTGAAAGATACCGAGACTCTGATATGGGATTTGTATCGTGCAGGAGTTGATGCCATCCTTGTTCAGGACATGGCGGTTCTGAGAATGAATCTGCCACCGATAGCGCTGCATGCCAGCACTCAGATGGATGTGCGTTCGGTGGACAAGGTCCGCTTTCTGGCATCCTGCGGATTCTCACGTGTGGTCCTGGCCCGTGAACTGTCTCTTGATGAAATACGTGCTATACATACAGCCTGCCCGGATGTCGAACTGGAATGCTTTGTTCACGGTGCCTTGTGCGTGAGTTACAGCGGTCAGTGTTATGCTTCCGAATACTGTTTCGGTCGCAGCGCCAATCGTGGCGAGTGCGCACAGTTCTGCCGTCTGCCTTTTGATTTGCTGGACGCAGACGGTAACACGATGATTCGTGCCAAACATCTTCTGTCGCTGAAAGACATGAATCGTTTGGACAGTCTGGATGAACTGATTGAAGCGGGAGTCGTTTCGCTCAAAATAGAGGGCCGTCTGAAGGAAACGTCGTATGTGAAGAATGTAGTGGCGGCCTACAGCCGGAGATTGAATGCGCTGTGCTCGGATTCCCGATACTCTGATGCTGGGAATTCGGGTGCTTTGACGGACGGTTATGATGGGGCTTTCCGCATCGGGCGAACATCGTCCGGACATACGGAATATACTTTCACGCCTGACCCTCAAAAAAGCTTTAATCGCGGTTTCACGGATTATTTTCTGCATGGTCGTACTGCAGACATCCTGTCTCCTGATACTCCGAAGTCCATTGGCGAGCCGATGGGCTTGTCCGGTCAAAGCGGACTGGGCTGGCTGACAGTAGCCGGCGAAAAGGAGTTTCATAACGGTGACGGTATATGCTTTTTCGGCAGGAACGGGGAACTGCGAGGTTATCGAGTGAACAGAGTGGAACGCGGAAGACTCTTTCTATTCGAAGAAAAGAGCAGACTTACAGAGACATCCGGTCGTTTCATACCCGAAGGTACTCCTGTGTTCCGTAACTATGACCAAGAGTTCGAGAAGCTGCTCTCTAAGGATTCGGCAGACAGACGCATATCGGTATGTGCCCGATTTGAAGATACAGAAGATGGCTTCGCTGTAATGATGGAAGATGAGGATGGCAATATCGGTAAGTCGTCAGTTGTCTTTGAACATCAGACTGCCCGTAATCCACAGGCTGCTAATATCAGGACGCAACTTTCCAAACTCGGTGATACGGTGTTCGTCGTTGTGAATGTCAGTGTAGAGATGTCCGGTGAGTGGTTCGTGCCATCGTCACTCCTGTCTGAACTGCGTCGCAGTGCGGTGGAAAGACTGCTGGAATCACGCGCCGGGAGCCGTATCATACTGAAACAGCGTGAACCTGAAGGAGATTCCGTATTTCCTTCAGCAGAACTGACATATCTGGGCAATGTGATGAATGCCGAAGCCCGGGCGTATTACAAGGCACACGGAGTTGTCAAGGCTGCGGATGCCTTTGAGAAGACTCATCCAGGAAACGTTCCGGTGATGTTCTGCCGTCATTGCCTGCGATTTGAATCAGGCTGCTGTACGAAGATGGGGGGCAATGGAAACAGGCAGATTCCGACATATCTGAAGTCGGCGGACGGCCGCCTGTTCAGACTCAAATATGACTGTGCCGCCTGTACGATGCAGGTCATACCGGCTGAACCTTGATGATACTTATATAAAGTGTAATTGATTCTTATAATGTTTATGATATTGAAAGATAAAAAGTTGTTTGGGCTGGCCGGTATCCTGGCCGCCGTTCTGACTATTGCATCGGCAGATGTTAATGCCGCCAAGAGTGTTCCTGTTCGCATTGATGTGACAGGAGGTACCATTGAAGGCGTTACCGAAGACGGAATGAATGTGTACAAGGGTATTCCGTTTGCCGCTCCACCAGTAGGTGATTTGCGTTGGAAAGCACCGCAGTCTGTCGTGGCTTGGGATGGTGTCCGTGAGGCCAGACAGTTCGGCAACAGCCCTGTTCAGGCCATGGGTGGAGGAGATGAGGACTGTCTTTATCTGAATGTATGGACTCCTGCAGAGAAAGTGAATGAGAAACTTCCTGTGATGGTTTGGATTTTCGGAGGCGGATTCGCAATGGGATCTTCATCGGAGTTCGACGGCGCTCCTTTGGCG
>JAZUJU010000130.1:0-12178 GCA_045642985.1 Bacteroidaceae bacterium | reverse complement strand
GAGATAAAGGCAAATTTTGATGACAGCGCCGCCGAGCCGCGCAAGGTCTGCATTGCAGGACGAATGATGAGCCGCCGAATTATGGGCAAGGCATCGTTCGTCGAGATTCAGGACTCGAAGGGCCGTATTCAGGTGTATGTGACGCGTGACGACATCTGTCCCGACGAGGCCGATACCGAGAAGGTAATGTACAACAAGGTTTTCAAGAAACTGCTTGACATAGGCGATTTCATCGGCATCGAAGGCTTTGTGTTCCGTACCCAGATGGGTGAGATAACTGTCCATGCTCAGAAATTGACCGTCCTGGCCAAGTCGCTCCGTCCGCTTCCTATTGTGAAGTACAAGGACGGCGTGGCATACGACCGCTTCGACGACCCGGACCTGCGCTATCGCCAGCGCTATGTCGATCTGGTCGTCAACGACGGCGTGAAGGAGACATTCCTGAAACGTTCCAGAATTATCCGTACCATGCGCAGCGTACTGGATGAGGCCGGTTACACCGAGGTTGAGACTCCTATTCTGCAGTCTATCCCAGGTGGGGCCAGTGCACGTCCCTTCATAACGCATCACAATACCCTCGATATGGATCTCTACTGCCGTATCGCCACTGAGCTTTATCTGAAGCGGCTCATCGTCGGCGGTTTTGAGGGCGTTTATGAAATCGGCAAGAATTTCCGTAACGAAGGAATGGACCGTACTCACAATCCGGAGTTCACCTGTATGGAACTGTATGTCCAGTACAAGGATTACAACTGGATGATGGACTTTACCGAAAAGCTGCTTGAGAAAATCTGCTTTGCTGCGAACGGCTGCTACGAGTCCAGAATTGGTGACAATGTCGTGAACTTCAAGGCTCCTTACCGCCGTCTGCCTATTCTCGATGCAATAAAGGAGAAGACCGGCTACGATCTGAACGGCAAGTCGGAGGATGAAATCCGCGATATCTGCAAGGCTCTGAAGATGGAGATTGATCCTTCGATGGGCAAGGGCAAGCTGATTGACGAGATTTTCGGAGAGTTCTGCGAAGGCACATACATACAGCCGACATTCATAACCGACTATCCTGTCGAGATGAGTCCGCTGACCAAGATGCACCGTTCAAAGCCTGGATTGACCGAGCGTTTCGAACTGATGGTCAACGGCAAGGAACTGGCCAATGCATACAGCGAGCTTAACGACCCGATAGACCAGTACGAGCGCTTCCAGGAGCAACTGCGCCTGAGCCAGAAGGGTGATGACGAAGCTATGTTCATCGATCAGGACTTTGTCCGTGCGCTTGAATACGGTATGCCTCCCACAAGCGGAATAGGTATAGGCATTGACCGCCTTGTAATGCTTATGACAGGCCAGCAGGCCATTCAGGAAGTTCTGTTCTTCCCGCAGATGAAGCCGGAGGTCCAGGCTGCCGCACCGCAGGAAACCGAAGAAACAAAGGATTAAAAGCGGAATATCATGGCATTTCCCCAAGGCAAACTGGCAATAATGGGAGGCGGCAGCTGGGCTACCGCCATAGCCAAGATATTGCTCTCTACCGAGGACTCGATCAACTGGTTCATACGCCGCCAGGACAGAATAGACGATTTCAGAAAACTGGGACACAACCCGGCCTACCTGACCAGTGTCCCGTTCGACATTAACCGTATCAATTTCTTCAGCGACATCAATGAGGCTGTCCGAAATTCCGAGGTGCTCATCTTCGTCACTCCGTCACCGTATTTCAAGTCGCATATGGACAAGCTCAAGGTCAAACTGAGCGACAGGTTCATAGTCTCGGCCATCAAGGGCATCGTACCTGATGACAATCTGCTTATGTCGGAGTATTTCCACCGTTATTACGGCGTTCCCGAAGATAATATCTGCGTGCTTGCAGGACCTTGTCATGCCGAGGAGGTGGCTATGGAGAGGCTTTCGTATCTGACCATAGGCTGCACCAATCCTGACAATGCCCGCTGTTTTGCCCGCAAACTGAACAACCGCTTTGTCAAGACTTCGGTCAGTACCGACGTGGCGGGTATTGAATTCGGCTCAGTGCTCAAGAATGTGTATGCCATCGCATCGGGAATATGCAACGGACTCAAGTACGGCGACAATTTTCAGGCAGTGCTGATGTCTAACGCTCTGAACGAGATGACGCGTTTCATCAATACGGCGCGTCCGAAAGAGGACCGCGTCCTCAACGATTCGGTCTATCTGGGCGATATGCTCGTGACCTGTTATTCCCGTTTCAGCCGAAACCGCGTGTTCGGCTCAATGCTGGGCAAGGGATATTCGGTAAAGGCCGCCCAGATGGAGATGGAGATGGTTGCCGAAGGCTATTACGGAACCAAGTGCATGAAAGAACTTAACGAGCATTATCACGTAGATATGCCTATTCTGAATGCAATGTACAATATCCTGTACGAGAAGGTGTCTCCGATTATGGAGATCAAGTTGCTCACAGACAGTTTCAAGTAAAAACAAATACTATAGATATGATTACAGTTGATATTTCTGCTATTGAGAAATTTTTGCCGGAGGGCGCAATCGCCGCAATGGAACCGGAAGTGAAGTCTGCACTTGACAAACTCGATCACGGCTGTGGCGAGGGCAGCGAATTTACAGGTTGGCTGAACCTGGCATCGTCTCTGACACCTGATTTCCTTAATGAAATAAAGGACTGCGCGGAACTGATCCGTGAAAAGTGCGACATAGTTGTGGTTGCTGGTATTGGAGGCAGCTATCTCGGAGCCCGCGCCGTCATCGAAGCCTTCTCCAACAGCTTCAATATGCTGCTGAGAGAGAGAAATACTCCTATCATTCTCTATGCCGGCAACAATATCAGTGAGGACTATCTTTGCGAACTCAAGGCGATTCTCAAGGACAAAAGATTCGGCGTGATCAACATATCCAAGTCGGGTACGACTACCGAAACGGCGCTTACATTCCGCATACTCAAGCAGTATTGCGAGGACCAGCGCGGCGACAAGACCGCCCGCAAGGTCATCGTTGCTATCACCGATGCAGAGAAGGGTGCTGCACGCGTATGCGCCGACAAGGAAGGCTACAAGACATTCGTCATTCCTGACAATGTAGGCGGTCGCTACTCGGTTCTGACTCCTGTAGGTCTGCTCCCGATTGCAATTGCCGGATTTGACATAGACCAGCTGGTCCGCGGAGCTGCAGATATGGAATCCCTCACTACCGGCGTGGTACCGATGGAAAAGAACCCAGCTGCACTATATGCAGCGGCACGTAATGCCCTCTACCGCAACGGCAAGAAAATTGAGATTCTTGTAAACTATCAGCCCAAGCTGCACTATTTTGCCGAGTGGTGGAAGCAGTTGTACGGTGAATCCGAGGGAAAGGACGGAAAGGGCATCTTCCCAGCATCTGTAGACTTTTCGACAGACCTTCATTCTATGGGACAGTGGATTCAGGAAGGTGAGCGCACCATATTCGAGACTGTCATTTCGGTCGATAAGGTAAACGGCTCGCTTACCGTTCCGGCAGATCCCGAGAATCTTGACGGCCTGAATTTCCTGGCAGGTCAGCATATCGACCAGATCAACAAGATGGCTGAGCTTGGAACACGCATTGCCCACGTGGATGGCGGTGTCCCCAATATCCGTATGATACTTCCGGAACTCTCGGAGTACTGGCTCGGACACCTTATTTATATGTTTGAGAAGGCCTGCGGCATAAGCGGTTATCTGCTTGGCGTCAATCCTTTCAACCAGCCTGGAGTCGAGGCCTACAAGAAGAATATGTTCGCCCTGCTCAAGAAACCCGGTTACGAGAAGGAGACGGAGGCCATTTACGAGCGTTTGAACAGTTAATAATGGCATTCTCACTTAAAGACAAGCGCGCCGTCCTTTTTGATATGGACGGCGTTCTTTATGATTCAATGCCGCTTCATGTCAGGGCGTGGAGCAGGGCGATGGCCGATTTCGGCTACCATATGACTGTCGATGAGATTTATGCCAACGAGGGATGTACGGGCGCATATACCATACGCACCGTCAGCCTGCGTGAAGGCAAGGGCGATGTGTCGGACGAAGATGTGAACCGTATATATGCCCGCAAGTCTGAATACTTTCACTCCATGCCGGAACCGCCGATGATGCCTGGCGCATACAGCCTGATGTGTAAGGCAAATGCCTGCGGAATGAAGATTCTGGTTGTTACCGGCTCAGGTCAGCAGGCTCTGATTGAGCGTGTCCAGCGCGACTACAATGGTTTTGTGTTCCGCGACCTGATGGTGACCGCATTCGATGTGAAACGCGGTAAACCGTTTCCTGACCCGTATCTGAAAGGGCTTGAACTGGCAGGAGTGCAGGCATCCCAAGCCTTTGTCGTTGAAAACGCACCATTAGGGCTGCGTTCAGCCCGTGCGGCGGGCATCGAGACCATTGCGGTCAATACAGGTCCGTTGGCCGATGAAAAGCTGCTTGCCGAGGGACCGGCCGTTCTCTTTTCGTCAATGCAGGCCTTCGACGACGGCTGGGACTCGCTATTCTGATCAGAGCAGGAAGTCAGCCAATACTAAAGCTGCAAGATTCTCGACAACAGGGACGGCACGCGGGACAATGCAGGGGTCGTGACGGCCTGATGCCTCTAACGTCGTAGGTACGCCGTCGACGGTTACCGTCTGCTGGCTCATCGCTATGGTCGGAGTGGGCTTGAACGCAACCCGGAAACGGATGGGCTGACCATTGCTGATACCTCCCTGTATGCCTCCGGAATGGTTCGTTAGGGTAGTGATTCCATCGTTGCCGTCTGTGATGAATGCGTCGTTGCATTCGCTCCCGCGCATTGCGGCACAGCCGAAGCCGTCTCCGTATTCAAATCCCTTGACTGCATTTATCCCGAGCATGGCGGCACCGAGTCTGGCGTGAAGCTTGTCGAACACAGGTTCGCCCACACCGGCGGGACAGCCTCTGATTATGCAGGTCACCGTGCCTCCTATGGAATCTCCGTCCTGCTTGAGTTCCCAAAGCAGGTCCTCCATTTCGGCAGACTTGTCTGCGTCAGGACAGCGGACAATGCTGGCTTCGGAATCCTCGCGGCTGAATGACATCTCATCTTCGACATCAGTGCAGATGTCGCCTATCTGAGATGTGAATGCGTATATGTCCAGGTCTGAAACCCGTTTCTCCAATGCTAGGCGTGCCAGCGCTCCTGCAACACAGATTGGAATAGTGACCCGTCCCGATGCTCTGCCGCCACCGCGCCAGTCGCGGATTCCGTACTTGATCTGGTAGGTGTAGTCCGCGTGTGACGGGCGGAAGACATATCTCAGCTCGTCATAGTCGGCTGTATTGCAGTCGTTGTTGCGTATGATGAAGGCAATCGGCGTACCGGTAGAGACCCCGTCCAGAATACCGGACAGAAATTCTACCTCGTCCTGTTCGTGCCGGCCGGTTGTGATGCGGCTCTGCCCGGGACGACGTCGGCTCATCTCGCTGGCTATATAGTCAAAATCGATGTGTATGCCCGCAGGGTAACCGTCCAGGACACCCCCGATGGCAGGTCCGTGGCTTTCGCCGAACGTTGTCAGCCTGAGCCTTTCGCCGATGGAATTCATAATCTGCAATTAATGACAGCCGTTGCAGTGGCAGTCGTGATTGCCGCCACAGTCTTTGTCACATTCCTTGTCTTCGCCGCAGCTTCCGCATCCGCCGCAACCTCCGCATCCGCCGCAGCCCTGCGGATGCAGAGCGGCATTCAGCTCTTCCTCGGTTGCAGGACGGTTCTCCAGAACGCGTCCCTTGAAAGTCAGGTCATCTCCTGCCAGCGGGTGGTTCAGGTCAACCTTGACAATGGTGTCGGTCACTTCAAGAACGATTGCGTTGAATGTGTGCTCGCCATCGCTCAGCGGGATGATGAACCCCTCCTTGACATGCTCCTCGTCGAACTTGCCGTCGCGCGAGAACATAGACTTCTGCAGTTCAAGCACGCTCTCCTCGTCGTATTCGCCGTATGCCTCATTGCACGGAATGTCAAATTCGAAAGTATCGCCGGCTTTCAGACCGCAGACATTCTGCTCGAACAGGTCGAGAGTGTAGCCTATGCCGCTGATGAACTGGAATGGTTTCTCTTTTGGAGCACGCTCGTAGAGCGCCGGTTTGCCGTTCTCGTCCTTGATGTAAAGGTCGTATGAGAGGCTGATGAAATTGTTTGATGCCATAAGATATCTGTTTTATTTGTACTCGGTTGTGATTACCAGAATTTGGTCATAGGCGGTGTGCTGCAGGCACCTGGAGCAGGGACTCCAAGAATCCACGTGACAGTCGAAGCCAGCATACCTGCCGGGATTTCGCGGTCATCGATATCGGGCGTGACTCCGGCTCCGTACAGCATAATGGGAATGCTGGTCGTGCTCCGCTTTGCCACCTGTCTGGTATCGTGCTTGTCATCAACTACAGTCCATCCGGGTGTAACCTCGATTACCAGATCTCCCGAACATTCCGCATTCAGAGCGTTGCGCCTGCGTCTTGCATCGTCGCTCAAGTTGGCGGACATCAGATCGCGCCGGGTGAACACATTCTTTATTCCTGTCATCTGCAGCAGCACATCGATGCAGTTTTCGTATATCTCCTGTATGGGTATTGCCTGTTGTTCAATCAGATCCATATTCAGATACAGCTGATTCCCGTTGTATGTGCTGACATATGTCCCTTGTTTGTAGACTGCCGACAGATACAGATTCACAAGAGCCGAAACACGCTCCATCTGAATGGTTCCTGTGGGCATCTTCGGGTTGCTCTGTACACTCTCGGCATCCTCCTTGTATCCCGTTGATGTAAGGAAGAACAGCACGTTCCCTTCGCCTATCTTCTCTTCGATGTGGTTGATCAGCTTTTCCAGATCCCGGTCAATACGGGCGTAAGTGTCCTGAAGCTCCATCGATTCCAACAGGACCGGCTTGTGCTCGAATCCTCCGGCATATAGGGTTATGGCAAGGAAATCCGGGGCTCCGTCAGTTCCGAGCTGCATTTCGTCGAACGCTCTGATAGCCATATCCGTGACCTTGCTGTTAGCGACCGGCGAAGTCTTGAAACTTTTCGGATCGCTTCGGTTAAGATTGTGCGAGAATACCCACGCCTGCGGATTATAGCTGTTTATCAGGTAGTATGATGCCGGAAGCAGGGGCTTCCACGTAAGGTCGGTCTCCTGATTGCCGGCCCACGACGGGAAATTGCCGTAATAGCTGGAACTGCACCACTGGCAGTCAGAATCGTTCATCCACAGAACGACATCGGCATCATGCCCGCCCGCAAGAATGGCGGCATCGGCATTAGCCGCAATCGAACATATCTGGGAGCGGCCTCTTGACGCAAGCTTCATCTGGTCAGTAACAGTCATTACCTGCAGCTTGCGCGGAGAGTATCGGTCGGTGGTGTTGAATCCGCGCTCCTCGCTGTCGTCAATCGCTCCGATTGTCATCAGGTTCTTGCGCTCCACCCATTTCTCGCCGATTATGCCGTGATAATAAGGGACGGCACCTGTATAAACGGATGCGACTGCCGAGGCCCTGTCCTGAATGTCAAAGTCGAATGTTGCGTTCGTGATGTTGTAGCCGTGATACCAGAAACGTCTGAAACCCTCGTCTCCGAACAGCGGCATCATTCTGCGTGCATATTCACCGTCAAGCTGGTCAACTACGATGCCGACAACAAGTTTCGGCGCCGGTCTGACGTTTTGCGCACTGACAGAGGCCGTGTGCATGGCCAGCACGGCCAGCAGGATTGTGCAGCCTGATCTGGACTTCCGCGCTTTTCTGTCTACGGTGAAGTAGGGCAGTATCGCAAACTTTGACCGGTTCATCAGTTGGAACTGCAGGTCGCACAGGCTGCGCAGTGCGAAAGTGGCGCAGAGAACCTTGGCTGCCGGGGATATGTATTGCGGAATGTAGCCGCTCAGAACAATGAACAGCGTAGTGGCAACCAAATTGTAAATCAGGAACAGGTCGTAATAATTGTGCCGGGTGTTATAAATGAGCGCCGGCAGGCATAGCAGCGGCAGAGGATTCAGTATTATGACCAGCCAGATGGAATCGGTGGCTGGATGTGCGGAGAAACAGTACAGAAATGTCAGCAGCAGTCCGATAAGTCCCTGGATACCGAAAATCACAATGTCGACGGTAATGAACTTCCTGCGTATGTTCCATTCAACAATCCCGATAAGCAGAGTAAGCAGGAAAAACAGTATCATCGCCTGCAGCGGTGTTATGATGCACTTCGCAAAGACTGTCGGCTGTTCCGGCTTCAGTTCCACGTATTCACCGACGAGCGGTCTCGTATTCCCAGCAGTGTCGGTTAGCGTGGTCTGTGAAATTATATCCATTAGTCGCAGCGGTGCGAATGTAAGTCTGCGCCATGTCAGTGCTGTGTCCGCTTCGGCTCCGACTACGAAGTCGACTCCGAATTCAGCCCAGGGCTCTATGCCGTTGTATTCATGCAGTATGTCACGGAATGTTTCACCTCCTGCCTCTACAGGAAACGAGGCCTGCTCCTTCACCACATCGAAAATCTTGTCGAACGCCATCGTGGCGCAGTTGTTGTAGAGATAGTTGTAGCGGTACACCCTGTTCTGAGGCTCGCTGTTCTCGAGCAGAGCGTCTGTAATCTTCTGGCATTCGTCCTGTGTCAGTTCCAGCTTCTGAAGGTAGATTGTAGCCCCTCTGTCGGTGTAGGCTCTTTCAAAATCGCTCCAGTATTCTGCCCCAAGTATGTAATCGGTCTTTCCCAGAACCCATCTCCAGATGAAATGCGGGGTTTCAAAGTCAAATTCGCCGTAGTTGAACACGATGTCGGCTCCTGTCTCACAGTTCCTTATCCTTATGGCCGTATGTCCGTACAGTTCGTAAATCAGCTTTCCAGGCGAACATGTCACAAGTGTCACCTCCAGACGGGCGGGAACTGCGCTTTTGGCATCGTCATTGCATACTGTGCTGTCATTTCCAGCTGTATATTCTGTATTGTCAACGTTTTCGTCGTTTTCAGCGCAGCTGATAGTGTCGGCCGTGGAATTTATGCTGTCTGTCTGCGCCATAGTCGGTGCAGCCATCACAGCCAGGATAAAAATCAGACAATATATTCGGAACCTCATTTTATTAGTACGCTATTGCTTAATAATTTCCAAAAAACAATCCCGCAAACTTACACAAAATACGCCGTTTTTCCGACCCTCAGGATAAAAAACAGATGAGTATCAGAAATCAAGCGCGAAAGAAGCCCCAAGTATTGATTCCTTGGCCTTCAAAAATGAGACAATTGTCAGACAGAGTATGAGCGCTGCGCAAATGATTCGCGTGGCGTGCAGAACTGAATTTTCAAAATAAAAGCGTTACTTTGCAGTACTATGCATTTCGTAATAGATATAGGTAATACCAGCGTCAAGGTGGCGCTGATGGAAAACGGCACGGTGGTCAGTTCTGTGCGCGGTGCTCTGACCGATGACTGCGTACGCAAGATGATTGACGGCAGGCTGATCACTTCGGGCATCTGTTCGTCTGTGCGTGAGCTGACGGACCGGGAGCAGGAGTTTGTCGGGGCGCTGCCGTTCCCAATGATAAGACTCACCAGCGAGACACCGCTGCCGCTTACGCTGAAATACCGCACTCCTCAGACCCTCGGCCCGGACAGGATTGCCGCCGCAGTGGGAGCCTGGGGAAGAAGTCCCGGCCGCAACCTGCTTGTGATTGATGTCGGCACCGCAATCACATACGATGTCGTCACATCCCAAGGAGAATACATCGGCGGCAATATTTCACCAGGTAAAGACTTGAGATTCAAGGCACTGCACGCTTACACCGGCAAGCTTCCGCTTGTAACGGAATGCGGTGACACGCCCCTCCTGGGGTATTCAACCGAGACCGCTATCCGAAGCGGAGTGATGACCGGGATCCGGAACGAAATGCTCGGCTTCATCTCTCAGATGGAATCGCAATACGATTCTCTTTTAGTTTTTTTCACAGGAGGAGACGCCGAAAAATTTGAAATACCAATAAAAAATCGCATATTTGCAGACGAATTCCTTTTGATGGAGGGATTGGATTTGATTTGCAGATTCAATGAGAAAAATTGAAAGACTGCTTTTGCAGGTCGTTATGGCCTTTTTCGTTCTGCCCATATTTGCTCAGAACGGGGTCAATTCACCGTATTCCAGGTATGGTGTAGGACTGCTTTCGGATCAGGGCGTCGGAATCAACAAAGCCATGGGCAACTTCGGCATAGGACTGCGCGAACGCAATACGCTCAACACCCTGAACCCCGCATCGTATTCGACAGTTGACACCCTTACGTTCCTGTTCGACGCCGGATTCTCGCTGAGCAATCTTCACATCAAGGAGAACGGTGTCCGTACCAATGCCCGCAACGCCAGCTTCGATTATGTGGCAATGCAGTTCAGAATTGTCCGCAATCTCGGATGCACCATCAGCTACCTGCCGTTCTCCAATGTCGGATATTCCTTCTCGCAGTCGGAACTGCTCCGCGAAGACATTGACGGCGAAATAACCGCCACCAATTCGTATGCCGGCGAAGGCGGACTGAGGCAGTTTGCATTCGGTCTGGGATGGGCTCCGTTCAAATTCCTGTCGTTCGGTGCCGATTTCGCGTACCTCAGCGGCCAGATAACCCACGTTGTTTCCAACAAGTACAGCGACGCTTCAATCCTTTCGCGTAACAAGACATACTATGCCGAAATGCGGGGCTTCAAGTCAAACATCGGAATGCAGGCCACAGCGAAACTGCGCGACGGAAAGCTGACGCTGGGACTTCTCTATTCCCCGAAGGTGAATTTCCGCGGTGACGGACTGATGTACGACGAAATGCTCGACGGCACGACCTCCGAGGTCTCCGATACCCTGAGCACATTCAAGGATTTCTCTGTTCCTTTCAGAATGGGAGCCGGCATTTCCTATTCGCGCGAAAAATGGCTTGTCGGATTCGATGTCAATTACGAGGCCTGGAGCAACGCCATATTTATGAGCGAAGGCGGAATTGACGGACGCGACCGCATCAAGATGTCGCTCGGCGGCCGTTTCCAACTTGACAAGACTCACCACAACCTGTTCCACAGATCTTCGTATATGGCCGGATGCTTTATGTCACAACCTTATTATAATATAGGCCGCGACAAGGGCCCGACTGAATATGGCGTAAGTCTCGGCATCTCCCTGCCGGTCATCAACGCATGGAACAACATGATAGAATTCAATGTGGTCGGACAATATGTGCACGTCAGCCCGACTGACATAAAATATATAGAGGAGAACTATTTCAGACTCTGCCTCGGCATTGCCTTCAACGAAAGGTGGTTTACCAAATGGAAGGTCAATTAAACCACACCGGCCGCTGCAGGTCTAATAGACAAAGACAATAATGTATTAATATAATAATCAGATATGATGACTATCAGAAACTTTAAAACAGCTTTGCTCCTTGCAGCGATGATGGCTCCTGCAGTCGCATTCGCACAGAAGGGCGTCACTGACGGCTCGCGTTACGGACACGGTGATGACAGCATCAAGTGCCTCCAGAACATCAGCCTTTACACTGAGTATGTAAAGACCAACAACTTTGCCGATGCATACAAACCTTGGAAGGAGGTGTTCACAGACGCTCCTGTCGCACACGCGGGAACATACACCAACGGTGCAAAGATTCTGCACTGGCTGATTGCCAATGCAAAGGACGGCGCAGAGCAGCTGGCCTATGCCGAGGAACTGCAGGCTCTCTACGAGCAGCGCATCAAGTATCTGGATCAGCTGAACAAGATTGTCAAAAACCCGACCAGCGAGGCTGAAATCCGCGGTACACAGGCTCACGACTATATTTCGTACAACCCCAAGGTCGATGTTGACAAGGCATACACTCTGCTTCGCAACGCCGTCAACATGAGCAAGGGCGATGCAGCATACTACGTGCTGGGCGACCTGATGAAGATCTCGAACCAGAAGTTCAAGAAGGACGGTGACGCACACCGCGAAGATCTGCTTCAGGACTATCTGGACTGCTCGAACTACATCAATAGCGTAATTGCAGGCATCGATGACGAGAAGATACTCGAGCAGGCACGCAGCACCAAGGACAACATCGACGCATACTTCGTAAACAGCGGCGCTGCCGATTGCGAGAGCCTGCAGAAGATTTACGGTGACAAGGTCGAGGAGAACAAGACCAATCTGGAGTAC
>JAZUJU010000129.1:0-4303 GCA_045642985.1 Bacteroidaceae bacterium | reverse complement strand
CGATGAAAGTATTAAAGTTCGGGGGCTCGTCTGTCGGCTCCGAGGCAGGCATTCTCAGTGTCAGGAAAATAGTGGAGTCACAGCAGGATGATGTGATAGTTGTTGTCTCTGCATTAGGTGGCATCACAGACAAACTGATTGCGACAGCCAGGATGGCCGCTGACGGAAATCCCAAATACGAGCACGAACTGCGTTCAATGCAGGAACGCCATGAGTCAATGATTCACGCTGTGGTCCCTGCGGCGAACCGGCGCAAGGCTTACGGTTCAATCCGGAAGATGTTCGGAGAGCTGACCAACATTATGAACGGACTGTCGCTTATTCACGAGCTATCCTCCAGCACTCTCGATACGGTGGTCAGTTACGGAGAGAGGCTTTCGTCTCAGATTGTAGCCCAGATGATTGACGGAATTGTTTTGTACGATGCACGCAGCTTCATCAGAACAGAACACGGACGCAGGACAATTGACGGCGCGAAGACCGACAGGCTTATCAGAGAAACATTCGCGCAACTGCCTCACCGGTCAGTAGTGCCCGGCTTCATATCGTCGGATACGGAAACTGGCGAGATCACGAACCTGGGTCGGGGCGGCTCAGACTATACGGCGTCACTCATTGCTGCCGCGATGGGCGCAGATGCGCTGGAAATCTGGACCGATGTGGACGGATTCATGACTGCCGACCCCCGCGTCATCAGTTCCGCATATACAATCAGGGAACTGAGCTATGTAGAGGCGATGGAATTGTGCAACTTCGGCGCCAAGGTGGTCTATCCGCCTACGATATACCCCGTTACCCTCAAGAACATACCTATTTTTATAAAGAACACCTTCAATCCCGATGCCGAAGGTACTGTGATAGTCAAGGAACTTCCGGCAGGCAACAAGTCCATCAAGGGTATTTCAAGTATCAACGACACTGCCCTGATTACGATGAGCGGACTTGGAATGGTGGGCGTGATAGGCGTCAACTTCCGTATATTCAGGGCATTGGCCGGCAAGGGTATAAGCGTATTCATGGTATCTCAGGCATCGTCGGAGAACAGCACCTCGATAGGCGTGAGGAATGTCGATGCCGACACTGCCTGCGATGTGCTCAACGATGAATTTGCCAGAGAGATTGCCATGGGGCAGATTTTCCCGATCAAGGCTGAAAAGAATCTTGCGACCGTTGCCATAGTCGGAGAGAACATGCGCCAGAATCCGGGTATCGCCGGCAAACTGTTCGGCGTCCTGGGCCGAAACGGAATCAATGTGATAGCATGTGCTCAGGGAGCCGCCGAGACCAATATCTCGTTTGTCGTGGAATCGAAGTCGCTCCGCAAGTCGCTCAATGTCATACACGATTCCTTCTTCCTGTCCGAATATCAGGTGCTGAACCTGTTCGTGTGCGGGGTGGGCACTGTCGGCAACAGCCTGCTGAACCAGATTCGTCAGCAGCGTGAGAAACTTATGCGGGAACGCGGACTGAAACTGAATGTGGTGGGTATTGCCCGAGGCAGCCGCGCCATATTCTGCCGCGACGGAATAGAACTGAAGAACTACCGCGAACAGCTGGAGAAGGGCGAAGCGAGCAATCTGGAACGCCTGCGCTCCGAAGTCATCGGAATGAACATCTTCAATTCGGTCTTTGTGGACTGCACCGCCAGCCCCGAGGTGGCCAGCCTGTACGGCGATTTCCTGAATCACAATATTTCGGTTGTGGCTGCGAACAAGGTCGCTGCTTCGTCCGATTACGAAAATTACTTCACTCTGAAACAGACGGCACGCAAACGTGGCGTCAAGTTTCTGTTCGAGACAAATGTCGGTGCGGGACTGCCCGTCATCAACACCATCAACGATCTGATCAACAGCGGTGACCGCATTCTGAAAATTGAGGCTGTCCTGAGCGGAACGCTGAACTTCATCTTCAATATGATAAGTCCGGAATGCAGCCTGAGCGACACCGTGCGTCTGGCCAGAGAAAAAGGTTACAGCGAGCCTGACCCGCGCATTGACCTTTGCGGCCGCGATGTGATGCGCAAACTCGTCATTCTGGCGCGCGAAAGCGGCTATCGTGTGGAACAGGACGACATCGATGCCGTTCAGTTCATCCCGCAGGAATTGCTGGAGGGCACTATTGATGAATTCTGGGCCAAACTGCCTATGCTTGATGCTGATTTCGAACGCCGTCGTCAGGAACTGGAAAACAGCGGCAGAAGATGGCGCTATGTGGCAAAGATGGATATGGGCCGTTGCAGCGTCGCCCTTACGGAGGTCAACGAATGGCATCCGTTCTACAACCTGCAGGGCAGCAACAACATCATTCTGCTGACGACCGAACGCTACAAGGAGTACCCGATGATGATTCAGGGCTATGGAGCTGGAGCTGCGGTTACCGCTGCCGGTGTCTTTGCCGATATTATGAGCATCGCAAACATCTGATATGAAATACATCATAATTCTAGGAGACGGAATGGCCGACTGGCCGGTTGCGGAACTCGGAGACAGAACAATTCTTCAGGCTGCCCGCAAGCCGTATATGGACTTGCTGGCACGAAACGGCTGTACCGGACTGCTCAAGACTGTTCCCGACGGGTTCACACCTGGAAGCGAGGTCGCGAATATGGGCGTGCTGGGCTATGATGTACACGATGTGTACGAAGGACGCGGCGTCCTGGAGGCCGCAAATATAGGCGTCAGTCTCAGACCCGGCGAGATGGCGATGCGCTGCAATATAATATGTGTCAGCAACGGCAATATAAAGAACCATTCGGCAGGGCACATTTCAACAGAAGAGGCTGCTCAGCTGGTCGATGCTCTCGAGCGCGAGTTGGGCACTGATTCGGTGCATTTCCACTGCGGAGTGCAGTACCGGCATCTCCTGACAGTGATGGGTGGAGACAAGCGCATTACATGCACTCCGCCTCACGATGTGCCGGGACAGCCGTACGGACCCCTGCTTGTCAAGGCTGACGTTCCCGAAGCGGAAAGTACCGCCTCTCTGCTCAACGAACTGATATTGCGCTCGCAGAAGGTCCTGGCCGGGCATCCGGTTAACCTGAAACGCATAGCCGAAGGCAAGGATCCTGCCAACTGTATATGGCCCTGGTCCCCGGGCTATCGTCCAAGTATGACGCGCCTTTCGGAACTCTTCCCGAAAATTCGCCGCAGTTCAGTCATTTCGGCTGTCGATCTCATAAAGGGCATCGGACACTACGCAGGAATGAATGTCATCGATGTGGAGGGGGCAACGGGGCTTTTTGATACGAACTACGAGAATAAGGCTCAGGCCGCAGTCGATGCACTGCGTACGGATGACCTGGTATATGTGCACATCGAGGCTCCGGACGAAGCCGGTCACGAGGGCAATGTCGGGCTGAAACTCCGCACTGTGGAGGACTTGGATTCCAGGCTGATAGGCCCTATATATAATAAGGTGAAAGATTGGACTGAACCGGTTTCATTTGCTGTGCTCCCGGATCATCCTACACCTTGCCGGCACCGCACGCATACCGGCGATCCCGTGCCGTTCCTGATATATCGTCCGGGAATGACTCCCGATGCCGTTGACCGCTTTGACGAGTACTCTTGCAAATCGGGGCGTTACGGCCTGATGCACAGCACTGAATTCATCAGATTATTTCTTGAACTGGAATGAAATACTACAGCACCAACCATAAATCGGAACCCGTATCCCTGCGGGATGCCGTAGTGCGTGGACTCGCACCTGACCGCGGGCTTTATATGCCTGAGTCTCTCAACAGACTGCCGTCGGAGTTCTTTGACAGAATAGGCGATATGAGCCTGCAGGAGATATCCTATGCAGTGGCCGACGCCTTTTTCGGGATGGACTTGCCAGCTGATGATCTCAGACGCATTGTATATGATACGATGTCCTTCCCTATTCCGGCGGTTCAGGTCGAAGACAATATCTGGTCTCTGGAACTCTTTCACGGCCCGACTCTGGCTTTCAAGGATGTGGGCGCGAGATTCATGGCCCGTCTGTTAGGGTATTTCAACCGTCAGGACGGGGACAGCGATCTTGTGAATGTGCTGGTGGCTACATCCGGCGACACAGGCAGTGCGGTTGCGAACGGCTTTCTGGGAGTTGAAGGTGTACACGTCTATGTACTTTATCCGAAAGGAAAGGTAAGTCCCATTCAGGAATGCCAGTTCACTACGCTCGGACAGAATATCACAGCTGTCGAAGTCGATGGTGTATTCGACGATTGTCAGACTCTGGTGAAGAACGCATTTATGGATGCCGAACTGGGTGCAAAGATGAAACTGACTTCGGCCAATTCAATCAATGTCGCCCGTTT
>JAZUJU010000128.1:0-45103 GCA_045642985.1 Bacteroidaceae bacterium | reverse complement strand
CCTCCGGAACCTATCGGACGTAATCCTAACAGCTCTCCGCAGATGATCGAACCGTTGCGCCTGCGGAACTCAGCTGCCAGTTGCTGGACAACCCGGTAGTTGTATTCCTTTCCTGCGGCATCGCCAGGTTCGGCAGAGCCGCAGTCAAGCCCGGCAAGGATGAACATTCCCGATGCAGCCCCGCATACTTCGCGCATACGTCCTATGCCGCCACCGAATGAGGCGGAAACTCTGAGAGCCTGTTCCGTGGTCAGCCCATATACATCAGCAAAGGCGGCCGTGACCGCCTGTGCACAATTGTATCCCTGTCTGAACAGATTTTCGGCGAGGGTAACCCTTTCCTGAGTGTCCATTATTATTCCTCAGCCTCCTCGAGCGGACGCATGTTGGTGTAGACGTTCTGGACATCGTCATCCTCCTCCAGACGCTCGATAATCTTGTCGATGGTCTCGCGCTGTTCCGGTGTGACGTCCTTCAGGTCATTAGGTATGCGGGTGAATTCACCGGCCTTGATCTCGAAGCCGTTCTCCTCGAAATATTTCTGGATGGCTGCGTACGATTTGGGATCGCCGTAAAGTGTGACTTCGCCGGTTTCCTCGTCAACATCGTACTCATCCTCCACGCCGAGGTCGATAAGTTCCAGAATCAGGTCATCCATATCAACGCCATCCTTCATCGCGATGGTGAACTGGCACTTGTGACTGAACATGAAGTCAAGGCTGCCGCTGGTACCAAGTGTGCCGCTGAATTTGTTGAAGACGGCGCGAACGTTTGCTACGGTACGTGTGGTGTTATCGGTCAGGGTCTCGACAAAGATGGCAATTCCGTGTGGGCCGTAACCCTCGTAATTCATTTCCTTGTAGTCCTTCTGATCCTTGCCCATTGCGTTCTTGATAGCGCGCTCGACGTTATCCTTAGGCATATTCTCATGTTTGGCCGTAGCAATGATGGTACGGAGGGTCGGGTTGTTGTCCGGATCCGGTCCGCCTGCCTTGACTGCAATGGCAATCTGTTTGCCGATACGGGTGAAAGTCTTGGCCATATTGCCCCAACGTTTCAGCTTCCTAGCTTTTCTGAATTCAAATGCTCTTCCCATTGTAATGTATATTAATTGATTATTTATCTGAGTTTGGCTTCAAGTTTCATTTCGAGGTTGTGAATGATTGAGTTCATAACCTTTTCAATCTGCTTGTCATTCAGGGTCTGTGACTCGTCCTGAAGCATGAATGCGATGGCGTAGCTCTTCTTGCCGGCCTCAAGGTTCTTACCTTCGTATACGTCGAACAGTGTGATATCCTTGAGCAGCTTCTTCTCCGATGCTCTGGCAACCTCTTCAATCTGTGCGAAAGTAACGCTCTTGTCAACCAACAGTGCCAGGTCGCGGCGGACTGCCGGGAACTTGGGCAGGTCATAATAGCTGACCTTGTTCTTACGGGTTGCCTTGAGCAGCTCGTCCCAGTTGATGTCTGCATAGAAGACAGGCTGCTCAATGTCGAAGCGTTTCAGAATGCCGCTTCTGACGATTCCCGCTCTGGCAATGCCCTTCCCGTTACGCAGGCTGTAGCTCAGAGCCGATGAGAAAATGCCGTCTTCAGTCTCTTCGACACGGAGTGCTGCGGTGTCAAGTCCGAGACGTCTGAAGATGTTCAGCACGCACGCCTTCAGTTCGAAGAATGTTGATTCCTCGTCCTTGTGCGTCCACGAGGCCGATATCTTCTTTCCGGTAATCCAGAGACCGATACGGTAGTCTTCGCTGTATGCACGGAGCGGATTGCCGTTCTCCTCGTTTGCGGCTGCTTCGCACTTTGCAGCATCGAAGTAGTAGCACTTTCCGAATTCGAACAGTCTGAGGTCCGCACTCTGACGGCGTATGTTGTGCGAAAGACTTTCGAGACCGCCGAACAGCATGGACTGACGCATTACGTTGAGGTCAGCGCTTAGCGGGTTGATGAGTCTGACAAGCTTTTCTGACGGGAAACAGTCCAGACCGTCGTAATAGGCGGCCTTTGTCAGCGAGTTGTTGAGTATCTCGTTGAAGCCGCATCCGACCAGCTGCTCGGATACCAGATCCTGCATCTTGTGGGCGCGGTCGACTTCGCCCTGAACGGTCAGGCTTGACTGTACGGACTTGCCGAACTCCACGTTGTTGTAACCGTAGATGCGGAGAATCTCCTCGACGATGTCGCACGGGTGCTGCACATCCACGCGGAAAGGAGGAACCGACAGTTTGAGACCGTCGTTGCTTTCGTCCTCTATCGTGATGCCGAGATTGGTGATGATGCTCTTCATTGTCTCGCGCGGCAGTACCTTGCCCGTAAGTCTGTCGGCATAATCGTAGCTGAAATCGACTTTGAAATTTTCAATCGGAGTGGGGTAGATGTCCTTTATCTGCATTGAGATGCTGCCGCCGCCAAGTTCCTTGATGAGCATTGCCGCCTGCTTCAGTGCGTAGATGACGCCGTTCGGGTCAATGCCGCGCTCGAAGCGGAATGATGCGTCGGTGCTGAGCTGATGACGGCGTGCGCTCTTGCGTATCCAGGTCGGGTGGAAGTAGGCGCTCTCGAGGAATACATTCACGGTCTGTTCGGTGATACCCGACTTCTGACCTCCGAATACGCCTCCGATGCACATCGGCTCGTTGCAGTTGCATATCATCAGGTCGCGCTCGGAAAGCTTGCGTCCGATACCGTCGAGAGTAACGAACGGAGTTCCCTCGGGCATGGTTCTGACTATGACCTTGCCGCCGTCAATTCTGTCTGCATCGAAGCTGTGCAGCGGCTGTCCGTATGCGAAAAGTATGTAGTTGGTGACATCCACCACGTTGTTGATGGGATGCAGCCCGATTGCTGTCAGTCTGTTCTTGAGCCATTCGGGGCTCTCTTTGACAGTCACGCCGCTGATGCTTACGCCTGAATAGCGCGGGCAGGCTTCCTGATTCTGAACATCGATGTCAATGGTCAGCGATTCGTTGTCGACTTTGAATCCATCGACATCCGGACGGTGCAGCGAGGTGGTGTAGCCGTTCTGGAGCAGCCATGCGTAGAAATCGCGGGCCACGCCCCAATGGGAACAGGCGTCAGCGTGGTTCGGGGTGATGTCCACCTCGATTACATAGTCCGATTCAAGACCGAAGTAATCGGCTGCAGGAGTGCCTGGAACGGCATCTTGCGGAAGGACCATGATACCTGAGTGGTCATTGCCCAGACCGAGTTCCTTCTCGGAGCAGATCATACCGTTCGATGCTACGCCGCGCAGTTTGGAGGGCTTGATGGTGAAGCATTCGTCTCCGTCGTACATCTTCGCGCCGATTGTGGCGACTACTACCTTCTGGCCGGCTGCGACATTCGGTGCGCCGCATACTATCTGCTGCGGTTCGCCATTTCCCAGATTGACGGTTGTCACATGCAGATGGTCTGAATTCGGATGGGCCTCGCATGTCAGAACTTCGCCTATTACAATGTCCTTGAGTCCGCCCTTGACAGACTGGACTTCTTCGATACCATCAACTTCAAGACCAATCGAGGTGAGTGCCTCGGCCACTTTTTCCGGAGTCATATCAAAATCGACATACTCCTTAAGCCATTTGTACGATACGTTCATATAGTAATTCTGTCGTTTTCACATTGTGTGTACGCGGTCTCCGCATACAATCCGCGAAATTACAAAAAATCATTCACTCTTTCGGGAAAGCCGCTCCTTTTTATTTACAATGTGGCGTCAGTCCTGGTGTACGCTTCGTTTGTTACCCGTAACAGCCGTAAAATTCAAAACAACTTGTTAATTTCGCAGATATTTTACGAAAATGGAGAATATCAGGAACTTCTGTATAATAGCGCATATCGACCACGGAAAGTCCACGCTGGCCGACCGTCTTCTGGAATTTACCAAAACCATCGATGTCAACGAGACGCAGGTACTCGATGACATGGATCTGGAGAAGGAACGCGGTATCACCATCAAGAGCCACGCCATTCAGATGGAGTATGAGCACAACGGCAGCAGATATGTCCTGAACCTGATTGACACTCCGGGGCATGTCGACTTCTCGTACGAGGTGTCACGCTCCATCGCCGCCTGCGAGGGGGCCCTGCTTGTGGTTGATGCCACACAGGGAGTCCAGGCCCAGACCATCAGCAATCTGTATATGGCTATAGAACATGATCTGGAGATTATTCCGGTCATCAACAAGTGCGACATGCAGAGCGCCATGCCCGATGAGGTCGAGGACGAGATAATAGACCTGATAGGCTGTGACAGGAGCGACATAATACGTGCATCGGCCCGCACAGGAATGGGCGTGCAGGAGATTCTCGATGCAATCGTTGAAAGAATCCCGCATCCGACGGGCGACGAGGATGCACCGCTGCAGGCTCTTATTTTCGATTCCGTTTTCAATCCGTTCCGAGGCATTATCGCCTATTACAAGATAGTGAACGGCAGTATTCACAGCGGGGACAAGGTCAAGTTCTTCAATACGGGCAAGGAATACGACGCAGATGAAATCGGCGTGCTGCGTATGGATATGGTGCCGCGCGACGAGATGAAGACCGGCGATGTGGGCTACATAATCTCCGGTATAAAGACATCGACCGAAGTCAAGGTGGGCGATACCATCACTCATGTGTCGCGTTCCTGCGACAAGGCAATAGCCGGTTTCGAAGAATCCAAGCCTATGGTCTTTGCCGGTGTCTATCCGATTGACGTCAACGAGTTTGAGGACCTTCGCGCCTCGCTCGAGAAACTGCAGCTGAACGATGCTTCGCTGAGCTTTATGCCCGAGTCGTCCATAGCTCTGGGCTTCGGCTTCAGGTGCGGGTTCCTGGGACTGCTCCATATGGAAATCGTGCAGGAACGGCTTGACCGTGAGTTTGATATGAGCGTAATCACAACAGTTCCTAACGTCCAGTATATGGTTTACGACAAGCAGGGAAACTGTCAGGAGGTCCATAATCCGAGCGGTATGCCTGATCTGACACTGATAGACCATATCGAGGAACCGTATATCGATGCTTCCATCATTACGACTACGGAATTCATCGGCCCGATAATGACACTGTGTCTGGACAAGCGCGGAGAACTGGTCAAACAGCAGTTCATTGCGGGCAACCGTGTGGAACTGTATTTCAAACTGCCGCTCGGGGAGATAGTCATTGATTTCTACGACAAGCTTAAGAGCATTTCGAAGGGCTACGCCTCGTTTGACTATCACCCGGCAGGTTTCCGTCCGTCCAAACTCATCAAACTGGATATACTGCTTAATGGTGAGCCTGTCGATGCCCTCTCCACTCTGACGCACGTTGACAATGCGTATGACCTGGGCCGTCGTATGTGCGAAAAGCTTAAGGACCTGATTCCGCGCCAGCAGTTCGATATCGCGATACAGGCAGCCATCGGCTCCAAGATTATTGCCCGCGAAACCATCAAGCAGGTCCGCAAGGACGTCACAGCCAAATGCTACGGCGGTGATGTGTCACGTAAGCGCAAACTTCTTGAAAAACAGAAAAAAGGCAAGAAACGCATGAAACAGATCGGTAATGTCGAGGTGCCTCAGAAGGCGTTCCTTGCAGTGCTGAAACTGGATTAGCGGCTGCTTTTCAAGTAATGGACAGACGCGTATTTTTATTGCTTCTGCAAGTCGTGTTCCTTTTCGGTTGTGGGAAGGGACCGGCCGATGTCCCGGATCCGACTTGTCTGGAGGACCTGTCCGGTTACAGGGTTGCGGTCAGCTCCGGCGATTCGTACGACCATCTTATCAGCGAATATCCGGAAATCATCCCAGTAAGAGTAGGTAGCGGTGAAGTTCTCGTGACAGTGCAGAAAGGTAAGGCCGATTATGGCATGCTGGACAGTATTTCGTGCCTGTCGGTCGATATATCAGAATATGGACTTGAACCGAAGTTCACAGGCTTCAGGTCAATGGATTATCCGATAGTTTTTTCAAGAGGCAGCGCTGAACTATGTGACAGATTCAATGACTTTGTGCTGTATGCTGACAGTTCAGGGCTGATGCAGCGTTTGAAAAACAAATGGATAAACGCCGATGAAAGCATCCATGTCCTTGACAGTCTGGACCTGCCCGTTTCGGGAACGCCAATGAAAGTTGCGGCAGCTGGGATAAGGTACCCATATACTTACTACAGCGGCAATGAACTGACCGGCTTCCAGACGGATATGATGCGCCATTTCAGCGCCTGGTCCGGAATACCTGTAGAAATAAAGTTCTATGATGTCAGTGCCGCCATACAGGAAATGCAGATAAACCGTCTGGATGCCACATACATACCGATTACCATAAATGAGGAACGGGCTCAGATAGTTGTTCCTTCAATTCCATATCTCCATGACGGGGGAATGTGTTTCGGACGCATAAGGGAGTATGTGGAAGAGAAGAGTTTTCTTCAGAAAGTAAAAGACAGCTTTCGCAATAATCTTATAACGGAAAACCGATGGACCCTGATGGCCGATGGATTATGGCTTACCATATATGTTTCGTTGCTGTCTGTACTGCTTGCTACGGCAATGGGGGCCCTGATATGCCGTATGCGTATGTCCGGGAAACGGTTCGCATCGGGCTTTGCCAGAGTTTTCGTTGATGTCGTGCGCAGCATTCCGCTGCTGGTGCTGCTGATGCTGCTGTTCTATGTTATTCTGGCGCCATTCCAACTGCCGGCACAGATGACTGCGGTGGTATGCTTCGGGCTTTATTTCGGAGCTTATATGAGCGAAACGTTCCGTACCGGGATTGAGAGCATTGACGGCGGACAGTGGGAGGCTGGCGCGGCTCTCGGTATGAAGCGATTCCTGACATTCCGAAAGGTTGTACTGCCCCAGGCTTTGCTCAGAATCATTCCGGTGTATAAAGGGCAGATAATTACGCTGGTCAAGAGCACTTCGATAATCGGTTATGTGGCCATTATGGATCTGACCAAGGCCAGCGATGTGATACGTGCGCGAACTTTCGATGCGTTTTTCCCGCTTTTGTTTGTGGCTGCCATATATCTGCTCGTATCCTGGGTGTTCGGCATCGGACTTGACATAATGGAAAGGAAACTCACTCCCAAAAGCCGCAAGATATGAAAGCCTTGAGATTCATTATACCAATATTGCTGCTTTTCCTGTCCTGCAAGACAGAATCGTCCCGGCCTGACATATATGCTGTAGAGTCTCTTGACGCGCTGTCGGGGTTCAAAGTGACGACAGCTGCCGGTGGCTCGTATGACCTTATGCTATCGGAAATCCCAGGCGTGGAAGTCGTGCGCATCAGTGTCGGCGAACTGCTGCTTTCAGTAGAGAAGGGGATGGCGGATTTCTGCCTGATGGACCAGACTCAGGCTCAGATGGCGCATCTTGAAAGCCGTGGCCTGGAAGTACGTATGGCCGGAATAATGAAAAGTACCGCATCGGCCGGATTCCGTCTTGACGATACACAGCTATGCAGTGAATTCAATGCGTTTCTTGCGGAGTTCAGAAGGAGCGGTGAGTATGACAGGATGGACAGCCTATGGCGAAGTGACTGCGACTCAATGGCCGAAGCTCTTATCCGCAGACCGCGTCCGGTAGGTAATCGTACCATACGGGTAGGAATCACGAATAATATCTTCCCGTACATATACATTAAGGACGGCAGTCTGACGGGAATGGAAGTCGATGTTATGGAACATTTCTGCAACAGTGCCGGCATTGTTCCTGAATACTTTGCCCAGGAATTCACGACTCTGATTCCTGCCTTGAATTCGGGAAAGATTGATGTGATACTGTCGCATATGCGCGTTACCGATGAAAGGTCAAAGCAGGTGCTGTTCTCGGCTCCTTATATAGAAGGTGGCGGTGCCCTGATTTGCAAAAGCCGGACAACGGTCAAGCCTGAAAAGGTGGGAATATGGCAGGGACTGAAAAACAGCATTGACAGAAATCTGATTAGGGAGAACCGCTGGCAGATGCTTGTCGAAGGCCTGTGCCAGACAATACTCATCTCGGTGCTGTCAATACTGGTCGGCACTTTGATTGGCATATTGCTGTGTCGGGTGCGTATGAGCCGCAGAAGATGGGTGACCGATACATCGAAGATTGTGATTGACCTGGTGCGCGGCATTCCAATCCTGGTGCTGCTTATGATAATGTGCTATGTGGTTTTCGCTTCATCGCGCATTTCGGCATTATGGATTGCAGTGCTCAGTTTCGGGCTTTATTACGGCGCATATTTCTGCGAGATTTTCCGTACCGGGATGATGAGCGTCAATAAGGGACAGTGGGAGGCCGGCGCGGCTTTGGGACTGAGAAGATTCCAGACATTCAGGCTGGTTGTGCTACCACAGGCCCTGACATCGATAATACCTGTTTTCAAGGGCGATGTCATTGCACTTATCAAGGGCACTTCGATAGTAGGATATGTGGCTGTGATGGATTTGACACGCGCTGGCGACCTTATCCGCTCGCGTACACTTGACGCGTTCTTCCCGTTGATAATTGTGACTATTGTATACTTCTTCCTGTCCCGTATCGCGGGTCGCGGACTGGATGCTCTGAACAGGAGGGTGACACCAAAAGGCAAAACCGTATGATAACAGTCAGACATTTGAAGAAGGTCTTCAAGGACCAGTCAAAAGAACTTACGGTTCTGAGTGACGTGAATTGTGAAATAAGGAAAGGCGAGGTCATTTCCATCATAGGCCCATCGGGAACGGGGAAAAGCACTTTCCTGCGCTGTCTGAACCGTTTGGAGGAAGCTACTGCGGGTCAGATTGAGATTGACGGCGTTGACATACTTGACCGTAGGACAGATGTAAGTCTGCTGCGTCGCAAAATGGGTATGGTGTTCCAGAACTTCAACCTGTTTGAACATCTTACCATTCTTGACAACATTACGCTTTGTCCCATTAATCTGCTCGGTCAGTCAAAGGCCGAAGCCGAAAAACGCGGTATGGAACTGCTGGAAATGGTGGGCCTTCACGATAAGGCCGGTAACCTGCCGGGTGAGCTGTCGGGCGGCCAGAAACAGAGAGCTGCCATAGCGCGGTGTCTTGCTATGGATCCGGAAATCATCCTTTTTGATGAACCTACTTCGGCACTTGACCCCACTATGGTTAGCGAGGTGCTTGCAGTGATACGCCGCCTGGCCGCTCAGGGTATGACTATGGCAATCGTAAGTCACGAAATGCAGTTTGTCAAGGATGTAAGCACCAGAGTGTTCTTTATGTACGGTGGCGAAATCTACGAGGAGGGCACGCCCCAACAGATTTTTGACGCTCCCCAGAAGCCCGTCACCAAGGCTTTTGTGAATAGAATACGCAGTCTGAACTTCAGACTGGAGAACCGCCATTACGACCTGTACGGAATGTTCGGTCAGATTGAGACTTTCTGTTCGAAATATGGTTTGGGCAATGTTCTCACGGGGAAGGTCCAGCATGTCATAGAGGAAATGCTGTCTGAAATTCTGCCGTTTTCAGGGCCTGTAAGCCTTGATTTGGAATACAGCGAGAAAACATACGGACTAAGTCTGCAGTTCGCACAGGAAAACGCATCGGCACCCATCCTTGCGGGGATTGATGCCGACTCGGTATCGCTGATGCTCGTGCGCGGAATGTCCAAATCGGTCAGTGAACCGGAATGTGGGCTGGTACGCGTTGAGTTCTGAACTGTTTCAATAAAGGCAGACAGCCTTACCTGTCAATACCCAGATCACGGTATGTGCGCGGGGCCGGTGTCGATGGCAGCGGCTTGTAGTCCTTGAGCTGTTCGAGAGCTGTTCTGATAGCCTGCTCTAGCTGTTCGTCATAGCCTTCGAATTCTCTTATCGGGTCATTGTCAACTACAATGTCCGGGTCAACTCCGTGATTCTCGACTATCCACTGGCCTGTTTTTGCATCATAGTTTGTGAAGAATGGTACGCGTACGTCCGTTCCGTCCATATACGGCAGCGAGCCGCTGATGCCGACAATGCCGCCCCATGTCCTGGTTCCGACAATGGTTCCGGTTCCAGTAGCCTTGAAACTCCAGGGGAAAAGGTCGCCGTCCGATGCCGAGTATTTGTCAGTCAGCATAACTTTCGGCCCGTAGAATGTTCCTTCTGGAATCTTTCCGTTGAGGTTCGAAGTACGGTACATAGTCATACGGTAAGGCTCGCGCATGAGACGTTCCAGAATCATCGGAGATACGTTGCCGCCGCCGTTGCCACGGTCATCGATGATGAGCGCCTGCTTGTCAAGCTGCGGGTAGTAATAGCGTACGAATTCGTTGAGTCCTTCGGCTCCCATATCAGGAATGTACAGGTAGCCGACCTTGCCGTCGCTGGCCTCGCTTACACGTTTGATGTTGTTCTGTATCCACTCGAGATGGTACAGCGGATATTCGTCGGCAGTAGGTCTGACAATTACCTTACGACCACCCTCGGCAGCCGAAGAGTTGACGGTAAGTTCCGTCAGAACGCCGGCCTTGCCGACCAGCAGCTGGTAGATGTTTCTGACGCTTTTTGTGGAGACTCCGTTGATGGCGGTTATGAATTCGCCCTCCTTCACGCCAATGCCCGGTTCTGCAAGAGGCGAACGGAGCGTTTCGCTGTATGGAGCGCCTTCAAGTATGTGACCGATTCTGAAATAGCCGCTCGGGTCGGATTCGATTCTGGCGCCGAGCAGTCCCATGTCAATGCGTCGTGCTTCGGGTTTCTCCCCTGCAGTCACATAGGCATGCCCGGTACCGACCTCGCTTATCATCTCGCCGATTATGTAGTTCAGGTCGAGTCTGGTCTTGGCGTAAGGTACCAGTACGGAATACTTGTCCCTTATGGCATTCCAGTCCGCTCCGTGCATGTTCTCCAGGTAGAAACCGTCGCGGTATGCCCTCCAGACTTCTCCGAAGATCTGCGGCCACTCCTGTGTAAAGTCAATTTCTGTGACCATATCGCCTGTTTCCACCGGTGTTTCGAGCGATGCCTTGGCTCCGCCGAAATCAGAAACATACAGCTTGCTTCCCTTGATGAAGAGTGCCTTTTTGGCTCCATAACGGACATCCATATGTGCATCGGCGTATACTTCGGATTTCTGCGTTTCCAGGTCGAATACGCTGACTTTGCTGCCCGATGTGTAATAAATCTTATTCCCGTTGCCGTAAAATCTGCCGTAGTTGCCACCACTGAGAGGAAGTTTGACGATTCTGTCAGAAAGTCCATCCGGATCGACAGTCACCTTGACTGCTTCTTCGGACTTCATTTCATTGGCTTTGTCCTTCTCCTTAGCCGGTTTTCCGGAAGTATTCTCCTTGTCATCGCCAGAAACCTTTACGGTAGCATCCTTGGGCAGGAAAGGTGACGGGGTGCTCTTTGACAGCAGCGCCAGATAGACACCGCCCATACTGCGGTAGGCATAATTCCATTCTATGCTGCTGTAGGTCGGGTTGAGATCACGGTCTGAACTGAATATCAGATATTTGCCATCTGCCGAGAATGCTGGCGAATCGGACGTGTACCATCTTTCGGTTACAGGGAATTCCTTGCAGTCTGACAGATTCATTATGTAAATTACACCGAGCTCGTTCTGCTCCTGTCTGGTGTAGGCAATCCATTTGCTGTCAGGAGAGAAGACCACGTCTGTTATTTCGTTGGCAGGATTTTCAAGAATGGTTCTTACCGATTTGTCGGCAATCGTGAGTTCCTTGAGGCGGTTCTTTCTGTCCGCAAAGATTATGCTCCTGCTGTCGGGCGCCCACCACAGCTGGCGTATGTAAGTGTCGTTGTCCGATGTCATCTGCTGCGGCTCACCGCCTTCGGACTTCTGAAGCCATATTTCTGTCTCGCCTGTGATGTCTGCGATATAGGCGATATACTTTCCGTCATAGCTCCATTCGGCTCCACGGTCATTGGAACCTGGCGTACGGGTAATGTTGCGGGTGACTCCCTTGCTAACAGGAACGTCAAAGACTTCGCCCCTGGCGGTAATGGCGATGCGTGACCCGTCGGGCGAGAGGCTCGCGGCAGTGATCTTGCCGCCGACATTGCGCTGTTCGCTCCTTGCGTATACCATATCGCCGGCC
Source organism: Bacteroidaceae bacterium (assembly GCA_045642985.1). Classification (GTDB taxonomy): domain Bacteria; phylum Bacteroidota; class Bacteroidia; order Bacteroidales; family Bacteroidaceae; genus Colenecus. Next base: position 33,079 of record JAZUJU010000128.1, on the reverse strand, counting down.
AGTCTGATGTGGATCTGCTCGTATTTACGGGTGACGGGGTCGAGTTTCCAGATGAACCCCCCGTTCTCGAATACTATTGTCTTTCCGTCGGTGCTCGGGAATTTAACGTCATATTCCTTGAAGTCGGTAACCTTTTCGGTCCTGCCGCTTGCAGTGTCGTAGACGAATATGTTCATCACGGCATCCCTGTCCGATGCAAAGAAAATCTGCGAGCCGCACCACATAGGGAAGATGTCCTGTGCTTCGTTGTTAGTGATATTCGTAACCTTCTTGGCAGACGGATCGTAAATCCAGATGTCATCGGCCATACCGCCGCGATAGTATTTCCACGTGCGGAACTCGCGGAACACCCGGTTGTAGGCCAGTTTGCTTCCGTCGGGTGACCAGCAGCAGAATCCTCCCTCTGGCAGAGGCAGCTCGTCCGGCATTCCGCCGTCGGGTGACACGCTCCATAGCTTGCCGTTGAAACTGTCATTTATTCTGTTACGGTACACTATCGATTTGCCATCGGGATTCCAGGCCATTACCACATTGTTCGGGCCCATACGGTCTCCAAGATCATCCCTGGCATTGGTGGAAGTATATGTGAGTCTTACCGGCTCACCACCTTCGGCGGGAATGATATAGACTTCGCGGTTTCCGTCATATTCACCGGTGAATGCTATCTTCTGTCCGTCGGGAGAGAACCTTGCGAACATCTCATATCCGATATGCGAAGTAAGTCTTGTCGCTGTTCCACCGCTGATGGGTACCGTATAAAGGTCTCCTGCGTATGAGAAAACTACCTGCCGGCTGTCTGTGGCAGGGAAACGAAGAAGCCTGGCTTCCTGCAGTCCGGCTGCGCCAATGTCAGCGCAGATGACCAGTGAAGCCAGAAAGAGAGATAACTGTTTCATATTATTTCTTCTCCTGATATAGAAAACGTTTGATGCTGCCTTTCGGGGTCTTTTCGAAGCCGTCGTACATTACCTGAATCGAATTGATGCGCTCGTAGCTGGACAGATTGGTGTTGAACTTCTTGCGCTCTTCGTCAAGACGTTCCTCTATCTGCTGCCTGCTCAGGTCTTCGGCCTTGACAATCTCGGGATTGGGGACTATCAGCGCGACCAGTTTGCCTTCGCGTTCCACTACAATCGACTCCGATACCATAGGACTGGTATTGATTACATCCTCAATCTCCTCCGGATATATGTTCTGTCCCGAAGGTCCCAGAATCATGTTCTTGCTGCGTCCTCTGATTGAGATGAAACCGTTCTTGTCCATAACTCCCATATCGCCGGTGTAGTACCATCCGTCCTTGTCGATGGCCTGCGCCGTAGCTTCCGGATTCTTGAAGTATCCCAGCATCACGTTGTCACCCTTAACTGTGATTTCGCCCGGGATGTTCTCGGGATCGGCACTGTGAATCTCGACCTTGACGCCTTCAATCGGCTGACCGCATGTACACTGCTTGTAGTCAAACCAGTGGGTGTAAGATATGAGCGGTGAACATTCGGTCGCTCCATAGCCTACAGAGTACGGGAATTTGATTGCCCTCAGGCAGTTTTCGACTTCTCGGTTCAGCGGCGCGCCTCCGATAATCATTTCTATGACACTGCCTCCGAATGCATCGATCAGTTTCTTGCGTATGCTCTTTAGAATGCTCTGGCGCAGGCCCGGAATGTGGAGGGCAATTTTCATCAGAGGTTTGTCCATAACCGGCAGAATCTTGTTCTGTACGACTTTCTCGATGACCAGAGGTACGGTTATGATCAGGACTGGCTTGAACTCGGCAAAAGTCTGGAAGATTATTTTCGGACTTGGAATTCTGGTCAGGAAATGAATGTGGCAGCCGAGCATGAAATCGTAGAGCAGCTCAAACATCATTCCGAACATATGCGCCAGCGGCAGCATACATACGGTGTCGCTTCCCTGTTTGAGCGGCATCTTCTGCAGACTGTATACAATCATAAATCGTATTGCACGGTAGGGCAGCATCACACCCTTCGGAAAACTGGTGGTGCCTGAGGTGTAGTTCAGAATTGCCGTGTCTTCGGTGGACTTCTCCTTGTAGTAGTTGACATCTTCCTTGCGGAGCCCGTGCGGAAAACGCTTGTTGAAAAGTTCGTCAAGACTTTCGTAGGCCTGCTTCAGACTCTCGTTCTCAGAATGAACCAGGCTGAAGTCGGATACGAGGAAAAAGCCCTGAACTTCAGGCATTGTGGTGGTGTCGATGTTCTTCCACTGCGCATCGCCCAGATAGACAAGTCTGGCTTCGGAGTGGTTGACTATATTCTGGATGTAGTCAGGCTTGAAATCGGCCAGAATTGGAACCGGAACCGCTCCGTATGTGAAGATGGAAAAAAAGTCTATCGCCCAGTTCGAGCAGTTCTTCGCGCAGATGGCAATCTTCTCGCCGGGCTTGAGGCCGATGCTGCGGTAAAGTATGTGCGCTCTTTCTATTTTTTCTGCAAGTTCCCTGTAGAGGGTAGTGCTGCCCTGATAGTCGGTGAATGCCTTCGACTCCCAACTCTTGACTATGCTGTCCTGAAACAGACCGATGCAACTTGGATTACTGATATCTACGATTCCACTGATGTCGAGATTATCTCCGAAAACACTGTTGTCCATATATCTTTTTTTTTACTGAGGATTCCAAAAGTACGGAAAATCCTCTTTCAGTAAGGCATTTTTGATTATTTTTGGGAGTAATTTTTCGAAAGTTAACAAAAACGGAACTATATGTACGATATTGAAAAAGGATTGTATGTGGCTCATTGCCAGCAGGGACCATTAGTGATTAACGGCAAGATGGCAAACCGTCACGGACTCATTGCCGGTGCGACAGGTACTGGAAAGACGGTTTCGCTGCAGGTTCTTGCGGAAACTTTCTGCCAGGCGGGCGTACCTTGCTTCATGGCCGATATGAAGGGCGACCTGAGCGGCATCAGCCAGGTCGGAGAGATGAGCGGATTCATCGGAAAACGCTGCGCAGAGTTCGGCATTGGGAATCCGCAGTTCGCAGCCTGCCCGGTCCGTTTCTTTGACGTGTTCGGAGAGCAGGGACATCCAATGAGGACTACCGTCTCGAATATGGGACCGCAGCTGCTGTCGCGCCTGATGCAGCTCAACGAGGTACAGGAGGGCGTGCTGAACGTGATGTTCCGCGTGGCTGATGAGCGCGGCCTGCTGCTTATCGACATGAAGGACCTTCGCGCCATGCTGAACTATCTGTCGGAGAATTCTGCGGAAATCAGCCGTCAGTACGGCGCGGTCAGTACTGCCAGTATCGCAGCCATACAGCGTTCGCTGCTGGCTCTTGAGAATCAGGGAGCCGAGAAGTTCTTCGGCGAGCCCGCATTTGACATCTTTGACCTGATGCAGTGCGAGGGCGGAAAGGGCGTTATGAACGTACTTGCCGCAGACAAGCTGATGCTGAATCCGAAACTGTATTCGACATTCCTGCTGTGGCTGCTGTCCGATCTGTATGCACAGCTGCCTGAAGTCGGCGATATGGAACTCCCGAGGCTGGTTTTCTTCTTTGACGAGGCACATACTCTTTTCCAGGACACATCGAAGGCTCTGACAGACAAGATCGAGCAGGTCATCAGGCTTATCCGAAGCAAGGGCGTCGGCATCTATTTCGTGACACAAAGCCCGACGGATATTCCGGAGGAGATACTCGGACAGCTCGGAAACCGCATCCAGCATGCTCTCAGGGCATATACGCCGAAAGACCAGAAGGCCGTCCGTGCTGCCGCACAGACATTCCGCACAAATCCGGAGTTTGATACCGAAGAGGCTATAATGCAGCTTGAGACCGGCGAGGCTCTGGTTTCGTTCCTCGATGAAAAGGGCGCTCCGTCTGTAGTACAGCGTGCCAAGATACTGTTCCCGCTCAGTCAGATAGGAGCCATATCCGATGGCCAGCGCACCAAAATCATAAACTCTTCGAGACTGTATGGCCGCTACGACAATCCCATTGACAGGGAGAGCGCGTTCGAAGTGCTTCTTGCCGAGAGTGAACAGAGGATAGCTGAAGAGCAGCAGGCCCAAGCAGAGCAGCAGGCGGAAAAGGAGTCTGCTCCTGTCGAAAAGAAGTCAAAGAAGAGCGGTTGCAAGTCCAAGACAGAGAAGAGCGCCGGTACAGTGGCGAAGGCTATTGCTTCGGCCGCCATCGGTGCTGCCGTCAGTTCGGTCAGCCGCAGTGTCGGCACTTCCGTCTCGAACAAGATCACAGGAAAGAAATCATCAACCACATCGGCAAAATCGGTTGCCGGTCGCGCCGTCAGTTCCGCTGCATCTTCTGTCGTGAGAAACCTGACCCGCTCAATACTCGGAAACCTGTTGAAATAGTGCTTTGAATTCAGATATTCTGTCGGATCATTCAGTAACGATATGACTCTGAAACGCGCTTGCTTCCGCTTCTGCATAAGGACACTGGAACTGTTTATGCGAATGCTTCCAAAAGGCAGATGCATCGGTCTGCCGTTGGATTCGCAGAATGGACAGGGACTTGATCTGGTAACCGTCGCATTCAACAACGATGCCCTTATCGCACGCCAGCATCAGTTCCTCAGCCGTTTCGTCAAGGATGATTTCGTGCATATAGTAGCCGACAATTCGACGGACCATAAATGTTCTGAAAGGCTGCAGCACTATTGCAGACAGGAAGGCATCGCATACGTGCGTCTGCCGTTGAATCTGTTGGGGAAAATAGGGAGCAGTTATTCGCACTCCGCTGCGGTCAATTATGTGTATCACAAGATTATCTGCAGGAGGAATCCCGCAGCATTCGGATACATCGACCACGATCTGTTCCCGATTAAGGATGTGATGATTGGCGATTATCTGAAGAATCAGCCCTTCTACGGACCGTTACGGGTAAGGCAGGACGGCAAGTACTGGTATCTTTCGGCAATAATGACTTTCTTCGATACTGCCTGGGTGAAACAGCACGGCGGTATTGACTATATGCCGGTCACACCGGATAAGGAGTATCTGGACTCAGGCGGTGGAAACTGGTTCAGACTGTATTCCGTATCGGACAGGTCCGTTATGGAATTCCCCAATGAGGAAATCGTACCTTTGCGCGAAGGCGGGGACCGGCACGGAGACTCTCTGGAATACTTTGATGACAGGCGCTGGCTGCATACCATTAACGGATCTTGCTGGAAGGCCGTGTCTGAAGGAAAGGACTGTCTTGTGCAGTCTGTCCTTGATGAAATACTGAAAGGATGAACAATACGGGGTCATACGGCAGAACGAGGAACAGCCTGCGCAACAGCGTTGTGGCGACGAGTATGCAGATTGCCGCAATCCTCATCGGCTTCTGGTCCCGCAGAGTGTTCATCAACTACCTTGGACTTGAGGTCCTGGGCCTGAATTCGACGGCGACAAGCCTGCTGCAGTGCCTGAATCTGGCGGAACTGGGTATCGGAAGCGCCATAGCCGTCACACTCTACAAGCCTGTCCACGATGGTGATATAGGCAGAGTCCGTGAAATCGTAGCTCTGCAGGGATGGCTATACCGCATTATCGCTCTGATTGTTATGGCTGGAAGTGTCGTGATGATGTGCTTCTTCCCGACAATGTTCTCAAAAGTCAAGCTTCCGCTATGGTATGCATACACCACCTTCGGGGTGTCGCTTTACAGTTCCCTGCTGAGCTATTTCTTCAATTACAAGCAGATACTGCTCGATGCCTGTCAGCAGAATTATAAGGTCCAGTACGCAGCCAAGCTCGTAAGTAACATAAAACTTATTATTCAGGCGTTCGCCATCAAGTATTTCGACAACGGTTATGTATGGTGGCTGATACTGGAGGCCGTCTTTGCTACCTTGACTACTGTTATTTTGGCGGGTGTCATCAACAGATCGTTTCCATTCCTGAAGGAAAAAGTGGCTAATCCATCACTGCTCAGACGCAAGTATCCTGTTGTGGTTACCAAGGTGAAACAGCTGTTCGTCCACAAGATAGGAACATTCGCAATCCTGCAGGCAATACCGCTGATCATTTATGCCATTTACGACAACGATCCAATGACTGTGGTTGCGAAATATGGTAATTACCAGCTCTTTACGACCAATTTGAATGCCATCCTGACGGCCTGCTTCCTGGGACTTGCGGCCAGCGTGGGCAATATGGTAGCTGAAAATGACAGACAGCTTACGCTCAAGGTCTTTAGGGAACTGTTCTGTGCAAGGTTCGCCATAACATCGGTATGCTGCATATCGCTCTGGTTCCTGATAGACCCGTTCATATCCCTCTGGATCGGCAGGGAGTTTATCCTGAGCCGTACGACCCTGCTGCTGATAGTGCTGGTATTCTGTGTGCAGAACACCCGTAATGTCGTTGACATCTATCTGAATGCCTACGGAATGTTTCAGGACATCTGGGCTCCGATTGCCGAAGCCGTCCTTTGTCTTGGATTCGCGTTCCTGCTGGGCCATTTCTATGGACTGAACGGTATTCTGACCGGCCAGCTGATCAGCCAGGTCGTTATTGCGAAGATATGGAAGCCGGTGTTCCTGTTCCGCTCCGGCCTGCGCGAGCCTCTGTCAATGTATTTGGGCCTGTATTCGAAACTGATTGCTATATTGGCTGCAACAGTAGCCGTGATTTATGCCGCCGATTCCGTCATTCACATAGATCCCTCGGCCTCGTACCTGACTTTCGGAGTGTATGCTCTGCTGATATTCGTACCGAGCTGCATCGTGATGTACCTCCTGTGTTACTGGACTGAAGAGGGAATGCGCGGTTTTACGAAACGTATGCTGACAGTGCTAAAATAACAATATAGCAGCACTCTGGTATTTCATATCCAGAACTTCTGATGTTCCTTTTCCCAAATAATGTCGGGAACATTGATGTCTTGTAGCATTTGATAAATTTTCGAGGCAAAGACAATGTCGTGTAGGGCAAGACCATAGTTGTAGTCGATTATTCTCTCCATATCATTATGGCGGCCGATATCACGTCCAGCCAAAACTTCTCCAATTTCTGCATATCCTTTAAACTGATTGAAAAATTTGAAGTTTCTTACATGGTCCGTGTCATCACCTAAAACTCTGTCAAAAACTGTATCGCAATTTTGAAATCCGCGCATATGGACTGGAATAATAGTAATCCCTTTAGGATAGTTGCTTTCGTCAGCAAGAAACAAGCCGTCAGCGCTTGTGATACAACTTACCAGAACATCTGAATCATTGACCAAATCCTTTATGTCGCATACTGTTTCAAATCTGACATTGTTATAATTGCGAAACCTTTCGATAAATTCTTCCGCCTGATTCTTGTATTTGAGTAATTTTACGTTGAATATTTGGTCGTTTTCCAATTCAAGCATGCATGCCAGTGTGGCACGGGCAGTGTTGCCCAGCCCAACAAATCCGTATGTTAGCCCATTGCATTTACGCAGAGCCTTGGCAGAAACAGCTGCAACGGCTCCAGTACGCATAGAAGTAATCCAGTCAGCATCTATCAGTGCAAGCAGTTCTCCATTCACGGCATTATATAACAAGATGTCACTGCCGAGACTTGGGACAGCTCCTGAAATTCTGTGAACTTCCTTGATACCGAAGAATCTGATTTTTGTATCACTACCGCAGAATGGGATTGGTGGTAGCAGGCATGGCATTGATGTAAAAAAATCATCCTCACGCGGATGAACGCTAATTTTAGCCGGTAGCTGTGATTCTGCCTTCAGTCTGAAACTCTCATAAATCCACTCAGTACACTGCTTGGGAGTGATTGATAGAGATTTGATGATATTGTTGGAAATTACTTTCATGCTTCTATCACTTAGCGTTCCATATTCTTCAATGCTTTTGCCAGCTTTGCGTTGTCCTCGCGGCTGCGGATGGATATGCGCATATACTGCCTGCCGTCAAGCCCGAATTTTGACGAGCAGTCACGGGTCAGTATGTCATACTCCTTAAGCAGTCGGATGACAAGCTCCGATGCGTTGTATGGCGGCAGAATCTCTATCAGGAAATAATTGGCCTGCGATGGTATTACACGGATGAAACAGATTTCCTCCAGTTCCTTCCTGAAAGCACTGCGTTCCTCGGCAAACTTTGTACAGGCTTTTCTGTAGTCTTCGGAATATTTGGAGAATATCTGCATAAAGTATTCGGCAAAACTGTTCAGGTTCCAGATGCTGACTTCCTTTTTCATTGCTGCAATCATCTCCCTGTCACTTGAGGCCAGAATGCCCAGTCTCAGTCCGGGGACTCCGAAACTCTTGCTGATGCTCTTTATCACAGTAAGATTAGGATATTCTTCGAGTACCGTGTCGTCAAGAAGAGTGTGCCCGTTCCAGCCTTCGCTGAAATCGGCGAAACTCTCATCTACCACCAGCCTGATGTCCTTGCTCCTGCACCATGTGGCAAGCTGCATGATTCCGTCTGGCCCGATAAAGTTGCCTGACGGGTTGTCTGGATTGATCAGCACGATAGTACCGACGCTGTTCTGTCCGAAAAAGTCGGTCAGCTCGCGGACTCCATATCTGAAATCAGGCCCGCCCGGACAGAAGGATACTACTCTGTCAGAAGCAAGGCGGTTAGGGTACTCTTCGAATGTAGGACGTATTACTCCGACCTTTCCGCTGATACGCTCCATCAGTATCTTGATGAGTTCGGCAGCTCCGTTGCCGGGGATGATGTATTCCTCATTCACACCCCAGCACTTGCTTGCCAGCAGTGTGTTGACTTTCATTCCGGACGGATATGATGTAAGGAGAGTCCTGAAGTTGGCCTGCATCTCGTCCATTATCCTGTCGGTTGGGAAGTATGGGTTGACCAGATAGCAGAAATCCAGCATCTTCGGGAATCTCCAGTAGCCGCCGTAACGGCCGTAGAATTTACGGAGAATGTGATTCTCGTCCGCAAATATCGCCTCGGCAATGTCAAGGTCCTGCTTGTCATCTATTTCGTACCATTTCCGTCCGCCCACTGGCAGGGCTTTGATGTCGTGACTGTTCAGGAATGATATGATGCGCAGTACATTCTCGTAGTACTCGTTGTTGCCGACTGCTTTTATGTACGCATTCAGGAAAGGTATATATTTGTCGCGGCTGAACTCTTTTGAGAACTTGTATATGTTTGCGGTTTTGTAGTAACTGCCGGATTCGCTGAACTTGAAAGCAGCCTTGGTGATGAAATCCACGATGTTGTTCTCCTCGTCAATTCTGACCATGGTACCATCCATCCACGATTCATATTTGGCAACAAGTGCCAGATTCGGATACGGATTGTCCAAAAGAAGGTTCAGTATGCCGTCCTCGAATATCAGATCGCTTTCAAGCAGCAGGGTGTCATCCTCCTGCATTCCATCCTTGGCGAGTGCAAGCGAGTAGATGTTGTTTGTCCTGTCAAAAATGGGATTGTTTATGTATTTCAATTCAAGTCCGTTATACTCGTTGCCGAGATAATCGGTGAGTTCCCTGGCTTTGTATCCGGTTACGATAATCGCTCTGTCTATGTCCATACGGCTCAGTTGCGACAGCACTCTGTCAATAAGTCGGACTCCGTTGACAGATACCATACACTTGGTGTTGTCCTTTGTGAATTCACCGAGCCGTTTGCCCATTCCGGCAGCCAGAATAATTGCCTGCATACTCTTTCTTTTTGTAACTGTCGCTAAATTAGTACAATTTGTTGAGATAATAATTGGCAAAAAGGCAATTTGTCTCTACTTTTGAAAAACGAAGAGTGTGTTCTATGATAAGAGATGCTGCTGTCAAAATACTGGTGAAGCTGGGTCTTTACAAGCCCGCTGTCAATCTGATCAATAAGGCAGACTTTGAAATTCAGGCTCGAAGAATGAAAAAGCAGGGACTGGTGATGCTGGCCGATGCTGACAGAGCTTTCACTGAGGCGGGTCTGCAGTCGTTCCTTATTTTCGGTTCTCTTTTAGGCGCGTACAGGGAGCATGGCTTCATTTCATACGATCCCGACATAGATCTTGCTATCGTAGATGACGGCAGTCTGCCGGATTACAGGTCAAGTCTTGCAAGGTCCGGCTTCAAACTTATCAGACAGCTTTATTTCAAGGATGATGGAACCGTTATTGAGGAGACATATCAGTATGGCAAACTCCATCTTGATGTGTTCAGGATGTTCCCTCAGGGTGATCTTCTTTACTGCTACTGCGCCAGAAGGCACGAGACTAAAGAGTGGAAAGAGGCGAACGCGACGGACGGATTTCCCTGTGTCAGCTATCATGTGCCGAACTGTGAATTCCATCGTTCAGACTTTCTCGGACTGAATATCTATATGCCGGATCTGACTGAAAGATGGCTGCGCGACATCTACTCCGATTCGTTCATGACTCCCATTAAGGACTATGACCCGGATGTTTTGGTCACGACTATGGAAAAGACCGGCCGAAGGTGCTATCGCAGGCTCGAATTTGACCATTAATAGCCATACTGATGAAACTGTCTGTCATAATCTGCACATACAACAGGGCACGGTATATATACAATGTGCTTGAAAGCATTGCTGCCGGGACTTTTTCTGCCAATGATTACGAGATTGTCGTTGTTGACAACAACTGTACCGACAATACTGCATCTGAAATCGAACGTTTCAGGACAGCTTTTCCCGAAGTTCAGCTGAAGGTAGTGAAAGAGACGGCACAGGGACTATCCAATGCGCGCAATCGCGGCATTATGGAATCGTCTGGCGACATACTTGTCTATGTGGATGACGATGCCACTGTCAACAAGGAGTATTTGTCGGTGTATTCGGATTTCTTCGGGGCTAATCCCGATTGCGATGCGGCAGGCGGTCCAATCATTCCCGCCTATGAGGATGGCGCTGAACCGGACTGGATGACTTATCACCTGAGACGGCTGTTGACCGGCTATCTGTATTTCGGTGACAGGGAGAAGGCTTTCCCTGGTGACAATTACCCCGGTGGTGGAAATGCGGCCTATAGGAAACGGGTGTTCGATACGGTCGGACTTTATAACGCCGCGCTCGGCCGGAACGGGAACAGCCTGGCTGGGGGCGAGGAGAAGGACATCTTCAACAAGATGGTCGCGGCAGGGATGACATTCAGATATCTGCCGGGTGCCATCCTGTATCACAGCATTCCGCACTACAAACTGGAACCGGACTATTTCAACCGGCTGACTCGTGGCATCGGCGACAGCGAACGTCTCCGGACGAAAGCCATTTCAGGCAGGGCCTACATTCTGAGACTCTTCAAAGAGTTGGTAAAATGGGGCGGAACTATAGCCCTGTGGTGTGGCTATGCTCTGCGCGGACGCTTCAAATGCGGAAATATGCTGGTCAGGTTCCGCGCCAATGTCACGGCCGGACTTCTGAACCTTTCCTGCGCCTGAGAATCCCCACAACGATAAAAGCCGTCATCAGAGCATATAATGTGCAGATGCAGGTCACACTGATGGCTTCGCCCTTCCTGACGCTGTCCGGTGCAAATTCGAAGTGAATCCGGTGCTGTCCTGCAGGGACGTTCAGCGCTCTCAGAGCATAGTTGACACGGAAGTGCTCTGCCGGAGTTCCGTCAATGTATGCCTTCCATCCGTAAGGGTAGTAAATTTCCGAAAATACCACCGTTCCGTCTGCCATTGAACTGCTCTCGTAGTCAATGTATCGCGGAGTGTATTCTGTAAGACGGACAGACGCACCCTCGTCGTGAACTCTTGTCGGGTTCTTTGCGAATTCCGCAAAGTCACTGCCGACGATAGCTGTGCTGTGCAGGTCAGTGTCGTACAGTGCATTACACTCATCGTCCGCACTGCCGACCACTTTCAGCGTGTCAACGAACCAGGCATTGCCCATAGCATCCCTGTTGCGGAATGGGGTGGGCTGCCCGTTGTCGCCTTCCATTACGATGTACTTGGCATTGAGCATACCTAACACCTTCATGTTCATCTGCGATATATGCATGTCGTACAGGTCCTGATATCTGCGCAGCTTGACGGCCGAATAACCACCTATCGATTTCAGATAATAGGATGTACGGGCGTCATTGAAGTAGTTCGCTGTCAGATTCAGTACTCTGAAATGGGGATCCGTGTCCGTAAGAATCTGCTGCTCGTATGGCTGCATTTCGAAAACCCCAGCATTCTGTCTTGCCGATACGTAATTGTCGTAGTTGAAGTAGCGGCGGTCAACCGGCCACATATCAACAGTTACAAGAACGATCAAAGCCGCTGCAAGGTATGTCGCCTTCAGCTTGTCCTTCACATAGAGCCATAGAAGTGCGGCTGCAATGGCAATGAATACGAATGAGCGCAGAGAATCGCTTATGACCAATGACTTGCGTTCGCCGATGATGCCCTTCATTACAAAGTCAGGCAAATCTGCCAGAGCGGCATCGTTAGGACTGGTGAAATTCGAAACGCTTCCGCACAGAACTGCTGTCAGCAGGCAGATTCCTGCCGTGATACCTCCTGCTATGTAGATTGAACGGACTGCCTTGTCTTTGCTGACTTTTCCATTGATGACATCCCGTATCGCGATGAATCCGAGCAGCGGCATGGCGATCTCGGTCACTATCAGAATGGACGATACGGCACGGAACTTGCTGTACATCGGGAAATAGTTGAAGAAGAACGAGGTCAGCGACATGAAGTTATGTCCCCATGACAGCATTATGCTGAATACAGTTGCGGCGAGTATCGCCCATTTGTATGGCCCTCTGACTACGATAAGTCCGAAAACGAAGAGGAAGCATACGACAGCACCCATATACACATTGCCGGACGTGAACGGCTGTTCGCCCCAGTACAGCGGAATGCTCTTGCAGAACTGTTCGGAGGTGCGCTTGTCCACACCATTCTTCACCAGGGTCTTGTACAGACCGGAATCGCTGCCGACATTGACTGCCGATGCTCCACCCTTGATGCCTGGAATGAGGAATGACAGAGATTCGTCTATACCGTAACTCCACTGCGTGGCGTAATCCAGATCAAGGCCCGAAGTCTTGTTCCCGGCATCGTTTGATTTCTGCAGATCTGACTGTCCGCCCCTCATGGTTTCAGAGATGTACTCCTTGTTGGCGAACATATTGCTGACATTGGCTCCCAATCCCAGCAGGACGGCTCCTGCGAATATGCCTGTCCCAAGCACGAAATCCCGGATCCGCTTCTCTCTGATGTGTATCCACAGCTCGGCGATGTAGAGAAGACCGATGAACATGAAAATGTAATATGCCATCTGAGGGTGTCTGACAAAAGACAGCGCAATGGACATCGCGGCAAGAGAGAATCCCAGGGCATAGCGCTTGCTGAAAATCAGTTTGAATCCTCCCAGAGCGACAGCCATCATAGGGATGGTGAACGTCTTTGTAAGGTGTCCGGCCGGGATTATTACAATGAAGTACGATGACAATGCAATTGCAATCGCTCCTGCTATGCTGATCCATCGGTCAACGTCGAAACATCTCAGGAGTACATAGAAACAGACAAAGTACAGAAGCAGAATGAACGGGGCTCCGGCTCCGCTGTTGCCTCTTTCCAGAATGACTCTGAATGGTTTGAGCCATGCGGATGATTTGTAGTGCACACCTCCGATCTGGTATGCGGGCATACCGCAGAACATTGAACCAAGCCAATATGAACTCTCACCCGTTTCCTCGTGATATTCGTTCAATTCGTGGACAATACATTCGTAACTGGTAACGTCTCCGGCATTGACAACCTTGCCCTTGAGCGAAGGTGCACAATAAATGCATGCAAGCACTACAAACAGAATGGCCGCAATGATGTATGCTCCGTATTTTCTGAAAAAAGTCTGTTTCATACGTTCTGTTTATTCTTTCTGATAGAGGAAACGCTTGATGCTTCTCTTAGGCGTCTTCTCGAATTCTTCGTTATAAATGCGGAACTGCGTAACCTGCTCGTATGCCGGAAGTTCCTTGTTGAGTTCAATCCTGTTCTGCTCCATAGTCTCGGCAATCTGTTCATCGTTAAGCGACATCTTCCTGGCCTCGTCGAAATCTGGGTAGACCAGAGCTACCAGCTTGCCGCCTTCGCTGATCAGGACCGATTCGCTGACACAGGGCATATTGTTGATTCTCTCCTCAATCTCTTCGGGATAGATATTCTGGCCTGAAGGCCCGAGCAGCATGTTCTTGCTGCGCCCCTTGATGTAAACGGTCCCGTCCTTGTCTATGATGCCGAGGTCGCCGGTGTGCATCCAGCCGTCCTCGTCTATCGTCTCCTGTGTGAGTTTCTCGTTCTTGTAGTAGCCTAGCATGACATTCGGACCGCGGCATATTATCTCGCCGGGGATGTTCTCCGGGTCGGAACTGAGTACCTTGACTTCCATACCGAGAGCAGCCTTGCCGCACGAACCCGGTACAAATGTCTTCCAGTCCTCATAACAGATGATAGGACTGCACTCGGTTGCTCCGTAACCCACGGTGAACGGGAAGTGTACGGAGTGGAGGAAATTCTCAACCTGCTGGTTGAAGGCGGCACCTCCGATTATTATCTCGTAGAAGTTACCTCCGAAAGAATTGATCAGTTCGTCGCGTATCTTCTTGTTGATCTGTTCGTTGACTAAAGGCAACTTAAGCAGGAACTTCATCTGCGCCGTTTCAAGCTTAGGCAGCACATTCTTCTTGATAATCTTCTCTATGACAAGAGGAACCGATACCACAACCCTCGGCTTTACCTCCTGGAATGCCTGGAAGATAATCTTCGGACTCGGGAGCCGTGTCAGGAAATAGAGGTGGCAGCCGAGCGTCATTTCGAAGAAGAACTCGAACGAGAATCCGTACATGTGGGCCATAGGCAGCATGGAGATAACTTTGTCACCAGCTTTGAGCATAGGCATCACTGACTGTGCGAAATCCCTGTTGTTTTCAAGAGCACGGTAAGGTATCATCACACCCTTCGAGAAACCTGTCGAACCCGAAGTGTAGTTGATCATCGCCAGTTCATCGCTGGGCCTTGACTCATAGCAGACATCCTGTTTGGTGAACGATTTCGGATATTTGCGCCCGAACAGCTCGTTCAAGTGCTCGTGAGCTTCGGTAAGTGCCTCGCTGCGTGAAACAGGGATGGAGAAGTCGTCAATCAGAATTATTCCCAGCAGGTCAGGCATCTGGGATTCGTTCAGGTTCTCCCAGACATGCTCGCCAACCAGCAGGAGCTTCGCTTCCGAATGGTTGATGATGTTGTGTATGCTGTTCGGCTTGAACTCGTGCAGTATCGGAACTACTACAGCATTGTATGAAAATATGGAAAGGCACACGACAGCCCAGTTGGAACAGTTTTTCCCACAGATGGCAATTCTGTCGCCCGGCTGTATCCCGGCCTCATGGAACAGAATGTGAAGCTTTGCTATACGTCGTGCCACATCGCGGTACATCAGTGTAGTGCCCTTGTAGTCAGTAAGCGCCTCAAGATCCCAGTGTTTACGGATGCTGTCCTGAATGTGTGCGTTCAGTGCTTTCTTTGTTTCCATACGATTGTACTCTATAGTTAAAGTCCTGTCTTGCCATTATTGTTTCTGTACGGCATAGTTCCGATGGCCGAAGATGTCGGTCCCTATGCGTACCATATTGCTTCCGGCCTGTATTGCCAGGTCGCGGTCATCGCTCATCCCTGCCGATATGGTCCGGAAATTCGCATCATCGGCAAAGAATCCGGATTTCGCCGAGTCGAAGACTTCCTTGAGCCTGCGGAACTCGGCCAGCACTTGTTCGCGGTTGTCTGTATTCGTTGCCATTCCCATTACGCCGCCAATGATGACATTGTCAAGCTTGCGCCATTCTCCCTGCTGCAGCATCTCCAGGCACTCTTCGGCCGTGAAGCCGAACTTGGTATCTTCGGCGGCAATGTGAATCTGGAGCAGACAGGTGACAGTGCGTCCCGCAGCCTTCGCCTGACGGTCGGTTTCGGCAAGAGCCTGAAACGAGTCAATTCCCTGGATGACCGAAATGTACGGCACCATCTGGCGTATCTTGTTCCGCTGCACATGCCCGATGAAGTGCCATTCGATGTCCTTTGGCAGAAGAGCCTGCTTCATCGTCATTTCCTGAACCTTGTTCTCTCCGAACAGACGCTGTCCCGCGTCATAGGCTTCCTGAATGAGTTCGACGGGGTGGGTCTTCGAAACTGCCAGAAGCTGTACACCGGCGGGAAGCGAGCTGCGTATCTCTGACAGCCGCCTTGCCGTTTCGGTAACAAATTCTGAGCCCATTTCCGATAATGCGTAATTTACGGCAAACTTACAAAACTATAATGATAAAAGCGTATCTTCGCACGGTTAATCGAATGGCAGTGTTTGAGAAATTCATAGCCGGCAGGCTGTATGCGAGCGGGGACAGGACCAAAGGAGGTACCCGTCCGGCCGTAATCATCGCAATGACAGGAGTGGCGATGGGTCTTGCCGTGATGATTCTGACGCTTGCCATAACGCGCGGTTTCCGTCATCAGGTCAGCGAAAAGGTGACAGGTTTCTCGCAGGACATACGAGTGATTAACTACGATGTGTCGATGGGAGAGGAGGAACTTCCTGTGTCCTGTATGCAATGGATGCTCGACAGCCTTAACGCCAGCGGGAACATAACCCATGCCCAGCGCTTTGCCGCCAAAGCCGGTCTGCTGCGGACCGACAGCACATTTCAAGGCTTCCTGCTGAAGGGAGTGGGGCAGGAATTCGATTTCTCGTTCATGGAGAGCTGTCTGCTTGAAGGAACCGTGCCGGAATGTACCGATACTGCGGCTTCAGGCCGAATACTCATATCGAAGAAGATGGCTGATATCCTCGAGGTGTCTGTCGGCGACCGTGTCGATGCCTGTTTCATGCAGGAGCATATCCGTGCCAGAAAATTCGAGGTGTCTGGCATCTATCAGACCAATTTCTCGGAGTACGACCGACTCTATGCCATTACTGACATTTACACTCTGCAGAAACTCAACGGCTGGGAACCGTATCAGGTTACAGGAGTCGAGGTCCGTGCAGCCAACAACGATGAGGACCCTCTGTATGACGCATATCTGGCCGCGCGTAACGTATTCAATGCAGCAGCCGACCGGTTCGGGGAACGCTATCTTATCCAGACTACCCAACAACTCAATGCCGGACTCTTTGCCTGGCTGGACGTGCTGAATGTGAATGTCGGTATGATTCTGCTGCTTATGATGGGAATAGCCGGTTTCACCATAATCTCAGGCCTGCTCATCATCATCTTTGAGAGGACCTCGACAATAGGAATACTCAAGGCGATGGGCGCTTCGGATTCGTCGATACGGAAGACATTCCTGATACTGGCGTCAAGGATAGTGCTCAGAGGAATGCTGCTCGGAAATGTGATAGGCGTGGCATTATGCCTGATTCAGCAGAAATTCAGACTGGTGCCGCTCAATCCGGAGAACTATTATCTGGACAGTGTCCCCTGCGAGTTACAGCTATGGTGGCTTGTCCTGCTGAACATAGTCACATTTGTTCTGTCTGTCCTGATGCTGGTAGGTCCGTCAGCGGCCATATCAAGGGTCAAGCCTTCGAAATCAATCCGCTTCGAATGATTCAGACCGCGGTAACGGTCTCAGATTGTAGCACGACGACATACTTTCGCCGTACGCCCCGGCTGTCCTGATTGCAAGCAGGTCTCCGCGATGCACTTCGGCCAGTTCCCTGTCCTTGCCGAAAACGTCTGATGACTCGCACACAGGACCGACCACATCGTATTTCTGAATTTCCCCACTGCCGTTCAGGTTGACTATCTTGTGATATGCTCCATACAGAGCGGGACGTATCAGTTCTGTCATTCCTGCGTCAGTTATGGCAAACTGCTTTGCAGTGCTCTTCTTGACATAGAGGACCTTTGTTACCAGTTCGCCGCATTGGGCCACAATGGCGCGCCCGAGTTCGAAATGAAGATGCTGCCCCTCCTTCAGTCTGAGTTCCTTGCGGAACACATCGAAGTATTGCCTGAAATCAGGAACAGGATTGCTTTCAGGATTAATGTAGTCAACTCCAAGACCGCCGCCGACATTGATGTGAAGCGGAGAGAAACCTGTTCCGGCCAGCGTGTCCTGTATGTCGTTGATACGCTTGCAGAGTTTTCTGAAGGGCTCCATGTCAACAATCTGCGAACCTATGTGGAAATGAAGGCCCTCCAACCTGATATGCTTCATTACCATCGCCTTTCTGATGATTCCGTCCAGCAGGTCGTAGTTGATGCCGAATTTGTTGTCTGCCAGACCGGTGGTAATGTTTGCGTGAGTGTGGGCATCGATGTCGGGATTGACGCGCAACGCTATCCTGACATCCTTGCCAAGCATAGCCGCCCTCTCCTGAATTACATCCAGTTCCGCTTCGGATTCGACATTGAGGCAGAATATTCCGCTGTTCAGGGCGAGGTCGATTTCCCAGTCAGCCTTGCCGACACCTGCAAACACTATGCCCGATGGGGCGAACCCTGCATCCAAGGCGGCCTGAATTTCACCTCCGCTGACGCAGTCGATGCCTAATCCGTATTCCCTGACCACATTGAGTATCAGTGGATTGGCGTTAGCCTTGACTGCATAGTGGATGTGCCAGCCGGGATTCCCGACTGTCTCCTTCCTGATTTCCTCAAGTGTGCGCCTGAGGAGCCCCAGATCGTAGCGGTAGAATGGCGTGGCCGTCATCTTCTGAAAATAGTGTCGCTGAGACGCTGCAAAGCTCGCTTCTTGTCCTCTTCTCTGATAAGGAACGAGATGTTGTAGCTGCTGCCGCCGTATGATATCATATGGATAGGAATGTCGCTCAAGGCATCGGTAACCTTTGACTCGAAGCCTACATTATTCCATTTCATATCGCCTACCACACAGACTATGCACATTCCGCTTTCAACGTTCACAGTGCCCAGTTCGCTCAGCTCCCTGACAATGGAATCAATGTTCTGGGCATTGTCGATTGACATTGACACACCGACCTCGGATGTGCATATCATATCGATAGGCGTCCTATGGTTCTCGAAAATCTCGAATATCTTACGCAGGAAACCGTATGCAAGCAGCATTCGGCTGGACTTGATGTTGATTGCCGTGATGTTGTCCTTGGCTGCTACAGCCTTGATTTTTCCGTGATCGGCATTGTTGTCAATAAGCGTTCCGGGTGCATCCGGCTGCATCGTGTTCAGAAGACGTACAGGGATACCGGCCATCTTTGCGGGGAGAACGCAGGTGGGGTGGAGTATCTTGGCTCCAAAATATGCGAGCTCGGCCGCTTCGTCGAACAGCAGGTGACGTACCGGCTGTGTCTTGTTGACGATCCTCGGGTCGTTGTTGTGCATTCCGTCTATGTCGGTCCAGATCTGAATCTCCTCTGCATTGACCGATGCGCCGATGATTGAGGCCGAATAGTCGCTGCCGCCACGCTGCAGATTGTCGATCTCACCGGCAAAGTTCCGGCAGATGAACCCCTGCGTGATATAAATCTGAATATCGGAATCTACGTCAATGAAACGGCTGATGTTCTTTCTGATGAACTCAAGATCGGGCTCTCCGTCAGCGTCGGTCCTCATAAAGTCAAGAGCTGGTATGAGAGCCGCGTTGATGCCCTGCTCGCACAGGTAACTGGTCATCATGAAAGTGGAGAGCAGTTCTCCCTGTGCCAGGATTTCCTTCTCCTGGACATTGGTGAACGATGCGCTGCCGAACGATTTGAGGAAATCAAATCTCTGATCGGTATAATCCTGGACGTGCTGCTTGTAGCTTGCAGTGCTGTAAAGGTTGGCGATATGCTGGGAGTAGATGGTCTGCAGCCTGTCTATGATAGCGGCAGCATTGTCCGATTCCCCGTTGGCATAGCATTTGGCAATCTCCACCAGCGTGTTTGTCGTTCCTGCCATTGCTGACAGCACTACCAGCTTCTGCTCCCTGTCATTGCAGATCAGTCTGCTGACATCTCTCATCCTCTCAGGACTTCCTACCGAAGTACCTCCAAATTTCAGAACTTTCATTGTGCGTCCTATTGTATCTGTTTCCTGTTTTGCCAATTCGTTATGACTGCTCTTCGAGCTTGTCCTGTCCGGCCTGACTTGCGGTCACTTCTGACAGCAGCCGGTCCCTGCATTCCATTATGCGCCCCGGAAATTCCGTGAGCCACTGGAGATTGTGCGTGATCATCATCACTGCAGTCCCGCTCTGACGTACCCTGTGCAGGATTTCAATAATCTGACGTCCTGTCTCGGGGTCAAGATTTCCTGTCGGCTCGTCGGCCAGAATAAGTTCCGGCGCGTTGAGCAGGGCGCGGGCAATGCATATTCGCTGCTGCTCGCCACCGGACAGTTCGTGTGGCATCTTGTATGCCTTGGAATCCATTCCGACAAGATTAAGCACCTCCAGAATACGCTGTCTGATCAGCTGCTTGTCCTTCCATCCGGTTGACTGGAGCACGAAACTCAGATTCTCGTCCACCGAGCGGTCTGTCAGCAGCTGGAAATCCTGAAACACGATTCCGAGCCTGCGCCTGAGCGCCGGAATGCGTCTGCGTCTGATGGCAGCCATATTTTCGCCGAGAACAAATGCGTGCGAATCTGCATCCTGGCAGATAACATCAAGTTCTCCGTAAATGGTCTTGATGAGGGAACTCTTGCCGGATCCGACCTTTCCTATAAGGTAAACGAATTCCCCGGGGTTGACGGTGAAAGTTACATCACCGAGGACGTGCATATCCTCCTGACGTATCTCTATGCCTTTGTAATCGACAAGCGGCTCCATAGCTTACTTGTGTCTTGCTCTCAGTTCCGTGGCAAGTTCCTCGATGCGGTGACCCTTGGCTGTCAGCAGAACGATGAGGTGGTAGATCAGGTCCGAAGCCTCGTAAATCAGTCTGTCATCGGTTCCGTTCGTAGCCTCGATCACAGTTTCGACAGCCTCTTCGCCGACCTTCTGAGCCATTCTGTTCACGCCGCTGCGGAACAGCGATGTGGTGTAGGAATTCTCCGGCTGGTCTTCGTAGCGTTTAGCGATGAAATCCTGCAGATAAGTCAGGAAACTGATGTCCGCCTCGTTCTTTTCGCCCCAACAAGTGTCTGCGCCTGTGTGAC
The DNA here is from genome assembly GCA_045642985.1 of Bacteroidaceae bacterium. Taxonomy (GTDB): domain Bacteria; phylum Bacteroidota; class Bacteroidia; order Bacteroidales; family Bacteroidaceae; genus Colenecus. Next base: position 12,073 of record JAZUJU010000128.1, on the reverse strand, counting down.
AGACCGGCCCAGTGGGGTTGGCCTTGACAAGCAGGGTGTCGTTGTCGCAGTCAATGAGTATCTTGACAAGATTCAGGAAATGTCCGCTTTCCTCGCCTTTGGTCCAGAGCTTCTGCCTGGTGCGGCTGTAGAATGTGACCTTCCTGGTCTTTACCGTGATGTCGTACGCTTCCTTGTTCATGAAGCCGAGCATCAGTACTTTGCCTGTAACATTGTCCTGTACGATGGCTGGAACCAGCCCTCCCATTTTCTCGAAATCTATTTTCATATCGAAATCTGTTTTCTTACCGGAATTCCCTCACTGCAAAGGTAATCCTTTAATTCCTTAATTCTTATCTCGCCGTAATGAAATACACTGGCAGCCAGTGCCGCATCGGCTTTCCCAATCGCAAAAGCATCGCGAAAATGCTCCTTCCTGCCTGCTCCGCCTGATGCGATGACCGGGATGGGCAGCAGTTCGTGGAGTCTGGCTAGCGCCTCGTTGGCATAGCCGTCTTTGACCCCGTCGTGGTCCATACTGGTGAACAGAATTTCGCCCGCGCCCATATCCGAGGCTCTCTTTGCCCATTCGAAAAGGTCGATGTCGGTGGCTATCCGTCCTCCGTTAAGGTAACAGCGCCAGCCGTCAGGGGTCATTCTGCCGTCAATGGCCACAACACATACCTGCTGTCCGAATGCGTCGGCAATTTCGGAGATGAGTTCCGGCCTGCGTATTGCGGCGGAGTTGACCGAGACCTTGTCGGCTCCAGCGTAAAGCATTCGCTCCACATCGCTGACATTGCCGATTCCGCCTCCAACAGTAAACGGTATTGAGATTACCGCAGCAATGTTTCTGACCACATCGGTGAAAGTCTCGCGTCCCTGAGCCGTGGCTGTGATGTCCAGATATACCAGTTCGTCAGCACCTTCGCAACTGTAGCGGTATCCGAGTTCAACGGGGTCGCCGGCGTCGCGCAGGTTCAGGAAGTTTGTCCCTTTGACGGTTCTGCCGTCCTTGACATCCAGACAGGGAATTATTCTCTTTGCAAGCATTTTTCTTAGAATCTTTTTTCTGTCTCGTTTATCCCTGCCATATCCTGCAGAGTGATTCGGCCTTCGTAATATGCTTTGCCTACAATGGCGGCGGCAAGTCCGGCTTCGGCCAGTTCCTCCAGATCCTTTACCGACGACACGCCTCCGCTTGCCGTTAGAGCCAGATCAGGAAAATGCTCCATAATCTTTCGGTACAGCTGTATCGACGGTCCTTGAAGCGTTCCGTCCCGGTTGATGTCGGTACAGATGACTTTCGTGACTCCAAGCTGGTGGTATCCGCCGATGAAATCGAGAATATCCAGCCCGCTGTCATCCTGCCAACCACGGGTGGCGATTTTCCCGTTACGTGCATCAGCTCCCAGAATTATCCTGCCGGCACCGTATTCCTCTATCCATTTGCGGGCGAGTTCGGGGTGTGTGGCCGCGGCACTTCCTACCGTCACCATCGCCGCTCCTGCCGAGAATGCCGCATCAATGTCAGCGTCGCTCTTTATGCCTCCGCCGAAGTCAACGGTGAGCGATGTCCCGGCGCATATTCCGCGCAGTACGTCACGATTGACTATATGGTCGCTTTCGGCACCGTCCAGATCAACCAGATGAAGCCGGGTGAGGCCGGCGTCCTGAAACCGTAGAGCCATTTCAAGCGGATCGTCGCAGTAGACCCTGCCGGTGGAGTAGTCGCCTTTTGTCAGACGAACGCATTTCCCACCAAGAATGTCGATTGCCGGAACTATTGTCATAGTGTAAGGAAAGTTTCAAGTATCCGCTCTCCGGCGGCTCCGCTCTTTTCAGGGTGGAACTGCGTAGCGTAGAAGTTGTCTTTATGAAGAGCAGCGCTGAAAGGCAGTATGTAGTCTGTCGTGGCGGCTGTCCATTCGCAGACAGGCACGTAATAGCTGTGAACGAAGTATACGAACTGTCCGTCTGGTATGTCGCCGAACATCTTCCTGTCGTTTATGTGTATGTCGTTCCAACCCATGTGCGGAATCTTGTCCTCCGCTGAACCTGGTTTGAACCGGAGAACCGGAACATTGAAGATGCCCAGACAGTCTGTGTCTCCTTCCTGGCTCGATGCACACATCAGCTGCTGTCCCAGACAAATGCCCAAAACCGGTTGCTTCAGATTCCTGATTACGTTATCCAGACCGGTATGACGCAGGTAACGCATAGTTCCGGCGGCCTCGCCTACACCGGGAAATATCACACGGTCAGCGGTTTGCAGTATTTCTCTGTCGTCGGTCAGGACATACTCCGTGCCAAGCCTCTCCATTGCGTGAATGACTGAACTGACATTTCCCGCGTTGTATCTGACTATTGCAACTTTCATCTTGTCTCGATTTCTGACTGTCCGGGTGCAAAATTACCAATTTCTATCGTAAACGCGGCAAAATACGACATTATTAAAAAATGGGACCATTCCGGAAAATTTCATTATCTTTGCGTTTTCAAAAATAATAACGGAAAATAATAAATAAGGATGAACCGGAAATTTGCAGAACGCAGTCAGCTTGACCTGTCGAAACTCAATCAGGAGGTGCTTGCTGACTGGCTGAGAGAGGATTTGTTTTCACGCAGTGTGAAGGAACGCGAAGGATGTCCTTCTTTCGTCTTCTATGAGGGACCTCCATCGGCAAACGGAATGCCCGGCATTCATCACGTTATGGCGCGTACTATCAAGGACACATTCTGCCGCTACAAGACAATGTGCGGATACAAGGTCAACCGCAAGGCCGGATGGGACACTCACGGACTGCCTGTAGAACTCGGCGTGGAGAAGAAGCTCGGAATCACAAAGGAGGATATCGGCAGAAAGATTTCGGTCGATGACTACAATATGAACTGCCGCACCGAAGTGATGAAGTACAAGGAACTCTGGAGCGACCTGACCAGAAAAATCGGCTACTGGGTTGATCTGGACAATCCATACATCACATACGACAACCGCTACATAGAGACTCTATGGTGGCTCCTCAAGCAGCTGTACGGCAAAGGATACCTGTACAAGGGCTACACTATCCAGCCTTATTCGCCGGCAGCTGGCACCGGACTGTCATCGCACGAGCTGAACCAGCCTGGCTGCTACCGTGATGTGAAGGACACCACTGTCACGGCCCAGTTTACGATAACCGATCCGAAGCCTGAAATGACGGGCTGGGGCACACCGTGCTTCCTGGCTTGGACTACCACTCCCTGGACTCTGCCGTCGAACACCGCGCTCTGCGTCGGAAACAAGATAGAATACGTTGCAGTCCGCACATACAATTCCTACAACGGTCAGCCGGTCACTGTCGTAATGGCTGAAGCTCGTCTTTCGGCATATCTGAACCCCGAGGGGGAGAAACTTCCGCTCGATTCGTACATGGCAGGCGACAAGATTGTGCCGTATCAGATAGTAGGACATTACAAGGGCTCTGACCTGACCGGTATGCATTACGTCCAGCTTTTCCCGTGGGTAAAGCCGGTGTTCAAGGACGAGGACGGTTCGATAAGGACAAGTGATGCGGGATTCCGTGTAATTCCCGGTGATTACGTTACGACCGAGGACGGTACCGGTATCGTCCATATCGCTCCGACTTTCGGTGCAGACGATGCCTTTGTCGCAAAGGCCGCTGGCATTCCTTCGCTGTTTATGGTCAACCGCAAGATGGAACCCCGTCCTATGGTTGACTTTACAGGAAAGTACTGGAAACTGGATGAACTGGACCAGGATTTTGTGAACGGCTGCGTGAATGTGGATTTGTACAGGGAATACGAGGGCGCATACGTCAAGAACGCTTATGATCCCAAGTTCAACGAAGGTGGCAAGTACGACGAGGCGGCTGCCTCCAAGGCCGAGGATCTGAACATCGTAATCTGCCTGAATATGAAACAGGCCGGTACGGCTTTCAAGATAGAGAAGCATATCCACAACTACCCGCACTGCTGGCGTACCGACAAGCCTGTCCTCTATTATCCTCTGGACAGCTGGTTCATAAAGGCTAGCGCAGCCCGCGAGCGTATGATAGAGTTGAACAGAAGCATCAAGTGGAAACCGGAATCGACCGGAACTGGCCGTTTTGGAAAGTGGCTTGAAAACCTGAATGACTGGAATCTGAGCCGCAGCCGTTACTGGGGTACTCCGCTTCCTATCTGGCGCAATGATGACGGCGACGAGCTCTGCATAGGTTCAGTCCATGAGCTGTACGATGAGATTGAGAAGTCTGTCGCTGCCGGTGTGATGAAATCCAATCCGTTCAAGGACAAGGGATTTGTACCGGATCTCTACACAAAGGAAAATTACGAGAAGATAGACCTCCACAGACCCTATGTCGATGACATTGTGCTGGTTTCCGAAGCCGGTCGCCCGATGAAGCGCGAGACAGACCTTATTGATGTCTGGTTCGACAGCGGTGCCATGCCATTTGCACAGATGCACTATCCGTTCGAGAACAGGGAACTGGTTGACAGCGGCAAGGTATTCCCAGCCGATTTCATAGCTGAGGGCGTCGACCAGACCAGAGGATGGTTCTATACGCTTCATGCTATCGCGACTATGGTTCGCGACACCAACTCGTTCAAGACAGTCATTTCGAACGGACTGGTGCTCGACAAGAACGGCAACAAGATGAGCAAGCATCTGGGCAATGCCGTCGATCCGTTCGGTGAAATAGAGAAGTTCGGCAGTGACCCGCTCCGCTGGTATATGATTACGAACTCCCAGCCTTGGGATAACCTGCGCTTTGACGAGGAGGGCGTGAAGGATGTCGTCCGCAAGTTCTTCGGCACACTCCACAACACATACCGCTTCTTTGCACAATATGCCAATGTTGACGGCTTTGACTTCTCGCAGGAGATGATTCCTGTAGCTGAACGTCCTGTGATGGACCGCTGGATTCTCAGCGAGCTGAACACTCTGGTCAAGGAGGTGCGCGACGCTCTCGATGACTATGAGCCGACAAAGGCCGGACGTCTGATTACCGATTTCGTCAACGACTACCTCTCCAACTGGTATGTCCGTCTGACCAAGGACCGCTACTGGGGTTGCGCTATGAACGATGACAAGTTGTCTGCATATCAGACACTCTACTCCTGTCTGGAGACGGTGTCCCTGCTGATGGCCCCTGTGGCCCCGTTCTATGCAGACCGTCTGTTCCGCGATCTGAACGCAGTCACCGGTCGTATCAAGTCCGATTCGGTTCATCTGGCAGAGTTCCCGAAATGTGACGAAAGCGTCGTTGACAAGGAACTTGAAATCCAGATGGAACTTGCACAGAAGATCACTTCGATGACTCTGGCCCTGCGCAAGCGCGACGATGTAAGAATCAATGTCCGCAAACCTCTTCAGAAGATACTCGTACCGGCATCGGCAGAATTGAGGGCTCATCTGGAACCTGTCAAGGAACTGATTCGCAGCGAGGTCAATGTCAAGGAGGTCGAGTTCGTCGAGGGTACAGCCGGCATTCTTGTCAAGAAGGTGAAGTGCAATTTCAAGATTCTCGGCAAAAAGTTCGGAGCAATGATGAAGAGCGTCGCAGCCGCTGTTCAGAACATGAGTCAGGAGGATGTTGCCGAATTGGAAAACAGGGGCTCGTTCACATTCGATATCAACGGACAGTCTGCTACCATCGAGACCTCGGAGGTCGAGATATTCAGCGAGGACATCCCCGGCTGGGTCGTGGCGAACGAAGGCACTCTGACTGTGGCTCTCGACATCACTCTGACCGACGCCCTCAGGCGTGAGGGCATAGCCCGCGAGCTGAAGAAGAGAATCCAGGATGCCCGCAAGACATCAGGATTCGAGATAACCGACAGAATCATCGTCCGCATCTCGTCCTGCAGGGACACCGATGAGGCAGTGAGAGAATATGAGGAATGGATCAAGGAACAGGTTCTGGCAAATGCTGTCGAGATAGTTCCCGATCTGCAGGAGGGGGAGGAGGTCACTTTCGACGAATACACGTTGAGAGTGGCTGTAATCAGACAATGAGTATTAATCCTTTAATTAAAGTTTATGGCTGAGAAAACCCGCTATTCTGATGAAGAACTGGAAGAGTTCCGTCAGCTGATTAATGAGAAACTGGCTATAGCACAGCGTGATTATGATGCGCTCAAGGCTTCGCTGATGAACACCGACAACAACAGTACTGACGATACCTCCCCGACTTACAAGGTCCTGGAGGAAGGTGCCAATACGCTTTCCAAGGAGGAAACCACACGTCTGGCACAGCGCCAGATGAAGTTCGTCCAGTCACTGCAGGCTGCGCTGGTGCGCATCGAGAACAAGACTTACGGAATCTGTCGCGAAACCGGCAAACTGATTCCGAAGGAGAGGCTCCGTGCCGTTCCTCATGCCACCCTTTGCATTGAGGCAAAGCAGAAAAAGTGAAGACGGATTCCGTGAAATCTGAAATGAACTCCGGCAGGCGCCCTGCTCAGGGAACTGTTGCGGTGGCCGTCATTGTGGCTATGATTGTCATTGATCAGATTATCAAATATCTGGTCAAGACCAATATGTTCCTGGGTGATCAGATCCGTATCACCGACTGGTTCTATATCCTTTTCGTCGAGAATAACGGTATGGCTTTCGGAATGGAAATTATGGGCAAACTGTTCCTTTCTCTGTTCCGCATAGTAGCCATATTCTTCTTTGTCTGGTATCTGCTGAAGATTATCAACAGAGGTTTCCCGACAGGCTTTGTGATATGTCTCTCTTTTGTCATAGCCGGAGCTGCGGGCAATCTGTTAGACTGCATTTTCTATGGTCTGATGTATTCTGCCAGCGGATACACACCCGATGCTGTGGCATCGGTCGTTCCGTTTGGTGAAGGCTATGCCCCTATGTTGTACGGCAAGGTGGTGGATATGTTCTATTTCCCACTGTGGACCTGGCCTGACTGGTTGCCGTGGATTGGCGGTCACATATTCTTCAGCCCGATTTTCAATTTTGCCGATTCCTGCATTACCTGCGGAATGATAGCCATCGTACTGTTCTATTACAAATGGGTGAATGCAGGTCTGGCTCTATTCAGTAAGAAGGATGCGAAGAAGTAAGTCTGTCATTCTGCTGTCCGCTGCGCTCGCAGCCGTTCTGCTCCTGACCGGCTGCGGTCACGGCCGCAGGAATGGCGTGCTGTCCAAGTCCAAAATGCAGGAAGTGCTTATCGACTACCATCTGGCGCAGGGACTTATTGCTGAACTGGAACGCAATGAAAGGTATCAGTATCAGGAATACTATAACTATGTGTTTCAGAAGCACAATGTTACGCAGGAACAGTTTGACTCCTCACTGACTTGGTATGCCAGACATCCTGAAGAACTGCACGATGTTTATGTTGCTATTTCGGAGGAGATAACGGCACGTAAGGCTGTGCTTGCCGACAGACTGCAGAAACTGGAGAAAAAGTCGTTCAGCATATCTTCGGGCGACAGCGTTGACCTGTGGTATCTGGAACACAACCGTATCATGACTCAGTCTCCTGTTATGAATACTGTCACATTCAGTTACAATACAGACACCACCTTCTACCTGTCCGACACACTTGTATGGCAGTTCGGAACTTCGTTCTTCAACACATCCCGTGCTGACAGTCTGCGGCAGTATCTGGTGGCATCAATATCGCTTGCCTATGCAGACAGCATTGTCTCTGACGATGTGATAATTGATAGCGACGGTACTTTCAGAAAGCCTCTCGTGTTTGACGATTCGATAAAGGTCAGCAGGATTTTCGGCTCGGTGACATACCAGAGCGAACTGCCGTCCGATTCGGCCTTCGTACTGCTGCATTCAGCGTCTCTGCTGCGTCTGCACAAGCCGGTGGCTCCTGCAGACAGCACACTTTCAGCGGAAACGTCTCCTGAACTCGGAACAGACGATTGACGCGGCCATCGCCACATTCAGCGATTCCGATGTGGGACGTCCCTTCGGATAGTTTGGAATGCCTAGTCTGCGAGTTACCATTTTCCCGATTTCATCGCTGATTCCGGACCCTTCGTTGCCCATTATCACTATTCCGTTGCGGCTCAGCCCGTCACAGTATATATCGTTTCCGTCCATAAAAGTTCCATATACCGGTACTCCTTCAGGCTGGTTGCCGATGAAATCGGACAGATTCACATAATGCACCTTGACCCGGGCTATGGCTCCCATTGTGGCCTGTACTGATTTCGGATTGTAGATGTCGACGGTGTTTCTTGAGCAGAACAGATGCTCTATGCCGAACCAGTCAGCAAGACGGACGATAGTGCCGAGGTTGCCGGGGTCCTGAATGCCGTCCAGTGCCAGGCACAGATCCTTTTCGGCCACATCGGGCTCGTAGTCATTGCGCGGTATGCGGTACAGTCCGAGAACTTCCTGTGGTGCCTGCAGCAGGCTCGCCTTCTTCAACTCGTCGGGAGTGACGGCGAACGACTGCTCCGCCTTGAAACCGCGGCGCGATTCGAACCATTCTTCGGTGGCTGCGATAAGCGCACACTCGAATCTTCCGTTCAAATCGTCGTTAAGCTTGGTCCCTTCGGCCAGGAACAGCCCGCTCTCGGTCCGGAATTTCTTGTGGGCCAGAGAATGTATCAGCTTGATCTTTGCGGCACTCAGCATACTGCGTCAGTTTTCTTTCGGCAAAGTTAGTAATCTTCAAAAAACAACTTGGTAATCTCTCCGAATCTTTTTCGTCCGAAAGAAACATGAAAAAGGTCCCAACCGTTTTGGATGAGACCTCTTCTAATGAAAGGAAGTAACTGTGTTACTCTCTGAAATGACGATTATTCAACGATATCGACAAGTTCGATGTCGAACTCAAGTGCTGAGTAAGGCTTGATGTCTTCGCCCATCTCGCGCTCGCCGTAAGCCAGCTCCTGTGGGATGTAAACCTGATATTTTGAACCAACAGGCATAATCTGAAGAATCTCAGTCCAACCTTTGATGACACCTGTTACAGGGAAGTCAATTCCGTCAGGATTGCCGTTCTTCTCAGAACCGTCAAATACGGTTCCGACAATCAGACGGCCTTCATATTTGGCCTTGACAGTGCTGGTCTCGGTCGGGGTGGCACCATTGCCCTGACGGATGACCTTGTAGAGAAGACCGCTCTCAAGTGCGATGACGCCATCTTCCTTGGCCTTGTCAGCGATGAACTTCTCGCCAGCCTCCTTGTTGGCCTGAAACTCTTCGGCCTTCTTGCTCTCGGCGATAGCCTGCTGCTCTGCTACGAGGGCTTCGTACAGACTGTCTGCGAGTGATGCAGCAGCCTGACGGTCGAACTTTGCGAAGTTGTTCCTGGCACCATCAATGAATCCTGCCAGATAGTTGCTCTTGTTCAGAGAAGCTTCTGCATTATCGCCGAATATTGACTGTTCAATCTGACCGATGATGTCGCACTCGTTCTGGCCGATCTGAAGTCCTGCCAAATATGCATTCTTGGCCTTATTGCTTCTGTTGACAGAGGCTCCCTCCATGAATCCCTTCACGAAGTCCTTCATATACATGGTGTCAACGCCCATCTGGCCGGCCAGATACTCGATGAAACCAGTTGTACGTGCCATACCGAAGCAGTATGATACGGTATCAACGTTATTCTTGAAAACCGGTTTTGACGGCTGTGTTCCGCCGCATGAGGAAATCATTGCAGTTGCGATCACGCAAATAATCAACAAACTCTTTTTCATTGCTTAATTGTTTAGTTATCAGTTGTTTTAGTGTTGTACTACTTGAATCGGGACGCAAAGGTAGTCAAAAAGTTGGGATGCTGTACACTATGATGGGACTTTCTGTCCGCTACGAGCTTCAAATACGTTTATTACATAGTCACCTATCTTTTCAAAATCGCCGACAAGGTCTATGTAGTAAACACCCGTCTGATACGGATATTTGCGGTCGTTTACATCGCGCACATTCATATCGCGAAGCTGCGAACGATAGTTGTTGATTTCGGTCTCCTTATTTAGAATATTGTTCGGGTCCATGCCTCTGGCTCCTTCTTTCAGATATGCAATCATCATCTGAAGATGCTCATCGACAAGGCCACGGATATGCTCCAGATGACCGTACTGGCTTTCCGTGAAATCTTCCTTCCCGTTTTTGAATTTGTGGTTGAGGGTACGTGCCAGGTTGTAACAGCTGTCGCAGATGCTCTCCAGTTCGGATATCTCGCGGAGCATTGCCTGAAGTTTCAGTTTGCCCTCGGCACTCAGACGTCCCTCCGATACTTTGGAGAGATAGTCGGCAATCTCCATTTCCATTCGGTCGCTGATGCTCTCGTACTTTTCGATGCGCGAGAACAGTTTCGTGAATTCGTTCTCGTCCTTCAGATGCAGCAGGGTCTCGATGAAGCCGTACATCCGATGTGTGCGCTCGGCGTACAGGTTGATTTCCTTCTGGGCTTCAAGCAGCGAGAGTTCGGAGGTGGACATCAGGCCGTTCGGAACATATCGCAGGCGGAAGTCCTCGTCCTCTTCCTTCGGTTGGATTATGGTGCAGACGGCTTTTTCTATGACTCTTGTGAACCAGATGAGGATGGCTGTGTTTATTACGTTGAAGGCCGTGTGGAATGTGGCCAGTACATAAGTCAGCTTGTTGTTCATCTCAGATATTTCTACAGCTGACATATTTGTGTTGTCGGCATCCGGGTCAATTCCCCAAAGTCCGCAGATTGTTCTGACGAAAGGCTTGAAAAGCATGAGAACCCAGATTACACCGAACAGGTTGAACATAAGGTGAGCCAGTGCGGCACGTCTGGCTTGCGTGTTGGCGGACAGTGCGGCGATGTTCGAAGTAAGCGTGGTGCCGATGTTTTCACCCATTACAAGCGCGATGCCCTGATAGATTGGCAGTACTCCGGTGGAGCACAGAATCATCGTGATGGCCATGATGGCGGCCGATGACTGCACGCACAGTGTGAGCAGACCGCCGATGACGACGTACAGCAGTATGGATGCGAAGCCCCAGTCACCGGTTGCAATGAAGAAATTCACCACTGCGGCATTGTCCTGCAGATTCATCTCCGAAGCGTGTGTGCGCAGGGTGATGAGACCGAGGAACATGAAGGCGAATCCGAACAGGAATTCACCGAACGACTTGCGCCCGCTGTTTCCGGAGAAAATGAACGGAATAGCACATGCGAACAGCAACCACGAGAGTTGCGCCAGGTCCATGGAGAATCCGAACAGCGCCATAATCCATGCGGTAAGAGTAGTGCCTATGTTGGCACCCATAATGACAGAAATGGCCTGCAGCAATGTGAGCAGGCCAGCATTTACGAAACTTACTGTCATCAGCGTGGTTGCGGTGGAAGACTGGACGGCGGCTGTGACAACTGCACCTGTGGCAACGCCTGCCAGACGGTTGTTTGTCATTGCACCCAATACTTTTCTGAGGGAACCTCCGGCGAATTTCTGCAGACCTTCGCTCATAGTCTTCATTCCGAACATGAGGAGGGCCAGACATCCGATTACCTTGATGAAATCAAATATGGACATAAATAAAATTTAATTCCGCCTGTCATTGGGTCCGATAGCGAAAAAAACGCTATTTTTGGACTTGCAAAGCGATGTGTGGAACGAATGCAAAATTAGTAATTATTCATTATTTCCACCGTTGCGGTATGTATTATTTTATGGCAGACGGCAATTTTCAGTCACAGGTTCAGACTCAGGTCCTGACACAGAACCAGCAGCTCTCTCCGCAACAGCTGCTGGAGGTCCGTATTCTGCAGATGTCCGAACTGGAACTTGAGGAAAAGGTTCGTGGCGAGCTGCAGGAGAATCCTGCGTTGGAGGAATCTGATGAATACGACGACCATCAGGTCGGAGAAACGGAAACAGATGCCGGGGATACAACATCTGATGACTGGTCCGATTCCATGGAGCGCGATGATCGCTCTGCCGATTTCCTGAGTGATGATGACATGCCGGACTATTACCGTGATCCTTCTGCGGGACGTTCTCTGGAGGCTCAGGTAACGGAGATACCATATTCCGACACGGTATCCTTCTATGACATACTGAACGAGCAGATATCGGAGCGCAGCCTGACCCGGCGTCAGAAGGAGATTGCCGAGTATCTGATAGG
>JAZUJU010000127.1:0-35510 GCA_045642985.1 Bacteroidaceae bacterium | reverse complement strand
TCTTCTTCATAATGATTAGCGCTTTATTGAGTTGTCCATCTGACCTATGACATTCACCGCATCGTTATAGATACTGTCCATTTTACCTGATTCGTCACCCGGTGCGTAGCGTGCGAACTCGCAATTTCCAATAAGTCCTGTAACTTGATCAATTAGTTCTTCCGAAACGGCTTTGGAACGCAATTCGGAAGCTATATTATCCTTGTTCAGTTCTGCTATTGGAATTGCCAGCTTGTCACTTACATACCCCCACAATGCTCTGAGGACCTCATCGTAGAAATCGTCCTTATTTCCAGCCTCCATCAGCTTACGAGCCTTCTTAAGACGTCTCACAGCCTGCGAATTGGCCTTTTTGCGCTTGGTTTGTATGGCATTCGCATTGTCCTGATGATGCTTTTTGCTAAGTAAAAGTATGATTATCAATATTATAACTGGAATGACCATCAGGACCCAATATAATGACGATCCGAAGAACACATTGTCAGAGTGAAGCAGTTTAGGAGAGGTGGTATGGAACCTTACATCCTGTCCGACATACTTCAGATCCTCCTTGCTGACATAACTTGCGACTGCCTGGGCTGATGCCGTCTCGCTCCCCTCGCCTTTCGATACGTTCAGATGGTATTCGTCTGTCTTTAGAGTTTTGTATTTGCCGCTCTTGACGTCAAAATACTGGAATTCGACAGCCGGTATGGTGTATTCACCAGCGTGGCGCGGAATGGCGAGGTATTCAAAGACCTTGTTTCCCGTCTGTCCGTTTGTCTTAAGTGTGAATTTGTTTTCAACCTTCGGGTCGTAAATGTCGAAATCCTGCGGGTATTTGAGTTCTGGAGTCTTGATCAGTTTCATGTTGCCGGTACCTGACACAACAATCTGGACGGTGACAGCATCGTTTGCTGACGGGTTTTCGGTATTGATGTTCGAACTGATGGAAAAATCTCCCACTCCACCTGAGAATGCCTCCGTCCTGCCCGCAGGCAATGCTTTGACATTTATCTTTAATGGATTGGTAGCTAATGTCTTATTTGTCTCAACATATCTACCTCCATTGAAAAACATATCAAATATGTCATCGCTCTGGATAGCCTGAACAATGACAGCATCGAACGATGTTGATGGAATTTCCAGTTCTCCAGACTGTTGCGGGAACAACACATACTGACTCCATACCAATGTCTGGTAGTTGCGTCCGTTATAATGCTCAAGTTCGAATTCCTTGTTCTGCGGAAGTTCAATCTCCTGTACATGGAAATTCTTAAGGTCAGGCATCTTGTTACTTAACGAACGCAGGTCAACCAGACTGTAGACTTTAAATGTCAGCAGAATGGCTTCCTGTTCATAAGCTGTTGTCTTATTGACAATTGCGCGCATAAACAGATCTGAATTCGAGATATTGCCGTTACCTGACGGGCGTGAAGCGGACTGTTGCTGGGAACGCTGCTGCTGTCCGGACTGTTGGCTCTGTCCCTGGGCTGCAGCCTGACTGTCCTGTGGCAGTACCTTGATTTTGACAGAATTTGACGTATAGCTCTCCCCTCCTACCTCGATTGTTGCGCCGGGAATTGTATATTCACCTTCTGCTGTTCCTACAAGAACATATGTGTAAGTGACAGTTGATGAGGATTCAATCTTTCCATTTACGATGGTGGTACTGCTGCGTGTCGATGTGCTGGGTCCTGCAAGAACCTCGAATCCTTCGTCAATTGAAGGAATTCTGAGTTTCTTTGCATTTGAAACGTCCACAGAATAAGTAAGACGGAAATTATCGCCTATAACAACGGCTTTTGGAGCCTGTGCTGTAAAAGTGACATTTTTGGCGGCGCTGACCGAAACTGCAGCCATCACCGCAACTATTAATAGAGAAAACCTTCTGATTCCAATCATAGGATATTGACTATTATATCTTTAATATCAATTTGATTACCAATCTTTATCCAATTCGCCCTTGGATTGTACCTGCATCATTTGCTGGACGCGCTCCTGGACATCCTTTTCATCCTGCATTGCAGCTTGCAGCAGCTGTTCTGCGTTTTCGCGTGACATATCTTCCTTGTCCTGCTGTTCCTGCTGCTGTTGCTGTTCCTGTTCCTGCTGCTGTTCCTGATTCTGCTGCTGTTGCTGATCCTGCTGCTGGTCCTGTTGCTCCTGATTCTGGTCCTGATTCTGGTCCTGATTCTGCTGCTGTTGCTGTTTCAGCAGGTACATTGCCAGGGCCAGATTGTATCTGGTTTCGTGATCTGCAGGGTTGTTGCGCAGAGACTGTTCGAACGCAGCCACTGCAGGAGCATAATTCTGTGAGGCCATCATAAGTGTACCGATATTGTGATATGCCTGTGCAGCCTTTTCCTTTATTTCTGCTATCTGCTTTTCTGTGGCGTCCGGGGAGTTTAGAAGTTTATCCCGTTCCAATTCGATGACCGTGACGGCTTTCTGATACTGGTCAAGTGCCTCCTGCCCTTTCTGTTGGTACAGATAGCTGTTGCCCAGGTTATACGATGCGTTTATTGATGCGGAGTTCTTGTCAAGAGCTTTAAGATAGTTCTCTTCGGCTTTCAGATAGAGACTGTCCTCATACATTCTGTTGCCTTTCCTGACGTATTCCCTGTCGGTACGCTGCGCTGACATTGTTACCGGCACCAGCACCAGAAGAAATATAATGATTCCCCTTTTCATCTTTTTCCAATGTTGTTATCGGAGTTGAACAACTTGAAGTTACGGAACTTGGCGTTACGGCTTTCACTGATAATGAGTTCGATGAGAAGAAGCACCAGAACAGCCCATGCTATGACCCTGAACTGTTCGTCAAATTCAGTGAAAACAGTAGTTTCGACATCGTCTTTTGCAAGATGGTCCAGTTCCTTCTGCAGAGCCTTTTCTGCCGCGTTCGTATTGTCCACATAGAAATAAGCTCCGTTTCCGGCTTCTGCAATGTCGCGGCACATCTGCTCGTTAAGTCTGGTTACGATTACATTGCCGTCCCTGTCCTTGCGGAACTCTCCGCTGCGGTTTCCGGGAATCGGTGAGCCGCTCGGCAGTCCTACTCCCATTACATATACGGTCTCGCCCTTGTCGGCTGCATCCTTGGCTGCCTCGACTGCACCTGGTTCGTGATTCTCGCCGTCAGTGATGACGATAACAGCCTTGCCCACCCCCTCATTAGGAGTAAAACTCTTTGAAGCAAGGTTCAAGGCATCCTTTATGTTTGTTCCTTGACGCGCTATCAATGAAGGAGTTATAGTGTTAAGGAATATCTTTGCCGAGATAAAGTCACTTGTAATCGGCAGCTGGACAAACGCATCTCCTGCAAACACTATCAGTCCAATCTTGTCGTCCTTAAGCTGGTCTACGAGGTTGGATACTATTCGTTTTGACTTTTCCAACCGTGTCGGAGCCACATCATCGGCGAGCATGGAGTTTGATATATCCAGACAGATTATCGTCTCTATTCCAGAACGGACGACTGTGTCCTGCCTTGAGCCGAACTGGGGTCTTGCCAACAGCACGCAGCACAGTGCGAATGCTGCAAGGGCAATCCAGAATTTAAGACGGTGACGGCGCTCCGAAGCATCAGGCATAAGTTCTGCCATAAGTTCCGGGTCACCATAGGTTTTGAGGCGTTTTCTCCTCCTGATGGAGAAGGCGATGAATGTCACTGCCAGAACCGGCAGCAGCAGTAATATGTATAAGTATTCCGGATTCGCGAATCTGAACATTTTGCCTTTGCTTTATGGAATAGTTCTCAAAACAGTCTGACGCAGCAGAATATCAGCCAGCAGAGACAGCAGCAGGATAAGTGCAAACGGCTGATATGCCTCCTCGTTTCTGCTGAACTCCTTGACCTGAAGTTTGGTGCGTTCCAGTTTGTCAATCTCTTCGTAAACCTCTTTGAGCTTGCTGTTGCTCGTGGCGCGGTAGTACTGTCCGTCGGCAGTCTGTGCAATCTGGCGAAGCACATTCTCGTCAATCTCGACAGGTACATTCATATATTGAACTCCCATCGATGTCTGAACTGGGTATGGCGCGGTTCCGTTCGTACCTACACCAATCGTATAGACCCTGATTCCGAAGCTTTTGGCCATTTCTGCAGCAGTCAGAGGCGAAATCTCACCACGATTGTTGGAACCATCGGTAAGCAGGATGATGACTTTGGACTTTGCCTTGCTGTCCTTGAGTCTGCTGATAGCATTTGCAAGTCCCATTCCTATTGCCGTACCGTCGTCAATCACGCCTGTCGCAGCTATGTCACTGCTGATTCCGTGGAAAAGGTTGAGCAGCACGGCGTGGTCAACAGTGAGCGGACATTGTGTGAATGACTCACCGGCGAAAATGGTCAGTCCTATGTTGTCATTGGGTCTTCCGCTGACGAATTCCGATGCGACAGACTTTGCGGCCTCGATGCGGTTCGGTTTGAGATCTTCGGAGAGCATACTGGTGGATACGTCTACGCAGAGCATAATGTCAATGCCCTCTATTTCGGTGTTCTGCCAGTTGTCGGTAGTCTGCGGACGTGCCAGAATGACTGAAAGCATGGCTATTGCCAGCATGCGGAGAATGAACGGCAGATGTATAAGATAATGCTTGTATCCTTTGCGCAACGTCCTGTATATGCCTGCATCCTGAATTTGAATAGTGGCTCCGCGCTTTCTTCCCTTCATGACATACCATACGGTAAAAGGTATAATCAGAAGCATCAGGAACAGGTATGCACTGTCAGCGAATGTCATCGTACGGTCAAATTAGAAAAACAGATAATAAACATCTTTTAGAAGCAGGTACAGGAGTGTGCACGAGCCGACAGCCAGCAAGATGACCACTCCGAGAAGAACGGCTCTCGACTCCCTGCTGCGTTTTCTCTCAACTATCACCTGCTCCTCAGGTTCCTGTCTGACAGGTTCTTCAGTATTCATCGTCTCCTTGACGAACTCTACGGCAGTGAGCAGGTTTCTGTCGTTTTCGCCAAGCAGCGGCTTGAATTTGGCGAATTTGACCAGGTCTGCAGTAGCGAAAAGTTCCTTCATCTCGGTCAGCGAATCCTTGTCTCTGATTTCCAACAGCTTCCCGATTATCTCATCAGATGTCATTTCGGTGGCGTTGATGCCGAAGCGCTCGTTCAGGTAGATGCGCACTGCATCAGTAAGCTCGGTATAGTACTGCTTGAGGTCTTCGCCATGTCCTATCTTTGACTGGCGTATTCGCTCCATTTCGGCGAATGCAACCTCGTGTGCCGGCTTCTTTGGCTCAATCTTGACGGTCCTGATGATTGGCTTGTCATTCTTCCAACTGATAAACAGGAAGATTAACAGGACTACGGCAATAATCAGGAAAAGCAATGTGAATGTAGGAGACTTGACATCAGTCCACTGGATATTCTGCTGCATTATGTCCTTCGGTCCGAAGAACTGGTCAGTGTTAAGTGTGTCAACCTCGAACATATATACCGCAAGTGACAGAGGATTGGCGGCACGGAAATTCTCATTGTCAACACTGACCTCGAATGGCGGGATGTAATACAAGGCAGAATCGAACGAAGTGACAGTGTAATTGCGGGTGACTGTCATACGTTTCTTGCGGTCTATATACTGGGTGTCTGTCTTGACTGGCGGTATGATTTCAAGTCCGTTTACAATAGTGTCACCGAACAGCGGGAACCTGAGGTCCTGGCCTGTGTCGCAGGTGACTGATATGTGAATCTGCGACTGCTCTCCTATCCACATCATGACAGAGTCGCAGGACGACTCTACAATCACATTGTCGGCAGCGTCTGCTCCGACTGGCGCAAAAGCAGCGGAAACAAAAGTGAAGGCGAATAAGAATAATCTATATAACTTGCTCATTTTTAGTTTCGTATAGCAAATAGCCTCATCAGCGCTTTAACATAGTCCTGATCGGTTCTTATTGATACGGAGTCAACCCGGCTCTTGGTTAGGTAGTCATTGCGCCGTTCTTCCATTTCAAGCCATCTGTCATGATGAGCCTTGCGGACAGCCTTTGACGAGGTATCGACATACAGGTCATAGCCGCTTTCAGCGTCACGTACCTTCATAAGTCCCACGTCCGGCAGTTCCTCAGCCCTTCTGTCATACACCTGAATAGCAACGACATCGTGCTTTCTGTTCGCAATTGTCAGTGCGCTGCGGTAGTTGTCATCGGTTATGAAATCGCTGAGCACAAATGCTGTACAGCGTTTCTTTACAGCATTTGTGAGGAATTCCAGAGGAACAGACAGACTTGTGTGTGTGCTTTCCGGCACGAAATCCAGAAGTTCCCTTATGAGATATAGAATGTGCCTGCGTCCCTTCTGCGGAGGTATGAACTTCTCAATTCTGTCCGAGAAAAACACCAGACCGACCTTGTCATTGTTCTCAATGGCTGCGAATGCCAGTGTGGCGGCGATTTCTGTCACCATATCGCGCTTCATACATCCGACAGAGCCGAAATGAAGACTGCTGGAAACATCCACAAGCAGCATGACTGTCAGTTCACGCTCCTCCTCGTAAACCTTGATGTAGGGACGGTTCATACGGGCGGTGACATTCCAATCAATGTCACGTGCGTCATCTCCGAACTGATACTCGCGAACTTCAGAAAAGGCCATACCGCGTCCCTTGAAGGCCGTGTGGTACTGTCCGGCAAAGATATTGTTGGACAGTCCGCGCGTCTTTATTTCAATCTTGCGGACCTTTTTTATCAGTTCACTGGTTTCCATTGCCATTTTTCAGATCAGTTATCCGGGTAAATCCTTATGGCACCTCCACCTTGTTGAGAATGCGGCTTACCAGCTCATCGGCATTGACATTAGTAGCTTCAGCCTCGTACGAGAGTCCGATACGGTGACGCAGAACATCGTGAGCGACTGCGCGCACATCCTCAGGAACCACGTAACCTCTGCGCTTGATGAATGCGTAGGCACGCGAAGCCAATGCCAGATTGATTGAAGCGCGCGGTGAACCGCCGAACGAAATGAGTTCCTTGATTTCCTTGAGACCATACTTCTCAGGATAACGTGTAGCGAACACTATATCAGCGATATATTGCTCAATCTTCTCGTCCAGATATACCATCTCGACAACCTCGCGGGCCTTCTGGATTTCGTCGGTTGACATGACAGGACGGATTGTCCCTACCTCGTGATGAATCTGCTGATGGATAATTTTCTTCTCTTCCTCAAGCTTGGGATAGTCAATGACGGCCTTGAGCATGAAACGGTCTACCTGTGCTTCAGGCAGCGGATATGTTCCCTCCTGCTCAATAGGATTCTGTGTAGCAAGCACAAGGAATGGCTTTGGCAGCGGGAATGTCTCCTTGCCGAGTGTAACCTGACGCTCCTGCATGGCCTCGAGCAGTGCGCTCTGTACCTTGGCCGGGGCACGGTTGATCTCATCTGCTAAAATGAAATTGGCGAAGACCGGACCTTTCTTGGGCAGGAAGGACTCGTCTTTCTGGCTGTATATCATAGTACCCACAACATCGGCAGGCAGCAGATCAGGCGTGAACTGGATTCTGCTGAAACTGGCGTCAATGAGAGATGCCAATGTCTTGATTGCAAGTGTTTTGGCAAGGCCAGGAACACCTTCTAGAAGTATGTGACCGTCAGAAAGCAGACCAATCAGCAATGATTCGACCAAATGCTTCTGACCTACGATGACCTGATCCATTCCGGCCATCAGGTTGGTTACGAATGCGCTCTGACTTTCAATGCGCTCGTTTAACTCGCGAATGTCAACGTTTTCACTCATTGTATTTTATCCTTTTTCTATTTCATTATTTACTATTTGACAAGCCCAAATTTAATACATAGTTTAATTAACTGATTATCAAAAAAGTTTAAATAGTATTAAGAACCATATCAATTACCTGTTGGCTAATCTTGGGATGTCTATTTTCATTCCTACATGCAGCATGTCGGCGTTGTCAATTCCGTTGTATGCGGCTATGTACGGCCATAGAATTTTGGTACCGTAGTACTGACCTGACAGTCTGACAAGCGTTTCTCCTTCTGACAACGTATGAGTTGCCATGACATCAAGCATTCTGTAGGATATGGTGTCGGCTGACGTAAAGCTGCCGACAGGTCTTGCCAGGTCGGCTGCCGTCAGTGTGAAGACGGATTGTGCGTCCGTCTGCTTCTGTTCAGCTGCAGCAGGCTTCTGTCCAGTGGTACTCGGTTTCTGATCAGTTGATACTTCTTCCAGGCCTGTCGTAACCGATTGCTGTCCAACTGGGGACTTCACCTGTTCGTCTGCGGTTTGCACCTGTCCGTCTTCAGTTTGTATCTGTCCGTTCTCGGCCTGTACCGATCGGACTTTTTGAGACTTTTCGTTTCTGACGACCTCTGTCTTTGCAACTTTTGAGTCTGCAGTCTCCATCTGGTCCATCTTTGATCTCATCAGGTGCATCAGATTCAGAGGCCAGATGCAATATGATATTACAAGCACAGTCAGGAGGACACCGAGAATCTTCATAAGTGTTCTGAGGCCTATCATACGCTTTCTGACAGGCTTCGGTTCAGATTCGGAGGCTGCGGGTGAACAGTTGTTCTCTTCAGCTGGAACCTTGGATTTATCATCAACTTCGAGAGGCTTTTCAGAAACAGCCTCATTCAAATTATCAGCCAAGGCTGTCACGAGAGCTGCATCCTTGTTTCCGTCAGATTCAGGGACATCAATAATAACTGTCTCGAAATTAGCGAAAGGCTTGTTGATGAAATCCTTGAGAACGGGATCGGGAGTAAATGAAATCTTGGTGTGCCCGGGTATCACAAATCTCTCGCCTGTATTTACATTAACGCTCTCCCTGTCGTTTATCGTAATCTGTTTGAATGTACCGAAGCCTTTGATGCGGACCTGTTCTCCTTCTGACACTTCGGAGATGACAGTTTCAAAGAACGACTTGACAAATGTGGCAGACACGCCTTTCGCAAGCGTGCTTTCCTTACAGAACAGCTCGGTAAGCTGCGCTAAATTGATCTTGTTGTCCATATTGCCTGCTTATTTGACTTTTTCCTTCAATAAGGCACTCGGTTTGTAATTCAGCACAAGTTTCGGTGGAACAAGCATCCTCTGCCCGTTTCCGGGATTGACAGACACCCTTTCCATCTTTTTTCTGACTTCAAGTATTCCGAAACCGGATATGCTTATGGAGTCGTTATCCGCCCACAGTTTCTTCATCACAGAGAGCAGAATGTCGACCTGTCTGTCTGTCTCGTCCGCAGTCAGTCCGCACTTGCCGGACAATGATGCGATAAATTCCTTGTGGTTCATATTATTTATCTGATTTATTGTTCAACAATACCATATAGGTCAAAAGCCTCGGCCGATTCAATCTTCACATTGTAGAAATGGCCGTACTGAAGCCTTTTTGCCGTAACTGGTATCAGCACTTCGGGATCAACCTCAGGTGAATCGAACTCGGTTCTGCCGATGTAGTATTCACCTTCGCGCCGGTCAATTATAGTCTTGAGTGTCTTGGATACCTTTTCCTGAGACAGTTCGTAGGAGATGTCCTGCTGCAGACGCATCAGGCGCGAATACCTTTCCTGTTTGACCTCGGGAGCGACATCGTCCTTCAGATGCAGGGCGGACCATGTTCCGTCCACTTCGCAATATGTAAAAGCCCCCATTCTCTCGAATCTGGTGTCACGGACGAACTTCATCAGTTGTTCGAAGTCATCGTCAGTTTCGCCGGGGAAGCCTGTCATGAGAGTGGTTCTGAGATGGATTCCAGGTACTTCGGCCCGCATAGCGGCTATCAGATCGACAGTCTGTTCGGCTGTGATATTGCGTCTCATCCGCTTCAGGACAGGGTTGCTGATGTGTTGCAGTGCTATGTCCATATAGCGGCAGACATTGTCCCTCTCCCGCATCACGCGAAGCAGATCCATGGGAAAATCATCAGGATATCCGTAGTGAAGCCTGATCCACTCTATTCCCGGTATGTCGGAAAGTCTCTCGACAAGTTCGGCTATCGATGGCTTGCGGTACAGGTCGCGTCCGTAGAAAGTCAGGTCCTGTGCAATCAGCTGAATCTCTCTGACGCCGTTTCCAGCCAGAAACATGGCCTCTTTCAGTATGCTCTCCATAGTTCTGGAGCGGTAGGGGCCTGTCATAAGAGGGATGGCGCAGTATGCACATCCGCGGCTGCAGCCTTCGGCAATTTTAAGATATGCGTAATGTGACGGAGTTGTGAGATATCGTTCCTCCTCAAGTTCGGGATGCCATTCAGACTTGATGGCAGGCAGTATACCGTTCCAGTCAAATTTACCGTAAAAGCCGTCTATTTCGGGAATCTCTGCTTTAAGTTCAGTGCGGTATTTCCCTGAAAGACACCCCATTACAAATAGTTTGCCGATACGGCCCTTTTTCTTCAGTTCACAGCATTCCAGAATCATATTGATCGATTCCTGCTGTGCGTCGCCGATAAAGCCGCAGGTGTTGATTATGACGAACTCCCCTGATGGGACCGACGGATCGTGACGCAGGCGGAAACCGCATGCCTCAATCTGGCGCATCAGTTTTTCAGAATCGACGAGGTTCTTTGAACACCCCATCGTAATGACATCCACGACACCCTTTCTCATCGCAGCTGCATCAGTCTTTTCTGAACAGAGAATCTACGAACTCAGAGCGTGAAAAGACCTGCAGATCGTCGGCCTGTTCACCGAGTCCCACATACTTGACAGGAATGTGGAACTGGTCTGAAATGCCGATTACCACACCGCCCTTTGCCGTTCCGTCAAGCTTTGTGATGGCAAGCGAGGTCACTTCGGTTGCAAGAGTGAATTGCTTTGCCTGTTCGAATGCATTCTGTCCGGTAGAGCCGTCAAGCACCAGCAGGACTTCGTCGGGTGTTCCCGGCACGACCTTGCTCATGACGTTCTTTATCTTGGTGAGCTCATTCATAAGCCCCACTTTGTTGTGCAGACGGCCGGCTGTATCAATAAGGACGACATCGGTGCCATTGGCTACGGCGGAACTGACAGTGTCAAACGCTACTGATGCGGGATCGGAACCCATCTTCTGATGAATGACGGGAACATTCACTCTGCGTCCCCACTCCAACAGCTGCTCGACTGCTGCGGCACGGAATGTATCTGCTGCTCCAAGGCATACCTTAAGTCCCTTTTTCTTGAACTGGTAGGCCAGTTTCCCTATTGTGGTGGTCTTGCCGACACCGTTCACGCCTACGACAAGAATCACATACGGCCGACGTCCCTCAGGAATGCTGAAATCGCTCTGGTCTGTGTTGTGGTTTTCCTGAAGCAGCAGCGCGATTTCGTCACGCAGAATCATGTTGAGCTCGGATGTGTTCAGATACTTGTCCCTGCTTACACGCTCCTCTATCCGCTTTATGATCTTCAGAGTTGTGTCTACGCCTACATCCGACGTAATGAGTACCTCCTCGAGGTTATCAAGGACTTCGTCATCGACAGCCGATTTTCCGAAAGTCGCACGCGACAACTTCTGGAACACGCTCTCCTTCGTCTTGGCCAGTCCCTGGTCAAGTACCTGTTTCTTCTCCTTTGAAAATAGTGAAAACAATCCCATAACAAACTGCGAAGATAGCAAATTCCTTAATAAAATAAAAGAGCGGTCAGATTTTCTCTAACCGCTCCTAAACCATATTTACTGGAGACTACTTGAGGGCGTCCTTGATGCCGTCCTCGCTTACAATCTGCTCTGTAAAAATATAAGCACCAGTCTTCGGTGACTTCTCCATCTTGATGACCTTAGCCATCTGAACCTTACCCGTACGCAGGGTAGCAACGACTTTCTTTGCCATAATTTAGAGATTATTACTTGATTTCACGATGAACTGTGACTCTCTTAAGAATCGGATTGTACTTCTTGAGCTCAAGTCTCTCCGGAGTATTCTTCCTGTTCTTGGTAGTGATATAACGGGATGTGCCCGGCATACCGCTGTCTTTCATCTCAGTGCATTCCAGAATAACCTGGACCCTGTTACCTTTTACTTTCTTTGACATAGTATTGTACTCCTTGACTTTATGCGATTATCTTGATGTCTTTCCAGTCGCAGTAGCCGTTGGCGACAGCCTCCTTCAAAGCTGCATCAAGGCCTTTCTTGTTTATGATTCTCAGGCCGGCAGCACTGAGACGAAGGCTAATCCAGCAGTCCTCCTCTACATAGTAGAACTTCTTGGTGAAGAGATTGACATCGAATGTCCTCTTGGTTCTTCTTTTTGAATGGGAAACATTGTTGCCTACCATTGCCTTCTTACCGGTAATCTGACAAATTCTCGACATTTTTATCCTATTTTTTGTTTGTTTTTACTTCTGTACCAAAACGGAGTGCAAAATAACACTTTTTTTTGCTGATATCCAAATGAAACGGATATTTTTTGCGTTTTGTGCGTTATAATTCATTAAATGACAGTGTTTGAGAAAATCGGAACGTCGATATTGCAGAAATCCCCGTCAAGATATTTGAAATAACCGGTAATTCCTATCATGGCCGCATTGTCTGTCGTATAGGAAAACCTCGGAATGAATACCTTCCAGTGATATCTGCGGGCGTGATCCAGAAATGCTTCGCGCAGTCCTGTGTTGGCCGATACTCCTCCGGCGACGGCAACTTGAGTGATTCCGGTATCCTTGACTGCCTGGCGCAGCTTTTTCATGAGAATATCAACTATTGTGCGTTCCAGACTTGCAGCAAGGTCCTCCTTATGATGCTCTATAAAATCGGGGTCTTCCCTAACCCAGTCCCTCAGGTTATATAGGAACGATGTCTTGAGGCCGCTGAAACTGTAGTCGTATCCCGGAATGTTCGGCTTGCTGAACGTGTAGGCCTTGGGATTTCCCTTGCGCGCAAGCCTGTCAATAATCGGCCCGCCGGGGTAACCGAGCCCCATAACCTTGGAGCACTTGTCTATGGCTTCACCGGCGGCGTCATCTATGGTCTGTCCCAGACTGCTCATCTTCCTGTAGGACTCGACCTTGACAATCTGTGAGTTTCCTCCCGATACCAGAAGACAGATGAATGGGAATTCGGGTGTCTCAAGCTGTTCGTCGGGCTGCTTGATGAAATGAGCCATAATGTGTCCCTGAAGATGGTTGACCTCAATCATCGGGATGTTCAGACCGCGTGCGAAGCCCTTGGCGAACGATACTCCGACCAGAAGTGAGCCCATCAAGCCGGGACCTCTGGTGAAAGCGACGGCAGACAGCTGTTCCTTGCTGATTCCGGCACGTTTCAAAGCCGTGTCCACCACCGGAACGATATTCTGCTGGTGTGCCCTTGAGGCCAGTTCCGGCACTACTCCGCCATATTCCTCGTGGACTTTCTGACTTGCCGTCACATTGGCCAGCAGTTCTCCGTTTTTAAGCACTGCAGCCGATGTATCATCGCACGAAGACTCTATTCCAAGAATATACACATCGTTCATAATAAATCCTTTTACTGGAAACCGCGCAAAGTTACGACATTCTTTTGCTAATTTTGCCGTCAGAATATCAAATCGCTGTAAAATGATTTGGAACAGGACGATGGAGTGCATGCCGCGTGAGCAGATGCGGCAGCTGCAGGGAGAAAAGTTGAAGCGTATTGTAGCTCACGCCTATGCGAACTCGACTTTCTACAGAAAAAAGTTGGACGATGCCGGTCTGTGCCCGCAGGATATCAACACGATAGACGATATCGTAAAGCTGCCTTTCACTGTAAAGCAGGATCTGCGTGACAACTATCCCTTCGGAATGATGGCGGTGCCGATGTCTGATATTATTCGTCTGCACGCATCATCTGGAACTACCGGAAAGCCGATTGTGGTGGGATATACCGAAAAGGACCTGGAGAACTGGTCGGAAGCTGTGGCACGCTGCCTGAGCGCTTTCGGGCTCAGCAATTCGGATCTCATACAGATTGCATACGGATACGGCCTGTTTACTGGCGGTCTCGGCCTGCATTACGGCGTCCAGAAGATTGGAGCCACTGTAATTCCGGCAAGCACCGGCAACACTTCTAAGCAGATACAGCTTATGGCTGATTTCCATACTTCTGCCATTGCCTGCACCCCGTCGTATGCCATGTATATGTGCGAGCAGATTGAAAAGTCCGGTATTGATCCTAAGGGACTTGCCCTGCGCGTCGGAATTTTCGGTGCGGAGCCCTGGACTGACAATATGCGTCAGGAACTTCAGAACAAACTGGGCATCAAGGCATACGACATCTATGGATTGACAGAAATCAGCGGCCCTGGTGTGGGAGGTGAATGCGAGTGCCAGAACGGCATCCACATATCCGAAGACCTGTTCTACAGCGAAATAGTCGATCCGATAACGCTGAAACCGGTCGAGCCGGGACAGAGCGGTGAACTGGTATTCACTACTCTGGACAAATGGGGAATGCCGATGATACGTTACCGTACACGCGATCTTACGACTCTGAACTACGATGTCTGCGATTGCGGAAGGACCACGGTCAGAATGGGAAAGATTCTTGGCCGAAGTGACGATATGCTTATAATTCGTGGCGTGAATGTATTCCCGTCACAGATAGAATCCATCCTGCTGGAGTTCCCGGAATACGAGCCCTATTTCCTGATTGAGGTTGACCGTGTCAACAACACTGACACATTTGTGATTCAGGTAGAGGTCAGACCGGAGTTCTTCTCAGACAAGATGAACGTGCTGATGAATCTGAAGCAGAGACTTGCCGGCCGCGTTCAGAGCGTAATAGGTATTCAGCCGGACATCAGAATAGTGCAGCCAAATACCATTGAGCGTACCACCGGCAAGGCAAAGAGAGCGATTGACCATCGTAAATTACAGTAAAACTTACAATTATGATCATCAGACAATTAACAGCCTTTGTAGAGAACCGTAAAGGCAAATTTGCAGAGATAGCCAAGTTGATGGGTGACAACAATGTCAACATGCTGAGTTTTACGGTTTCGGAAAACGAGGATTTCGGACTGGTCCGTATTCTCGTCGGGCCCCAAGATGTGGACCGCACTTACAAACTGCTGACAGACAATAATTATGCTGTCAGTCTGAATAATGTCATCTACTTCAAGTGCCCTAATTCTCCCGGTGCTTTGGCCGGTGTTATGGAACGGCTTTATGAGGCCGGTGCCTTTGTCGACTATATGTATGCTCACTCCGATTTGGGCGGAGACGTTTCGAGAGTTGTCATTCGGGCCGAGGAGGAGGGACTGGCGGAACGGATCGTATCGGAGATTTTTAAGTAATACGGATTGACTTGCTGCGCTCGTCAATTTGTGACTGACTTGCTGCGCTCGTCAGTCTTGGATTTGTGACTGACTTGCTGACGCTCGTCAGTCTGATGGTTTCAGGGATTGACTTCGTCGATCCCTTTTCGCTTGCCGCGGGGGCCCTTGCAAAACGCTGGGAGGGGTTATGCGGTATCAGGAACAGCGCAATGAAACGGTATGACCACGGCGGTCATACCGTTTTTAATACCAGAGCCCCTTGGACTTATGAAAGCGAGCTTTCAACGTTCCAAGGGGCTCTGGTATTAAAAACGGCCTCGCTTGGCGAGACCATTTCATTGCTTTGCAGCGCTTTGCGGAAAGAGTGGGATTCAAACCCACGGTACGGCTAGGCCGTACGCCGGATTTCGAGTCCGGTCCATTCGATCACTCTGGCATCTTTCCGTTGCAAAGGTAGTGCTTTTTTGTAAAAGACACCATTTATCGGCGGAAAGATTTCCGGGGCGCTCAGTTTTTTCTCAGTTCAAATCGGTCGGCATCCTGCATTACGGGGAATTTTGTACGGAAATGAACCAGTCTGTCCATATCTGCGAAGCCTGTAACAATCTGTTCCTCATTGTCGGCTGCCGCTGCCAGGGTTTCCCCGTAAGGGCTGATGAAAGCCGTATGGCCGTCATAGTGACCGTACTCGTCATCGCCAACCCGGTTGACGCCCGCCACGAAGCACTGGTTTTCCATTGCTCTCGAACGCAGGAACACATCCCAGGAATTCTGTCTGGCAACCGGCCAGTTTGCGACGTATATGGCTAAATCGTAATCATCGTTATTGCGGGCAAATACAGGAAACCGTAGGTCGTAGCACACCTGCAGAAGTATTCTGACTCCGCGGAATTCTGTCACTACCCTATCGTTTCCGTGACTGAAGTACCGGCCTTCGCCGGAATATGTAAACAGATGCCGTTTGTCGTAACAGACTACATCGCCATCTGGTTTCACGAAACAGAAACGGTTGTAGTATTTCCCGTTTTCGCAGATTGCGACACTGCCTGCAACTGCAGCTTCGAGGTTTGCAGACATAGTCCGCATCCAAGTGACGATGCTGCCGTCCATACACTGGGCAACCGTTTCGGGGTTAAGACACTGTCCCGTTGCAAACATTTCGGGCAGGACGTACAGGTCAGCGCCAGTGCCCGGACCTGTCAGATTTCCGATTTTTTCCAGTGTCGCTTCTATGCCTCCCGGTTCAGGAGCACACTGAATAAGCGATACATGCATCTCAGAGTGTTGCGTTGAAGTCTCTGACTGCCGAAATCAGGGCATCGATATTCTCGCGCCTGGCTCCCATAGGCAGACCTCCTCCTGTACTCAGCATAAGACCCCTGTGACTACCGTTGGCGGCTATGTAACTGTCGATGGTCTGTCGTGTTGTGTCGTACACCTTTTGAGCGTCATCACCTGTCAGGAGCATCGGAGGCACGTTTCCCATCAGGATGACTTTGTCCCCGGCCAGTTTGCGGCTTTCGCCTATTTCCTGAAGATGGGTGAAGTTGAATACATCCACTCCCATTTCAGTAAGATGCGGATAGCATGAATTGGATGTGAAGTCATTGTGGAAATAGTGATGGAGTTCCGGGAACGACGAGAAAATCTCCTTCATGTACGGCATACACATATTCTGGAAGTCTTCGGGGCTGAAATAGCCGCATACGTCATCAAGCACCATTATTGCCTTGGCAGTTCTGACATTCTCCAGCTGAGCTTCGAGCCACAGCTTTACACAGTCAGTTGTCTTGCGCAGCAGAGAATCGGCAGCCTCGGGATTGATCATCATAAACATTAGCAGCTGTGTGACCGTGAAAATGTGCGAAGCGACAGTGAACGGACCGCGGGCGCAGACCATATAGACCTGTTCGCCTTCAGCCTCCATTATCGGCTGGTACATACGCTGCTGGTTCAGGATGAACGGCATCATTCCGTCGCGTTTCGGATCCGGCAGACGCAGATTTTTGAAGATTGCTTCGGCATTGTCGAGATCCTCGGTAAGCGGATGCATATGCGGCAGGTTGTCATCGAAGAAGCACATCGGGCAACCGAATCCGCTCGGTTCGGCAGTCATACCGTATTCGACCCACCACCCGGGAACGAAAATAGCCTCGGGGAAATCCTTGATAATCTTGCGGTTATCATTTACAAACACATCGTTACGCGAATAATAGTCGCAGAATGTGTGACCGCAGTAGCCCGGAATCCAGGGACTGTCGGCGATGAACACTACCGGTACTTTACTGTTTTTACGCTCGATGGTATCTTCCATCAGCCTGATCTGGTCAGAATTCATATCTCTCTAAATATTTGTTGATTCATTTCATTAATTCAGTCAGCAGTATATCCTGCGGCCTTGAAGAATGCCGAGATATTCTCTGCGGGCGATGCCGGCGGGACGTCGCAGCCTGTCGAAAGGATAAAATTCGGATGCCCTGCGGCCGTCTCAAGCAGTTTCCTGACGCTTTCAGCGACCATTTCGGGTGTACCGAGTTTCATGATGCCGACGGGATCCACATTGCCCATAACGGCGATGTCTGCCGGAACTGCAGCCAGTGCCTGAGACATGTCGATGGCGTTGCCGAAATGAAGCGCTGCTGCTCCCGACGCGACCATAGCATTGGTACACTGCCCCATGTTACCGCAGTTGTGCAGAATTACCGTAAAGTTATCATCCTGCAATTCGTCTACAATGCGCCTTACATATCTGGTGGAATATGTCATGCAGTCCTCGTCAGAAAGAAGTCCGGATGCGGGTTCTGCCATGACGACGCCGGCCGAACCGCTCTCCTTGATGCCCTTGACGTACCTAAGGAGGAAATCAGTGCATTTGTCGAGCAAAGCGGTTGCCGTTTCCGGTTCGATGTACATTGCCATCATCAGTTCCGTCATATCGTACAGGCGGCCGGCAAGGCTGAATGGGCCTATGCAACCGCCGAACAGAGGCTTGTCCAGAGCGGCGGCTGCCAGCTTGTTGGCCTTCAGGTACTGCGGGATGCGGCCTGATTCCAGAGACGGAACCGCCAGCGCCGCCACATCATCGGCCGAATTCAGCAGACGGCCGGTGACGGTAGGAACCTCGTCGTCAGTAAATACCACCTCTGCACCGAAAGCCTCAGCCTCGACCGACAGATCCATTATTGTGGTTGATGCCAGTGAGTGCGGGAAATTCTCTCTCAATGCCATTATTGCATCGAAATGTGTCTGCCCGTCGGTGACGGCATCGATGACACGTTTTCCGGTCAGTTCAATGCCAGGGTGTGTCATTATCGGCAGTACCGGAAAGCCCTGGCATCCGTTCAGAAGATTGTCCAACAGTTTACTCTGCATGGTCAAGCCAATATTCTATTTTGCAAGTTCGTATTCGGGAAGCACGTCAAGCGCCGGAGTCTCGTAGTTGGAAATACGGAGTCTGTACCTGTGAAGTTCTTCGTATGTGTGCTGGAACGGAGAACAGTCTGCCGGCAGTTCCATATTCGAGAACTGCTGGAAGTATCCGATGCAGGCATCCCTCCACCACAGTGCATCCTTGGCCTGACGGACCAGCTTTGCACTGACCTGGTTGAAACGCTGGTTATCAACGTATTTCTTGACTGAGTTCCAAGTGCCGATATATGCGTATGACGCGTCAATACCTTTCTGATAAGTATGGCACAAGGCATTCCAGAGAGTTTCACCGTTCTTCATTGTGTAGTCCCATGGCAGATGATGGAACCACAGGATAAGGTCCTCAGGACAGGTTTCCACATTGTCGAACATCGATTTGAGCGGCTCATGATACTGGGCGACTGCCCCGCTGCCCTCCATCGTCCTGTCAAATCCGATGCCGTCTGCAGCAGCCTTGTGGTAGAATGTCGGTGACCAGTCGCGTCGCATTGACTGCTCCCACGGTCCAGGGCCATAGTGTCCCGCTCCTGCAAAGATGTGATGGAGTCCCATAGGCATCTCGTAATGTACCGTATTCTCGCGCGATTCAAGCATAAGAGTCTTGATCGGTTCCACGAACTTTGCATTGTCGGTGAAGGTCTGCTTGAGCCATTCGTCTGCAATCTGTTCCGAAGTGAGTTCCGGATTCCAGGCCATACGTCCGAAAGCGTACCAGTTTGCCTGAGCGAAATGATGTCCGCACCAGTTAATGCTATCGCCGATGTTCGATACTCCGGCGATGGCCGAGACCTTGTAACCGTGAAGTTTGCCCTCTGTAATCCGTGCTACGGTAGAGCCTTCGCCCTTTGAGTATGTATCGCTGTCAAGGCACTCCTTCCACATCGGGTGCAGATATACAAGATGATTTGAGTGTCCCAGATACTCCTGGGTAACCTGTACCTCGACCATCATCTTGGTACTCTCCATCTGACCGAAAAGCGGACTGAACGGTTCGCGCGGCTGGAAATCTATAGGTCCGTTCTTTATCTGGATGATTACATTGTCGCGGAACTGTCCGTCCAGAGGCATGAACTCATCCACAGCCTGCATTGCCCTGTCTTCGGCTGTTGCGGCATATACGAACGCACGCCACATCACAATACCGCCGTAGGGCTTCAGAGCATCTGCCAGCATATTGGCGCCGTCTGCATGCGAGCGTCCGTAGTCCTGCGGACCCGACTGTCCTTCGGAATTGGCCTTTACCAGGAAACCTCCGAAATCAGGGATGATTGAGTATATCTCTGCTACCTTGTCGTTCCAGAATCTGATGACCTCGGGATCGAGCGGATCCGAAGTATCAAGACCTGCCAGATGTTTGGGAGCGGCAAAATTCAGTGAAAGATATACCTTGAGTCCGTACGGGCGGAAGATGTCGGCAAGGACCTTGACCTTGTTCAGATACTCTTCGGTCAGCATACAGGGATCGGCATTCACATTGTTCAGCACGGTGGCGTTGATTCCGACCGATGCGTTTGCGCGCGCGTACTCTTCGTATTCAGGACGTATAGTGGCCGGCAGTTCCTCCCATTTCCACAGAGACTTTCCTGCGAAACCGCGCTCGACCGTCAGGTTCGGGTTGTCCCAGTGGTTCAGGATGCGCACATCGAATGCGGGAATCTCGGTGATGTGTCCGTCGGTCGGAACATTACCGGTTTCCTGACGGCGCAGCAGGTCGTACACACCATACAGAACGCCGATTTCAGAATTGGAATAAATTGATATCTCCTTCTTGCCGAATTCGATGCGGTATCCCTCCCTGCCGAGTGACGGTTCCGGATCCCTGCATACGACTCCTGTTATTGTCTGCTTTCCTTTCCAGTAATTCAGAATTTCACTGTCGGCGATGCCGAGCGTTGTCTTTTCCGAAGAGAGAATCTGTGTCTCTCCATTGCTGAGGGAATGGAACCACAGGTTATGGCCGTTCTCGTCTGCCGGCACCTCACTGCCGCAGGAACAGATGACGGATGCTGCGACCACAAGGCCGAATGCGAGCTTTGATAATCTGAGAGTCTGCATATATTCAGGTTATTAATTTCTGCGAATATAACCAATTATCGGCAATTATGCTCTACAGGAACCCAATAAGTGACTATCTTTGTCGCTATGACAGAGAACGACAGCTACCTGACAATCTCCGGCGGAGCCACATCGCAGTTCGTTGAGCAGCGCAGCCGTTTCATTTCGTTTGCATGGAACGTCACCGATACCGAACAGGTCCGCGAGCATATCGCCGCCCTGCAGAAAGAGTACTATGACGCACGTCACTGCTGCTATGCCTATATGCTCGGAGCAGAGCGTGCCGAATGGCGTGCGAACGATAACGGAGAACCTTCGGGAACCGCCGGCAAGCCTATTCTAGGACAGATAAACAGCGCAGGTCTGACGGACATACTTGTGGCTGTGGTCAGGTATTTCGGCGGAGTCAAATTAGGTACCAGCGGACTGATTGAGGCATACAGGAGAGCTGCTGCCGACGTGATTGCAGCCAGCCAGACCGTCACCCGCTACGTGCTTGATGACATCACGGTGATGGCACGCTATGCCAGCATGAACGAGGTGATGCGTGCCGTCAAGGATTTCGGCCTCACTGTCGTCTCCGAAGAATACGGTGAGTTCCGCGTTACAGACGGAGATACCGACCACGCTCCATACGACTGCAGATACCAGCTGCGTATGCGCCGCTCACTTGTAGCGGACCTCACAGACAGAATAGCGCGGCTTACCGAGGCTGAGAAGGATGCCTCGCTCCTGATTGCTCAGTCCAAAGAATGAATGATGAGCCCGGAACGCAGCTTCGGCTCGAACCAGGTGGTCTTTGGAGGCATTATGTTGCCGCTGTCGGCTATGTCCATAAGCTGCTTCATCGAAACTGGGTAGAGAGCGAGAGCCATTTTCATCTCACCGCTGTCAACACGGCGCTTCAGTTCGCCAAGGCCGCGGATTCCACCCACGAAGTCGATGCGGCTGTCACGACGCAGATCCTTTATGCCCAGCAGTTCGTCCAGAATGAGATTGGACGAGATCGTTACGTCCAGAACGCCTATCGGGTCATTGTCATCGTATGTGCCCTGCTTTGCTGTAAGCTTGTACCAGATACCTTCCAGATAGAGCGAGAAAGTATGCAGCTCCGATGGCTTGAATATGTCCGCACCCTTTTTCTCAACGATGAAGTTCTTTTCGAGAGAGGTCAGGAATTCCGCAGCGCTCATGCCGTTCAGATCCTTCACGACGCGGTTGTAGTCGATGATGGTCAGCTGGCTAGCCGGGAAACATACGGCCATGAAGTAGTTGTATTCCTCCTTGCCTGTATGGTTAGGATTGAGTCTTGCCTTTTCGGCTCCTACCAGTGCGGCTGCAGCCGAACGGTGGTGTCCGTCCGCGATGTAAAGTGACGGGATGGCGGCAAAGCGTTCGGTGACGCATCTGATGTCATCTTCGTTGTCAATTATCCAGAGTTGGTGGCGGAAACCGTCTCCGGCTGCCACATAGTCGTACTCGGGCTGTCCCTTTGTATATCGTGCCACAAGGGCATCGAGCACTGCATCGTCAGGATAGGCAAAGAATACCGGCTCAATGTTAGCATTGTTCACGCGGACGTGCTTCATACGGTCTTCCTCCTTGTCGGCGCGTGTCAGCTCGTGCTTCTTGATGTTGCCTGTCAGATAGTCATTGACATATGCACCTACAACAAGACCGTACTGAGTCTTGCCGTTCATGGTCTGTGCGTAGATGTAGTACTGCTCCTTTTCGTCCTGCATCAGCCATCCGTTCGCCTGAAATCTGGCGAAATTCTCGGCCGCCTTTGCATAGACGCGCGGATCAGTCTCCTCTGTACCTGCCGGAAAATCGATTTCAGGCTTGATTATGTGATAGAGAGACATTTCATTCCCTTCGGCCTCTGCCCTGGCCTCTTCTGAGTTCAGAACATCGTAAGGACGGCTCTGTACCTTCTCTACAAGACTTTTCGGAGGACGAATTCCCCTGAACGGTTTTACTATTGCCATATCGTTTATTATTTAAGTCAAAAGGACAGACACCGGATTCAGGTCGAATCGGATGTCTGTCCCTTGTGTTAGTCGTTTATTTCACTGATTATTTGTTGACCATGAATTTTGTGCAACCGTCCTTGATGAAACCCACAATCTGGTTTGCAGCTGCAAGTCCGGCATTGATGTTTGCCTCGGCAGTCTGAGCACCCATCTTCTTGGGGGTCGAGAAGTATCTGCCTGCGAAAAGTTCCTCGAATTTCGACGATGCCGCCGGCTGGATGTCGGTTACGAACTTCAAGTCGTCGCGCTCCTGCATCAGCTGTATTAGTTCGTCCTCGTTGATAATCTCCTTGCGTGCGGAATTGACCAGCAGACCGTTCTTCGGCATCAGGCTCACAAGCTTCCTGCCGATGGAGTTCTTTGTCTCGTCAGTTGCCGGAAGATGCAGTGAGATGACCTGACAAGTCTTGTACATCTCTTCCAGTGAATCAACTGCATGAACGCCTGCAGCCTCGATTGCCTCTTTGGGGCAGTATGCGTCGAATGCGTAGACATCCATTCCGAAACCCTTGGCGATGCGGGCGACATTGCGGCCGACATTTCCGAATGCGTGGATACCAAGCTTCTTGCCCATAAGCTCGCTGCCTGATGTTCCGTTATAGAAATTGCGTACGGCATATACCATCATACCTAGAACCAATTCTGCAACAGCGTTGGCATTCTGACCCGGGGTGTTCATCACGCACACGCCGTGAGCGGTGGCTGATACCAGGTCAACATTGTCGTAACCTGCTCCTGCGCGTACAACTATCTTAAGCTTCTTTGCTGCATCGAAAACCTCTTCGTCGATTATGTCGCTGCGGATGATGATTGCGTCAGCGTCAGCAACAGCGCCCAGCAGAGCGGACTTGTCGGTGTATTTCTCCAGCAGTGCCAGCTCGAAACCGGCCTTTTCGATTATCTCACGTATTCCGTCAACAGCAACCTTTGCAAAGGGCTTCGATGTGGCGACCAGTACTTTCATATCTGAATCAGTTAAGTTATCAATGATTTGCTTCGTACTCCTTCATGCAGTCGATAAGAGCCTGAACGCTCTCAACCGGCAGTGCGTTGTAGCAAGATGCGCGGAAACCGCCAACTGAACGGTGGCCCTTGATTCCGACCATACCCTTGCCCTGTGCGAATTTCAGGAAATCCTCCTCCAACTCCTTGTACTCTTCGGCCATTACCCAGCAGATGTTCATATACGAACGGTCCTCGTCGACAGCAGTGCCGACGAACAGCTTGTTGCGGTCAATCTCGCTGTAGAGCATGTCTGCACGGACCTTGGCGCGCTTTGCCATCTCCTCGACGCCACCCTGAGCCTTGAGCCAGCGCAGTGACTCCAGAGCTGCGTAGATAGTGAATGTAGGAGGTGTGTTGAACATAGAGCCGTTGTCAATGTGAGTCTGGTAGTTCAGCATCGTCGGGATGTAGCGGTCAACCTTGCCCAGAGCGTCGTTCTTTACAATTACGAATGCCATACCCGAAGGAGCAAGATTCTTCTGTGCGCCGCCGTAGATGCAGTTGTACTTGCTGACATCGATCGGACGCGAGAAGATATCCGATGACATATCGGAAATCAATGGAACCGGGCTGTCAAGATCCTTGCGGATTTCGGTACCGTAAATGGTATTGTTGGTCGTGAAGTGGAAATAGTCGGCATCTGCCGGAATCTCGAAAGACTTCGGGATGTAGGTGAAATTCTTGTCTGCCGAAGAAGCGACTTCAACAGCTTCGCCGAAAGCCTTGGCCTCCTTGAGAGCCTTCTTTGCCCACACACCGGTATTCAGGTAAGCAGCCTTCTTATTGAGGAAATTATAAGGAACGCGACAGAATTCCATGCTTGCACCGCCTGCGAGGAAGAGTACGGAATAGCCTTCGGGAACGGAAAGGATTTCCTTGACCAGAGCCTCAGCCTCGTCAACGACTGGCTTGAACTCCTTTGAACGATGGCTGATAGAGAGAAGAGAGATTCCTGTACCTTCGAAATCATAAACAGCCTTAGCTGACTTCTCAATTACCTCCTGAGGAAGGACGGCCGGACCTGCGCAAAAATTATGCTTCATTACTGTAGGTTTTTATTTTTGACGCCCAAAGTTACCCACACTTTTCAACATAGAACAATTTAATGATGAAAATTAGCCTTTTTGTTGAAAAGTATCCGCTTTATGCCGCAGTTGTGCAAACCCAGTTAGCAATTTGCAATAAAATCTCCTTTTCCCGACCGCACTTATTGCAGTTTTACGATATTATTTCTTACTTCGTGCATCCGAAATCAATAGATTAATGATAATTTGCAGTGTATGAAAAATGTAGGAATTATAGGTGCCGGTTGGATTGCCGACAAGATGGCGGAGACGCTGACAGGACTTGACCCTGAAATGAAGTATGCAATAGCGTCACGTGATATTGGCAGAGCTGAGGCTTTTGCACGCCAGTGGGGATTCAAAAAGGCATACGGCTCGTATCGTGAACTAGTGGAGGACCCCGATGTCGATCTGGTATATGTCGCAACCCCTCACTCTCATCATTTCGAGCACGCATCGCTGGCCATCAATGCCGGTAAGCCGGTTCTTTGCGAAAAGGCATTCACGGCCAATGCCCGTCAGGCGGAGCAACTATTGGATCTGGCCCATAAAAAAGGTATATTCATTACCGAAGCAATCTGGACACGTTATATGCCACTGTCATTGAAAATCAAGGAACTGCTCCACAGCGGTACAATAGGCGAGCCGCGTCTGCTCAATGCCAGTCTTTGCTACTATATGGAGTTCAAGGAACGGATCCTGCGCCCCGACCTGTGCGGAGGAGCCCTGCTCGACCTTGGTGTCTATAGCCTGAACTTCTGCCGGATGTTCTTCGGTACGGACATCGTCAGGACCACATCGTCTTGTGTCAAGGGAAAGACAGGAATGGATATGCACGATATGATTTCACTGGAGTACGGCGACGGCCGCATCGCCAACCTGCAGGCCAGCACCCTGTGCCTGTGCGGACGCATCGGTCAGATTTGCGGAAGCGAGGGCTACATTCTGGTGGACAACATCAACTGTCCGCAGAGCGCCACCGTCTTCAAGGATTATACACCGGTCGGAAAATACCGCATTCCGGACACTCAGATTACCGGCTACGAATATCAGGTGACCGCATCGTTCGATGCCATCAGCAAGGGACTGCTGGAATCGCCGTATATGCCTCATCAGGAGACACTTGACATCATGAAACAGATGG
Source organism: Bacteroidaceae bacterium (assembly GCA_045642985.1). GTDB lineage: Bacteria > Bacteroidota > Bacteroidia > Bacteroidales > Bacteroidaceae > Colenecus. The sequence goes on along the minus strand of JAZUJU010000127.1, from coordinate 9,596 downwards.
ACGACCTCCGTCACGATTGGGGGGTCGTCTATCCGATGGACTAACCGTATGTAAACCAGCTGTTTACAAATTGATACTCTGGCCGTTGCCGTCGTAATCGACGGTGACGGTCTTTATTGTGCCGCCACAGATATAAGTGATGTTGAACCTGCGGCTGCCCAGCATGCCGGGATACGAGCCCTGACGCGTGCCGATGGTCAGTTTCGAACCTTTCAGCGAGAAATCGATGGTTGAGTACAGACCCTTTTCGTAGTTGTAGCTGTCGCCTTCGTCCTCGTACAGAGTGAAGTGGCCGTCAGCGCCGCCATATACACGGATTTCAAGATTGTCCCACGGCTTCTCGGCGACATACTGCACATCAGGACCGATCGGAAGAATCGAACCTGCGCGTACAAACAGCGGGCAATGGTCTATGGATGCATCCACGCTGACCTCACGGCCGCCATTGTACAGAGTATTGGTGTAGTAGTCGTACCACTTTGCACCGGCCGGAAGATACACATCCATCTGTTTGGCGGCTGTCCAGTCGGGAGCATCGGTGCTCCAACGGCGCTGTTCGTCTGTGTAGAGGGCACGTGTGACCGGTGCTACAAGCAACGAGCGTCCGAACATGAATTCGTCGGTCATGTCCCACACCTTGCGGTCGTTCCTGAAATCCATAATGAGGGCGCGCATAAAGCTGTCGTCGTTGCTGGTCACCTGCCAGGCTGTGCTGTAGATGTACGGAATCAGTGAATAACGCATTCTGATGGTCTTTTCGATAGCGTCGTATATCGGTTCGCCCTTCTTCCCGAACTCCCAGATCTCGCGGCGCGACGATTCACCGTGGCTGCGCATCATCGGATTATACAGACCGAACTGAAGCCAGCGGACGTAAAGTTCCTGGAACAGAGGGTTCTGCGAACAGGTCTGTGTCTGTCCGGGACGGTTGTACCCGCTTGGGAAGAAGCCTCCTATGTCGCTGTTTACATTAGGATTGGCTGTGAGCGTATAGTTCAGGCAGGCAGTGATCTGCTTGCGGTAGTCGTCCCAGGTGGACTGTGTATCGCCAGTCCAGGTGTTGGCTCCTGTACGCTGCTGACCGGTAAAATAAGAACGGGTCAGAATGAATACGCGTTTGTCATTGCTGACTGCACGCTGATGGTCATAGACGCCCTCCACACACATCAGAGGATAGATGTTGCGGACGCTTCTGAGTGAACCCATTGCTGTCATCTGGTCGAAGTCTCCTTCCTTATAATTATGGTCTGGGTCAGTCGAGTCCATCCACCAGGCATCGATGCCCAGGTCGTACAGGCGTGTCAGGTGTTTCCAGTAGATGTCGCGGGCCTCGCTGCTATAGGCGTCGTAGCAGAGAACTCCCGACGGATAGTCCATTCGCGGCGGCCAGTATTCGGCCAGTCCGCTGTTTGGCCATGTCAGAAAGTCAAGCAGAAGTCCTTTCTCCTTGAGCTCGGCAAAAGGCTTGGTCTGCGGGCCGAACGACTGCCAGATTGAGATTGACATATGAGCGTTCATCGCGTGAGTCTGGTCTATCATCTCCTTGGCGTTTGGGAAATCAGCATTCAGGAACTCCATAGCGTTCCACAGATAGTTGTTGCCCCAGTACTGCCAGTCCTGTATGATTCCGTCCAGCGGAACCTGTGCGGCACGATATCCCTTCACCACATCAAGCAGTTCCTTCTGCGTCTTGTAGCGCTCGCGGCTCTGGTGGAAGCCGTATGTCCAGAGAGCGTTCATCGGCACCTTGCCGGTCAGGGTACGCAGTCCGGAAATCACTCCGTCAGCATTGCCGCCGTAAATAAAGTAGTAATCCACCTCTTCGGCCACCTGCGATGTGATATTCAGACATCTGCCGTCGTCCTTCCACTCGGTCGGAGAATAGTTGTCGATGAAGATACCGTATCCCTTGATGGACTGGAAGAAATTGGCATAGTCCTCGGTGTTGGACTGGATCATAGTGCGGTTTTCGCCGCGCAGATTCAGTTTACCGTTCTGCAGGAATCCCAGTCCGTAGATAGGCTCGTCGGCATCGAGCATCCAGCTCTGCCCTGCCCTCCAGGCTCCCTTGTCCGGGCCTGATGTTATCTCTTCGAAATTCGCGGGACCCTCTTTAAGAAGTCTGTGTCCGGAGCGGTCTGAAAATGTGACGCTTCCGTCCTTACCCACTTCGACTCTGACCTTGGGTTTGGTGACGACCTGAGGCTCCAAGACCACGCTCACACTCGGTGAAGTGCGGAATTCCGACATAGTCTTCTCAATTCGCACAATCTCCGGCGAATAATAAGTCACTCTGACCTGAGCCTCTTCGGCCATTGCCAGCACCGGCAGCATAACGGCGATAAAAACTGCTGCAATTCCTTGCATTTTCATATTTGGATTATAATTGGTTATTCCTGTTTGACAAATGTAAATGTCTGACCGGACTGATTCAGGATCAGATTACCGTCCTTGAAGCTGATGACCACTCCAGCTCTTGTACATTCAAACACAGAATCTGAAGTGGCATCCAGGCTGAATGCCGACTGACGGGTAGCCTGAGCGGTAAGCGATTTGCCATCCGTAGTGATGCTGATGCCGAGATTCAGAGTCTTGTTGAAATAATCACCGGTGTAGCTTTCAAGAATGGCTGAGTCAACTGATAGATATTTCAAATTAGGGATTTCATATTCCTTGCCGTGGATGGCATCCAGAATAGCTATCAGAATATCGTTCTGATTAATATTAATGCCATTGGAGCAGATGGCAATGGTGATGTCTCCGTCATTGAAATGGCAGAAGGCTGACTGAAATCCGTCAATGCCGCCAGTGTGGCCCAGACCGTTCTTTTCGTAATATGTAAATGGGAACAGGCCGCGTCCCAAAGAACCGTCAATTCTGGACATACGGCTCAGTATGCTGTCTCCGAGCTGATCATTGAACAGTGCATTACCAAACCTGATGAGGTCTGCAGGATTCGACATAACAGCACCGGCACCCATCGGAACGGACGGATCGGTTTCGGCATCCGGCTGCCAGCCGTTGTTGTAAACATAAGACCTGCACTCGCCTTTCTCGGAGTCAATGCCGTCCGAAAGCGATGTCTCTGCCAGTCCCAGCGGTCCTGTAATCTTATTATTCAGCAGTTCTGCATAGTTGCATCCGAATACGTCTTCCAATATGAATGACAACAGCACATATCCGGAATTGCAGTACTGCTGGACGGCTCCGGGTATAGTGTCGGCTCCTGCATCGGCAATCCTGTGTATCAGCCGGTCGCGGGTTTGGGGAGATGTATACCATTCCAGGTAATCCCCTGTCCCTTCAAAAATATCGTGGATACCGCTTTTGTGGTACAGCAGATCGTTGATGGTAATCTTGTCTGCGTTCATTATCCCCGCTTCGGGATAGAATTTGGCCAGATTGTCATCAAGTGACAGCAGTCCTTCGTCTATTGCCATAAAGGTCATCACCGATGTGAATGTCTTCGAGATGGAACCTATCATAAATCGGGAATGCCCGGTAATGGGTGTGCCGGCATCGATGTCCGACATGCCGCTGCAGTGAGTATACACTGTCTCTCCGTTTATGGATATTGCCACGGAACCCATATACCGCGGACTGATGGCTTCGAAGTATTCATCAAGCCTTTCAGTATCGAACGGTGCATTTGGCTGATTGCATGAAGAAAGTACAAAAGCCAGTATTACGATGCCGGTAAAAATCATTTTCATTTTCAATCAGCGGATAAAACAGGTTACACATGTAATAATGGGAATGTTATTGTTTTACATTATTATGGTTTTCCCATTCAATTTTCCGTTCCCAGACATATTCTTTCTGGTTGGGCTTAAAAGAAAAACACAAAGGATATAAATCTCCATACGAATGTTTGCTCCGGTTGGTACAAGGAGTGAAATCATCTATTTTATGATCTGTCAATTCATTCGTTTTGCCTTCGTTCCAAACAATTTTATTGTCATAATAATTCGCAACTCCATATGCTGTTCCCAATAATCCTGAACAAATCCTTAAAATACCATTAGGATGCACAAGGATTCTTTCGCCTAATTTTGCTGGGCAAAATCCATAGTATCTAGGTTTTTGATCAAAACATTCTTTAGATATGAATGATTGCGGCACACGTAAATCTATATGATATTTACCACTTCGAATATTATCTTGTAGTGTATAATAGACTTCTTTCCAAACTTTAGGGTCTATTTGAAGGTCGCCTGACCAAGTATCAATTGGTGTCCCGTCTTTAATTAAATTATGAAAATTAAGTACGGCAACCCCCAGTTCTTCTGCAAGATGAACAAACCGTTCCAGTTTATAGTCTCCATTAGGCTCTTTTTCAAGCATTTCATTGTATAGGCATGATGTCATGTGAACATTGTAACCTAATTCGACGGCGCGCCTGATATTGCCAACTGCTTTTTCGAATACGCCTTGTGCCCGAATTCTATCATTTGTTTCTGCATCATATCCATCTAAGCTAAAAGATAATTCATCTAATAATTTAAAGCTATCATTATATAATATCTCCTCGCTGAATGTTCCATTTGTATCAAGTCTGACGTATTGGTAATGGCATTTTTTCTTTGCATATGCTATCAAGTCGAATAACGGCTTATTATTATCCTTTTGTCCATATAAAGTCGGCTCCCCCCCTAATATTGACAATTTGGTCGCTCCCATTGTTCTAAAGTCAGAAATCAAAGCGATTAGTTCATCATACGGGATTTCTTCATTGCCTATACAAAACTTGATATTTGGTTTATACAGGCATTGCTCACATTCCAAGTTACACTTGTCAATAACGTATACAAATACCTGATGTATATTTTTGAAATGTTTCAGAAACCGTTCGTCTATATGATAATTATATGTCATGATGATTATTTTATCAATCCTTTTTTTTCTAACAAAAGATAAGGGTAACCCCTATAGTTCCTATTTGTGGTATCCAATCCTATCTGATTGGAAAAATCCAACAACTTTTGGTTAGCATCCTCAATAGTCCAAATATCATTTATTACTTCAATTTCAATAAACCATCCGAGCTCGTCGACTTTATCCAGCGATATTTCAAAATCGTCGTTGTAATTAAAAACTTCTCTTTCTTTGGACACTTTGCATAATGATATAATATTCAGTGCCTTAAAAATTAGTCTTATATCATTGTAGCTGGATAGTTTCACTTCGTATTCATTACAATGTGTGGATTCCTTTTCTCCTTCAGGATACCAATGCTTATAATTGAGAATTATATCTGTATCCCTTTCACGAATGCTGAGCCATTCAAAAGGATATGCCGGACTTAAAAAATTCCTATGGCATGGAGTAAAATACTCATCAGATTGAGAAGATTTATTTACAAAAGTCGCATTATGCAATAAAAAGGATCTAATTTGATAAATATCATGCTCCGAAACTTGAACCTTAATTTCTATTTCAATCATATTCTATTTTTACTAAAATTGTATTCGCTTTTTTTTATTAATAGTCTCTCCTTTGCTCTTTGATGATTTCAAGGTGTTCTTAAAAAAATTGATAAACAAATCGAAAATATCTTTATGCTCTTCTTCTGACACATCCAAAAGAATTCTTTTATCTGTAAAAGGAACAATATATTCTACAATCAATCTACTCCCCGAGCCTGTTTTTTTCTTCACAGCCGTCATGCTTAATGGATAAAACGAAAACATCTGATAATACTCGAATGAGCATACCTTTTTGTCCGTTCTCTTTAAAGATTTAGCTGTTTTCTTATATTTTGTACAGTTTTTCAGGGCTTCTTCCATTGCGGTCATATAAAGGTCTCTTTCCACCGTATTTCTATTGCCCTGATTTTGATGTTTTTTTCCCTGATAATTCATGAAGTGATCCTTATCTATCAGAAAATTGAAAAGAGAGGATGGACATCCTTCCATTATTGCATCATTGTATGGACAACTTGTCTGGCATCCCAGCGTATGATCATTATAGAAACATTGAAAAGCACAATCCCACGTATCTTTAATTAATTTCACGCTCATCAATAATACCGTAATATGAATACCGTCGAATAGTAATTGTTCAACTATGGCAGTATTCCTTAGGAAAGAGGTTACGCCCATCCCCATTACATAATAATCATCTTCCTTTTCAAGTATATGTCTTAGTTCTTCAAATTTTGAATCTCTTTGTCTCTTGTTTTCTGCTTTGTTATCAGTATCAACAATAAGAGCCGGTATAGCTGGGATTATGGGTGGTTCTTTGAAGGGTGGTTCTTTGAAGGCTTTTTCAAGAAATAATCTAAGTTCTTCAGAAAAGGTATTGCTTCTCCCTTCGTTATATTCTATATATTTTATGCCGTACATATCTGTAGGTAATTCAGGATTACCACTCTTAATCATAGCGACCTTATCCTTCCCTAATATACCGGAGAACAATCCATACTCTAATACGACATTACCCCTTGTGGTAAACATCTCATTTCCTTCTTGATTTGTTACCTTATCATCAGAATTGAATATAAATAAAGCAGCATCAACTTCTTTTGCTATACGAATCAATTCGTCAAAGGTGGAATTGGACGTCGTAAAAGTGCCAAGGTCAAACCACTTTATAGGTTCTAATTCTATATCAGTGATTTTTAATCGCTCTAATATGGTCCCAATATTCGTACAAATATTCTTAGTTTTGCTTGAAGAACCAATAAAGACTTTTTTTTCCATATAACCCTTAATTCCGCAACATTTTTAGTAAAAGATTGTCAAAAGGACTGATAAACAAAAGCTTATCAGGCCTTGACAATGTCAGAAATTTCACCTATCTTAGTGCTCGTATTCAAACAATAAGTGTTATCACTGACATGGCGAAATTACAGACAAAATCCCACAACATCAACCCTTTCGGCGGTTTATTTCCGATTTTCAAGACATTTGACAAATCCGGCGTACGGGATGTCATCGACAAGACCCTCGGTCCTCGCGGCACTCTTCTCGCTTTCAGCCACGGAGACATCTTCGCGTCTCTGCTCGGCTGCTACCTCACTGGAGGTGACTGCATCGAGAATGTGATGGATATCAAGCCCTTCTGGGACGGCCACGGCATCAAGATAGCAAGTTCGGATACGATAGAGCGTGCCCTGCGCAAACTCAGCGAGGATAACACCAGTCACAGCAGCGGGTCTGGAAAGACATACAAGTTCAATGTCGTCTCCAGGATGAACTCCCTGATGCTCAGGTGTCTGAAGGCCACGGGGCAGCTCCCCCCCGGTGACTGCATAGATCTGGACTTTGACCACCAGTTCATACCCGCCGGCAAGAAGGATGCCGAGTACTCGTACAAGAATGCGTCCGGCTACTTTCCGGGGGTGGCATCGGTGGGAGGCCTTATAGTCGGCATCGGGAACAGGGACGGCAACACCAATGTCAAGTTCCATCAGAAGGATATGCTGGAACGCATCTTCTAAAGGCTGGAGGACAGAGCTGGGCGATGAAGTCGCAGGAGAGGAGTCCGACATCCTCTTCGGCACCGAATACGTGTACAGATGCATCCTGACCAACGATTGGGACAACTCTGGGAAGGCCATCATCGAGTACTACAACAAGCGCAGAGCCAGCGAACGCAACTTCGACTGCCAGAACACGGAAAAACTCTTCGTGCGCAGGTTCGTCACCGTACCGGCAAAATGGACACGCTCGTGAAGAACCGATGTGCTTACGCTATACACAAAACGGCAAATCTACCTCAGCCTCTGCTCCTGAAACCGGAGTCAAAACATATCTGAAACGGGAGCGGTCTGAGCAAGACCGCCGGACACACGTGCAACATCCTCTGAAAAGTCTCTCAAAAAAAAAGAACCGGCAGGGATGTCTGGACGCTGATTTTGCATGTACAATGTACAGCACAGGACGACAACAGAAATCAACGCTTTCGACCAAAACAGCAATGCTCATTCCACCGGTATCATACTTTCTTGCGGAATTGAGAATATTCAATCAGCGTTCAATATGTCAGAAATCAAAGGAAGTATCTCCAGATCTGCGGGAAGCCAGTTGACGGAATCCAGTTCGTCCGCTGAAAGCCAGCGCGCATCCTCATGCTCCAACAGTGACAGTTGGCCTGAGACAACGCTGCACAGGTAGCACAGCATCGAAAGATGGAAGTCCGGATAGTCATACTCTACGGATGTGAGCAGTTCTCCAACCTCGACATCGCTTGCCAGTTCCTCGCGGATTTCGCGTTTCAGTGCATCCTCGGCAAGCTCGTCCTGTTCAATCTTACCACCGGGAAACTCCCACCAGTCTTTCCATTTGCCGTATCCCCGCTGTGTGGCGAACAGCTTTCCGTCCCTGATAATGATGGCGGCAACCACATTTATTCTTCTTGGTTCCATATTCTACCCAACTTATTCCATATATCTATATCATGGATGTCCCTGTTCCTTCGACAAAAATAATTTTTTTACGCCTATCAAGCAAAAAAGAGAGTGAATCTCTGAGACCTGCATAGGCTTTTCTGAGATTCAGAATAACTTGTTCCATATTCATATCAGCCAGAGGAATAATTTTCGCAAACGTGAATGACATCAGATTCATATATACTACCTTTGCACATAATAGAGAGTAAGAATAAACAGATACCGATATGAAACAGATTGCTATTGTACTGGCCGGCATTGCACTTGCCGTCTGCAGTTGTACGGCCAATGGCCCGTGCGATATTTACGAGAAATACGGAACACAGTGTGTGGCTGCGCACAGCACTACCAGAAGGCTATGTTCCAAGTACGACGGACCGCTATATCAGGTGATGCGCGATTCGGACGGACAGACACTCGACATAGGAACCGTCAAAGGCGGATACGCCGATGCGGCTGCTCAGGATGCATTCCTGGATGGAACAATCGGTTACATTACCGTGATATATGACCAGACCGGGCATGGCAATGACCTGATTCAGGCCACCCCCGGCACATTCAAAGGACCGGCAAAGGGCGAATTCAACACCCTGCCCATTGCAGACATGGCTCCGGCTGTTCTGAACGGTCACAAGGTCTATGGAGCATATTTCATGCCTGGTATGGGCCTGCGTAACAACAATGCATCGTATCTGGCAATCAACGATGAGCCGGAGGGCATCTACTATGTTGTTGATGGTACGCATTTCGACAGCGGATGCTGCTTCGACTACGGCAATTCCTCGACCAATGGCAGGGCTGTGGGACGCGGTACTATGGAGACCACCTATTTCGGCATTTCTACGGCATGGGGCAGCGGCAACGATCAGGGACCGTGGATTATGGCAGACATGGAATCGGGGCTGTTCTCCGGTTTCGATGCCAAGAAGAACGATGTGCCGGCCATTACCGACTGGCGTTTCGTATCGGCCTACGTCAACGGCGGCGGAGGCAATCACTGGGACTTGCGCGGCGGCGATGCCACAACTCCCGATGTCGTGACATTCTACGACGGCGTGCGTCCTGAATCGCCGGACCCGAACGAGGGATACTTCCCGATGAGCAAGAAAGGCGGCCTGCTGCTCGGCAACGGCGGTGACAACGGCAACGGTTCCGCCGGAACATTCTACGAAGGCGCAATGGTCATCGGCTATCCGTCGGAAGA